>CAXUHE010000285.1:0-4376 GCA_964250725.1 uncultured Enterovirga sp. | reverse complement strand
CCGAGATCGGTCAGCTCGTAATCCACCCGCGGCGGCACGGTCGGGAAGACCGTGCGGGTCACGAGCCCGTCGCGTTCCAGTCCCCGCAGCGTCAAGGTCAGCATGCGCTGCGAGATGCCCCCGATGACGCGTTTCAGCTCGTTGAAGCGGCGCGGGCCGGCCGCGAGGCACATGATGGTCAGCACGCTCCACTTGTCGCCGATGCGGGAGATGATCCCGCTGACGAGGAGGCAGGATCCGGCGACGTCATGATCTGTAGTCACATCGCTGTGCTCGGGTGTCACGAATGTGCCTCCTTGTGGGCCGGCCGGGCAGTCATCTATTGAGCCTCGGGCACAAACCGATACCACTCAACCCAAGGTCAGTCGATGAACCTCCTGCATCTCGATTCCAGCATCCTCGGCGGCAACTCCGTCAGCCGCGCGATCTCCAAGGCCGTCGTCGAGCGCCTGACGCACGAGACGCCCGGCCTCACCGTGACCTACCGCGACCTCGCGGCGGACCCGATCCCGCACCTCACGGGCGCCTACCTCGCGGGCCAGTCGGCCGACGTCCAGCACGACCAGGCGATGCAGGAGAACCTCTCGCTCGGCGGCAAGGTGCTGGCCGAGTTCCTGGCGGCAGACATCGTGGTGATCGGCGTCGCGCTCTACAACTTCACGGTGCCGAGCCAGCTCAAGGCCTGGATCGACCGCATCCTGGTCGCGGGCAAGACCTTCCACTACACGGCGAACGGCGCCGAGGGCCTGGTGCACGGCAAGCGCGTGGTCCTGGCGGTCGCGCGCGGCGGCATCTACTCGGCCGGCTCGCCCAACGCGGCCTTCGAGCACGCCGAGAGCTACCTGCGCGCAGCGCTCGGCTTCATCGGCGTGCGCGACCTCGAGGTGATCGTCGCGGAGGGCATCGCGCTCGGACCGGAGAACCGCGAGAAGGTGCTGCACGCGGCGCTGGACGAGGCGGCGGCGCTGAAGGCCGCCTGAGGCAGGCCGCTCGTTCTCTTCTCCCCGCCTGCGGGGAGAAGTCGAGTCGCACGTCAGTGCGACCGGATGAGGGGCACTTGACCCTCGACACCGCTCGCGAGCCTACCCCTCCCCTCCGCCATCCACCCCTTACCGCTTCGCGGGCGGGGTCCCCTGGCTGGCTCCGCCCGGGCCGCCGCTGCCGCGGCCTGCTCGACCTCTCCCCGCTACGCGGGGAGAGGGAACCCGCGCCTCTCACCCGCCTCACGCCCCGCGCCCGACCATCACAAGCCATTCATCCTCCGACACGACCTTCACGCCCAGCCGCTCGGCCTCCTTCAGCTTGGAGCCGGCACCCGGCCCCGCCACCACGATGTCCGTCTTGGCGGAGACCGAGCCCGACACCTTGGCGCCGAGCCGCTCGGCCATCGCCTTCGCCTCCGGCCGGGTCATGCGCTCCAGAGTGCCGGTGAACACGACCGTCAGCCCCGAGACGTCCGAGCTCTGCGAGGGGCGCTCCACGGGCTCCGTCGAGACCTGGGCGACGAGAGCCTGCACGGCCTCGACGTTATGCGCCTCCGCGAAGAACGCGATGAGCGCGCCCGTCGCGACCTCGCCGATGTCGCCGTCGCCCGCGAGCGCCAGGTAGGCGTCGCCCGGCCGCGCGGCCGCAGCCTTCGCGATGGCGTCGCGCCAGCCCGCCGGATCGCCGTAGCGCTCGCTCATCGCTTCACGCTGATCGCTGCGCAGCCCCGGTATGGGGGTGTCCGGGTCGGCCGACGTCGCCCAGGCGACGAGCTCCTCCCGGCCCTTGTCGCCGATCCGGCCCGTCTCCGCGAAGGCGAGCCAGTCCGGCCCGGCCTGCGCGGCGGCCGCCGCCGCGACGCCCGCCATCACGGCCGGCATGTCGGCGAAGTGCTTCGCGAGCGCCATCGCCGTGACCTCGCCGATATGCCGGATGCCGAGCGCGAAGACGAGCCGCGGCAGCGGCACGCGGCGTCGCGCCGCGATCGAGGAGAGGATGTTCGTGACCTCGACGCTCTCCTCGGCGCGCTTCGCCTTCGTGGCGCGCACCTTGTTCTGCGCCGCGAAGCGCTCGGCGATCTGCCGGTCGCGCCGCGCCGCGATGGCCCGGCGCACGGGCTCGAACTCGAGCGTGAACAGGTCGGCGGGCTTCGCCACGAGACCCTCGGCGAACAGCGTCTCGACGATCGTGTCGCCGAGCCGGTCGATGTCCATCGCGGCGCGCGACACGAAGTGCTTCAGCCGCTCGACGGCCTGGGCCGGGCAGACGAGCCCGCCCGTGCAGCGCCGCACCGAATCGGGCCGGCCGGTGCGCGGGTTGACCTCGCGAGACGCCCGGCTGCCGCAGACCGGGCAGGTCGTCGGGAAGACGTAGGGCTGCGCGCCCTCGGCCCGCTCCACCACGCCCAGCACCTGCGGGATCACGTCGCCCGCGCGCTGGATCGTCACCGTGTCGCCGATCCGGAAATCTCGGCCGTCGCGGATCGGCTGGCCGTCCGTCCCGATCGACCTGACGTAGTCCTCGTTGTGCAGCGTCGCGTTCTGCACCACGACGCCGCCGACGGTGACCGGCCGGAGCTTCGCGACCGGCGTCAGCGCGCCGGTGCGGCCGACCTGGATATCGATGTCCTCGATGACCGTCGTCGCCTGCTCGGCCGAGAACTTGTGCGCGAGCGCCCAGCGCGGCGCGCGCGACACGAAGCCGAGCCGCTCCTGGAGCGCCAGGTCGTCGACCTTGTAGACGACGCCGTCGATGTCGTAGCCGAGGCCCGCGCGACGCCCCTCGATGAGGTGGTACTGCGCCAGCATCTCCTCGACCGAGCGGCAGATGGGGAGCGGGTTCGTCCTGAAGCCGAACCGGCCGAGCGCCTCCACCATCCCGGATTGCGTGTCGGCCGGCCGTGAACTGGTCTCGCCCCACGCGTAGGCGTAGAACCTGAGCGGGCGGGCCGCGGTGACCGCCGGGTCCTTCTGGCGCAGGCTCCCGGCCGCGCCGTTGCGCGGGTTGGCGATCGGCTCCTTGCCCGACTCGACCTGCCGGGCGTTGATCGCGGCGAAATCCGCGTGCGTCAGGTACACCTCGCCGCGCACCTCGAACACGTCCGGCACGCCATCCCCGGCGAGCGTTCCCGGGATGTCCGCGACCGTGCGGGCATTCGCGGTCACGTCCTCGCCGACGCTGCCGTCGCCCCGCGTCGCCGCGCTGACGAGATGCCCCGCCTCGTAGCGCAGCGAGAGCGACAGGCCGTCGATCTTCGGCTCGGCCGTGAACGCGATCTCGGCCTCGGGCTTGAGGCCGAGGAACCGGCGGATCCGCTCCACGAACTCGCCGATCTCCTCGTCCGAGAAGGCGTTGCCGAGCGACAGCATCGGCACGCGGTGGCGGATCTTCGCGAAGGTCGAGGAGGGCGCGGCCCCGACCTCGGTGCTCGGGCTCGCGGCCGCGAGCTCCGGGAAGGCGGCTTCCAGGGCCTCGATCCGCCGGCGCAGCGCGTCGTACTCCGCGTCCGAGACGGTCGGCGCGTCCTCCGCATGGTAGCGCCGGTTATGCGCCGCGAGTTCGGGCGCGAGCTTCGCGTGCAGCGCCTTGGCCTGCCGGGCCGTCAGGGCGCCGTCGGCCGGAGGGTCGATCGCGCCGCCGGACGTGGCTTTGGAAGATGGAGGTCTGGCCATCAGCTGGGACTCGAACGCTTGGACCGCGGCTGCCAACCCGCGTTCCTCCTCCTAGATCAGAATCCTTATGCATTTCGACTCGCGCCGATCGAGCGCGATGCCGGACCGCCCGGATCGCGCGCCCTTTGCACGCTGGAATCATTCGCGTACGAACGATCTCGGAGATCGAGATCCAAGGCCCGGAGAGGAATGTCATGGCGCAGGACGCGCAAACGAGCGTCGATCCGAACGCGAAGCTGGTCATCCGCAATATCGGGCTCATGCTGTCCGGCGCGCTGGAGCGGCCGATCCTGGACGCGGACACGATCGTGGCGGTCGGCGGGCGCATCACGGCGGTCGGCCACGCCAAGGACATCGACCAGGCGGGCGCGACGACCGTGGTCGACGCCAAGGGGTCGCCGATCGCGCCCGGCCTGATCGACAGCCACGTCCACCCCGTGGCGGGCGACTGGACGCCGCGCCAGAGCCAGATGAACTGGATCGACTCGACGCTGAACGGCGGCGTCACCACCATGATCTCGGCCGGCGAGGTCCACATGCCGGGCCGCCCGAAGGACATCGTGGGCCTGAAGGCGATGGCGATCTTCGCCGAGCGCGCCTTCACGAACTTCCGTCCCGGCGGCATGAAGATCATGGCGGGCGCGCCCGTGATCGAGCCCGGCATGGTGGAGAGCGACTTCAAGGAGCTGGCGGAGGCCGGCGTGAAGCTCTTGGGCGAGG
>CAXUHE010000284.1:0-4480 GCA_964250725.1 uncultured Enterovirga sp. | reverse complement strand
GTCGTCTTGCCGGCGCCCGGCGGCGCGACCAGGACCGCGTTCGGCCCGGCCGCGAGCGCACCCATGAGGTCCGGCAGCGCGTCGTCGATCGGCAGCTTTGCGGGCGGGCGGCTCATCCGCGGGCCGGACGCCTCGACAGCGCGGGCCTCATCGTCGATGCTGATACGGCGGGCAGGGAGAGGGCGACAGGATGGCGGCCAGCACGGAGGCGCTGCTCGAGACGATCGCGCTCTTGGCGTCCGAGATCGCGCGGGAATGTCCCGATTGCGCCGAGCGGGCGCTCGGCATCGTGGACTTGGTGCACCAGGTCGGGTCCGTGCCCATCGACCGCGAGGCGGTCCAGGACGCGATCGAGAGCGACGGGCTCGACGGGAGCCTGTCCGACGTCAGCGACCGGACCCGGACCGAGGCCGTCCTGAAAGCCGCGACCGAGACCTGAGCCGATCCCGCGCTCGCCTGCGTCAGACGCGGCAGCGATACGCCACGCCCTCGATGTAGGACCAGTCGCGATACCGGCGGCGCGTGAGGAGGAGATCGGTCGCGCCGAGCGCCAAGGCGGCGTCGCGCATCCCGTTGAGGCGCACCGCGAGGTTGTCGCTCGCCGGCTGGACGCCGTAGGTCCCGAAGGCCGGACTCGCCTCCGGGCTCGTGGCCGGCACGACCTTCGTGAGGCTCCCGTAGAAGTACGGCCTGTTGCCGTCCGTCCGGACGGGGGCGCCGGTCGAGCCGAGCTTGCGGCACGCGAAGACGTCGGCCGGGGAATCGACCACGCGGATCGGGTCGGGGTCGGTCGGGAAATACGCGCATCCGCCGAGACCGATCGTCCCGGCCAGGATCACGCCCAAAGCTCGCAGCATCGCCCATCGCCCCGTGACGCCCGCGCGGGGCGCGGGACGTCCCCGTGTGTAACCGGGCCGGTGCGGCTCGACAATCGGGATCGGCAGGCGGGACCGGTGCAGAGTTGCGGACCGGCGAGGCGTGTCACGGATCTGTCACCTCGGCGTCATATATCCCGGCCGTGGCGCGTGCGTGGAGCCGGCAGGGCGAGGCGCGGGACAAGGAACGATGGACGCACGCATGCGGGTCATGGTCGTCGAGGACGAGGAGGCGTTGACGACGCTCCTTCGCTACAATCTCGAGGCCGAGGGCTACGACGTCGAGACCGTCGACCACGGCGAAGAGGCGGATCTCGCGTTGCGCGAGCACGTGCCGGACCTCCTCCTGCTCGACTGGATGCTGCCGGGCCTGTCGGGCGTCGAGCTCTGTCGGCGCCTCCGGCTGAGGCGCGAGACGGAGCGGCTCCCCATCATCATGCTGACTGCGCGGGGCGAGGAGGCGGATCGCGTCCGGGGTCTCGCGACGGGCGCGGACGACTACGTCGTCAAGCCCTTCTCCGTGCCGGAGCTCCTGGCGCGGGTGCGGGCGCTGCTGCGCCGCGTGAAGCCGGCCGAGATCGCAGAGCGGCTGGCCGCCGGCGACCTGGAGATGGACCGCGTCCAGCACCGCGTGCGGCGCGCCGGCCGTGACCTCCATCTCGGGCCGACCGAGTTCCGCCTGCTGGAGTTCCTGATGCGCAGCCCCGGCCGCGTCTTCTCGCGCGAGCAACTCCTGAACAGCGTGTGGGGACGCGACGTCTATATCGACGAGCGCACCGTCGACGTGCATGTGGGCCGGCTGCGCAAGGCGCTGGCGGACACCGACGAGCGCGACCCGATCCGCACGGTCAGGGGTTCGGGCTACGCCTTCGACGAGACATTCGGGTAGGCGGACGATCGTTCAGGGGTGATCGAGGGCCGGGTGCCCACCTCCCCTGCGGGTCAGCTATCGCATTTGGACGTAGAGCGCGGTCTACCTCTCCCCGAGGGGGAGAGAGCCTGCCCCGGACCCGATCCGGGGTCGAGTCGGCGTAGCCGACCGGGTGAGGGGGAAGTGCGCTGTCCGGAGAGGGCGCTTCCCCCTCACCCTGCCCTCTCCCCCTCGGGGAGAGGGTTCCCCGCGCCCCTCCCCGGGTCAGGCCCTGAGACGCCGCCGCTCGGCGGCCGGCTGATAGGCGATGCGGCAATGCTCCGTGCAATACGGCATGCCGGAGGCCGCGCGCGCGCCGCAGAAGGCGAAATCCGGCTTCGACGGGTCGCCGATCGGCCACTTGCACATCGAGTCCCGCAATTCCAGGATGCCGACGCGCTTCGACTCCGGCAGGGCGATGTCGCGCGCCCAGCGATGGTCGACGGCGGTCTCGGCCGGTGCCGGGCCGGGCAAGTCGGCGGACGGCCGGGGGGGCTCGTCCGCGGGCGGGGTCGCCTGGATGAGCTTCGGTTTGGCGGGACGCTGCGGGGCCGGTGCGCCGGCCTTCACGCGTCCCGAAAGACCGAGGCGGTGGACCTTGCCGATGACGGCGTTGCGGGTCACCCCGCCGCCGAGCGCGGCCGCGATCTGGCTGGCGCTGAGCCCCTCGCCCCACAGCTTCGCCAGCGTCGCGACGCGGTCGTCCGTCCAGCCCGTGGCCGCATCCATCATCCGCCGCTCCTCCCGGACCGCCTCCAGTCCGAATCCGAATCCCTCACCGGCCACGATCGAGTTGACCGCGTCGTCGCGCTCGCTGCTGGTGAGGTTCAGCCGGACGACGCCACCTGTCCGACGGGCGGAACCTACCCGACCCGCGGAGTCGGGCGCAAGAGTCCCCCCGGACGGGGTTCGATTATCCCCAGGCGGTTTTGGCCGCACCGGCCCGGACCATCCAGCCTTCGATGTGAAGCTTGGCCTCGCCGCGTCTGTCCGTCGGGCTCTGCGACGCCGATGAGAACACCGTAGGACCGGACGCCCCGAGCCTGAGGTTCACGCCCCGCGACTGGATTTGACAAGACTCGCAACCCAAATACAGTCCTTGCGCCGCCGTCCTGGCGGCGCTTTCGTTTCGACAGCGCGCTGCGCTCCCAGACGGAGAACGCCCGTGACCTCGTCCATCCTGCCGACCTATGCGCGCGCCGACATCGTGTTCGAGCGCGGCGAAGGCGCCTGGCTCGTGGCGGCGGACGGGCGACGCTATCTCGATTTCGGCTCGGGCATCGCGGTGAACTCGCTCGGCCACGCCCATCCGCATCTCGTGGCGGCGCTGACGGAGCAGGCCGCGAAGGTGTGGCACTTCTCCAACCTCTACCAGAACCCCGCGGGCGAGCGCCTGGCGGCGCGGCTCGCGGACGCGACCTTCGCGGATGTCGTGTTCTTCACCAATTCCGGCGCGGAGGCGCTGGAAGCCTCCATCAAGATGGCGCGCAAGTACCACGCGGCGGGCGGCCACCCCGAGCGCTTCCGCACCATCACGTTCGAGGGCGCGTTCCACGGCCGCACGCTCGCCACCATCGCGGCCGGCGGGCAGCAGAAGTACATCGACGGGTTCGGCCCCAAGGTCGATGGTTTCGACCAGGTGCCGTTCGGCGACCACGAGGCCCTGAAGGCCGCGATCGGCCCCGAGACGGCCGCGATCCTGATCGAGCCGATCCAGGGCGAGGGCGGCATCCGTCCCGTCCCGTCCCAGTGCCTGCGCGGGCTTCGCGAGCTCTGCGACGAGCACGGTCTCCTGCTGATCTTCGACGAGGTGCAATGCGGCGTCGGGCGCACTGGCCGCCTCTTCGCGCACGAGTGGAGCGGCATCGTGCCGGACATCATGGCGATCGCGAAGGGCATCGGCGGGGGCTTCCCCATGGGGGCCTGCCTCGCGACCCGCGAGGCGGCGCGCGGCATGACGGCCGGCACCCACGGCACCACCTTCGGGGGCAACCCGCTCGCGATGGCGGTCGGCAACGCGGTGCTGGACGTCGTCCTGGCCCCGGGCTTCCTCGACCACGTGGCCCGGACCGGGCTCGTGCTGAAGCAGCGCCTCGCCGAGCTGAAGGACCGCCACCCGGCGGTGATCGCCGAGATGCGGGGCGAGGGCCTGATGATGGGCCTGAAGCTGCACGTGCCGAACACGGAGTTCGTGAAGGCCGCGCAGGCCGAGGGCGTGCTCGTCATCGCGGCCGGCGACAACGTCGTGCGCCTCCTGCCGCCGCTGATCATCGGGGACGCGGAGGTCGCGGACGCGGTCGACCGGCTCGGCCGGGCGAGCCGCGCGCTCGAGGACGAGATGCGCCCCGCCCTCCAGGGAGCGGCCGCGTGACGGGCGGCGCGCCGAGGCACTTCCTCGACCTGACGGACTTCACCGGCGGCGAGCTCCGCCGGGTGCTCGACGCCAGCGCGCTCCTGAAGAGCAGGCGCCGCAAGGGCGAGGTCCCGCCCGACCGGCCGCTCGTCGGCAAGACGCTCGCGATGATCTTCGACAAGCCCTCGACCCGCACGCGCGTCTCCTTCGACGTCGCGATGCGCGAGCTTGGGGGCGAATCCGTCGTGCTCACGGGCCAGGAGATGCAGCTCGGCCGCGGCGAGACCATCGCGGACACGGCGCGCGTCCTGTCGCGCTACGTCGACGCGATCATGATCCGCA
>CAXUHE010000283.1:0-4518 GCA_964250725.1 uncultured Enterovirga sp. | reverse complement strand
GCCCTGCTCCTGCCGCGCGGGCGCATGCCGCTCAACATCTTCGAGCCGCGCTACCTCGCGATGGTGGAGGCAGCGCTGGCTGGCGACCGCATGATCGGGATGATCCAGCCGGACGATCCGGGCGGCGAGGCGAAGGTGCCGAAGCTCTTCGGAGTCGGATGCGCGGGGCGCATCGTGCAGTTCGCCGAGACGGGGGACGGACGCAATCTCGTGGTGCTGGCCGGGATCGCGCGCTTTCGCGTCGCCGCCGAGGAGGGTGCCGACACGCCATACCGGCAGGCGCGCGCGAATTACGAGCCCTTCGCGTCGGATCTCGAACCCGGGGCGGGCGAGGACGACGTCGACCGGAGCGCCGTGCTGGACGCCTTGCGCAAGTTCACCGACGCGACCGGCGTCGATTTCGATTGGGACAATGTCGAGAAGGCCGGCAACGAGGTGCTGGTCAACGCACTCTGCATGCTGGCACCTTTCGGCATCCGGGAGAAGCAGGCGCTGCTCGAAGCGGCGGACCTCAAGATCCGCGCCGCGACGCTCGTCGCGTTGACCGAGATCGAGCTCGGCCGGAGCGGCGGCTCGCAGTCGCAGACGACGCTCCAGTGAGCGAGACGGACCCGGCCGCGACTGACCCGCCGCGCGTCGATCCGAGGCTCCTCGAGATCCTGGTCTGCCCTCTGACGAAGGGCCGTCTCGACTACGACGTCGCCGCTCAGGAACTGGTCAGCCGTGGGGCCGGGCTCGCCTATCCGATCCGCGATGGGATCCCGATCATGCTCCCTGACGAGGCGCGGGTGCTGGCAGATTGAAGTGGACTACGCTGCTGGCCGGCGAAACGGGGCTGGAACTAACTTGACCGTTCGGCCATTCGTGATCCCGTTCACGTCGCGGAGCGAACCATGAACCTGATCCTCCTCGTTATCATCCTCATCGTGCTGTTCGGCGGCGGCGGTGCGTATCTGGGGCCGGGCGTCGGCTATTACGGCGGCGGCGGCCTCACGCTCATCCTCATCATCATCCTGCTCGTGCTGCTCTTCAGAGGGCGGGCCTAAGCCGCTATCAAGCTGGCGTATTCCAGGCCGGATCGGCCAGCACTTCGCGCGTGTGCTGGCCGAGGCGGGGCGCGGACGTCGCGCCGACCATGGCGTCGCCGTCGATCACGATCGGGCCCCTGAGGGTCGGCACCGACCCGCCCTCGGCCAGCGGCTCGTCGAAGCGCGACACCATCCCGCGATGCAGGACCTGGGGGTCGGCGAAGACCTCGTGCAGGTCGTTGATCGGGCCGGCCGGCATGTTCGCGGCCTCGAAGGCGGCCAAGAGGTCGGCTTTCTGGCGGGCGCGGGTCGCGGCCGCGATCAGCGGCACCAGGACCTCGCGATGCGCGACGCGTGCCGGGTTCGTCGCGTAGGCCGGGTCCGATGCCCAATCCGTCCCGAGCACGCCGCAGAGCCGGCGGAACTGCCCGTCATTGCCGCACGCGACGATGATGTGGCCATCCGCGGCCGGGAATACCTGGTAGGGCACGATCGAGGTATGCGCGTTGCCGGTGCGGGGCGGCGGCGACCCCGTCAGTAGGTGAACCATCGCCTGATTGCCGATGACCGAGACCTGCGTATCGAGGAGCGCCATGTCGATATGGCAGCCCGCCCCCGTGAGCGTCCGGCCCTGGAGCGCCGCCAGGATCGCGTTCGAGGCGTAGAGTCCGGTGAAGACGTCCGCGTAGGCGACGGCGGTCTTCAGCGGCTCGCCGGCGGGCTCGCCGGTCAGCGACATGATCCCGCTCATGCCCTGGACCATGAAATCGTAGCCGGGCCGGTGCGCGTACGGCCCATCCTGGCCGAAGCCCGTGATCGAGCAGTAGATGAGCCTCGGGTTCACGGCCTTCAGACTGGCGTAGTCGAGCCCGTATTTTGCGAGCCCGCCGACCTTGAAGTTCTCGATCACGACGTCGGCGTGTGCCGCGAGCCCGCGGATCGTCTCCTGCCCGTCGGGCGTATCGAGCTCGACCTCGACGGAGCGCTTGCCGCGATTGGCCGAGTGGAAATAGCCGGCGGACAGGTGGCCGCCGTCGGCGGCCTGGACGAAGGGCGGTCCCCAGGCACGTGTATCGTCGCCCGCCCCCGGCCGCTCGACCTTCACGACGTCGGCCCCGAGATCCGCCAGGAGCTGGCCGGCCCAAGGCCCTGCCAGGATGCGGGCGAGTTCCAGGACCCGGATGCCGGATAGCGGTTTCGATGGTGCACTCACGCAGGTTCACCCGGGCAAGATGGACGATGGCGGCCTGTACCATGAAGCGACCGGTGCGACAGCCGCACCGCGAACCGCTTGAGCCCGGGTTTGGACGTCCCTAGAGTCGCCTCAGGGAAACGCCGGTACATCAATGAACGATCAGACGCCGATCCGCGCCAAGCGGCCGACCTTCACCGACCAGGAGGCGCTTCAGTTCCACGCCTCCGGACGGCCGGGCAAGCTGGAGGTGGTGGCGACGAAGCCCATGGCGACGCAGCGCGACCTGTCGCTCGCCTACTCGCCGGGCGTCGCCGTGCCGGTCCTCGCCATCGCGGAGAATCCCGACCTCGCCTTCGACTACACCGCGAAGGGAAATCTCGTCGGCGTCGTGACGAACGGGACCGCGATCCTGGGCCTCGGCAACCGCGGGGCGCTGGCCTCGAAGCCCGTGATGGAGGGCAAGGCCGTGCTCTTCAAGCGGTTCGCTGACATCGATTCCTTCGACCTCGAGATCGGCACCGAGGACGCGGACGAGCTGATCGCGGCCGTGCGCTATCTCGGGCCGACCTTCGGAGGAATCAACCTGGAGGACATCAAGGCGCCCGAGTGCTTCATCGTGGAGGAGCGCCTGCGCGAGCTGATGGACATCCCGGTCTTCCACGACGACCAGCACGGAACGGCGATCATCGCGGCCGCGGGCCTCATCAACGCGCTCCACCTCACCGGCCGCGACATGCAGGACACGCGGCTCGTCGTGAACGGCGCGGGCGCGGCCGGTATCGCGTGTCTCGACCTCTTGAAGGCGCTGGGGCTGCGGCCGCAGAACGTGCTGCTCTGCGACACGAAGGGCGTCGTCTATCACGGCCGCACCGAGGGCATGAACCAGTGGAAATCGGCCCACGCGGTCGCGACCGAGGCCCGCACGCTGGCCGACGCGATGGCGGGCGCGGACGCGGTGTTCGGCCTGTCGGTCAAGGGCGCGTTCACGCCGGACATGGTGCGGTCGATGGCCGCGAACCCGATCATCTTCGCGATGGCGAACCCGAACCCGGAGATCACGCCCGAAGAGGTCGCGCAGATCCGGGGCGACGCCATCATGGCGACGGGGCGGTCGGATTACCCGAACCAGATCAACAACGTGCTCGGCTTCCCCTACATCTTCCGCGGCGCGCTCGACGTGCGCGCGACGACGATCAACATGGAGATGAAGATCGCGGCCGCCGAAGCACTTGCGGCACTGGCCCGCGAGGACGTGCCGGACGAGGTCGCGGCTGCCTACCAGGGCTCCCGGCCCCGCTTCGGGCGCGACTACATCATCCCGGTGCCGTTCGATCCGCGGCTGATCTCGACGATCCCGCCCGCCGTCGCGAAGGCCGCGATGGAGACGGGCGTCGCCAAGAAGCTGCTGCCGGACCTCGCGCGCTACGAATCCGAGCTCCAGGCGCGGCGCGACCCGACGGCTGGGGTGCTGTCGCGCGTGTTCGAGAAGGTGCGCAAATACCCCAAACGCGTCGTGTTCGCGGAGGGCGAGGAGGAGCAGGTGATCCGCGCCGCCCTCGCGTTCGTCAACCAGGGGCTCGGCACCGCGATCCTGGTCGGGCGCGAGGAGCGGGTGCGCGACACCGCGGCGGCGGCCGGCATCGATCTCGACCGCGACGGCATCGAGGTCCACAACGCCCGGCTCTCGCGGCGCAACGACGCCTACGCGCAGTTCCTCTACGCGCGGCTGCAACGCCAGGGCTACCTGTTCCGCGACTGCCAGCGGCTCATCAACCAGGACCGCAACCACTTCGCGGCCACCATGGTGGCTCTCGGCGACGCGGACGCTCTCGTGACCGGGGTCACGCGCAACTTCTCCGTCGCGCTCGACGACGTGCGCAAGGTGATCGATCCGCGGCCGGGCCACCGGCTCATCGGCATCTCGCTCTGCCTGACGCGCAGCGGCCCGGTTCTCGTCGCGGACACGGCGATCACCGAGATGCCGGACGCTCGGGCGCTGGCGGAGATCGCGGTCGAAGCCGCGGGCGCCGCGCGCCGGCTCGGGCTCGACCCGCGCGTCGCGCTCCTCGCCTTCTCGACCTTCGGGCACCCGGAGGGCGAGCGCTCGCGCCACGTGCGCGAGGCCGTGACGATCCTCGACGGGATGCGGGTCGATTTCGAGTATGACGGCGACATGGCGGCGGACGTCGCGCTGAACCGCGACCTCATGGCCCTCTACCCGTTCAGCCGCCTGACCGGGCCGGCCAACGTCCTGGTCATGCCGGCCTTCCACTCGGCCTCGATCTCGACCCGGAT
>CAXUHE010000282.1:0-4561 GCA_964250725.1 uncultured Enterovirga sp. | reverse complement strand
GGGGCGGTCGCGGCGCCCGGGGCGGGTACGGATCCGGGGATGGCTGCGGCTCCGGGGGTGGGAGCCGCGGCGGCCGTGGAGGCCACTCCCGGCGCGTTCAGGACGACGACGGCCTCGCCGTTCTTGTACTCGGGCGCGAGCCTGATCTGGTTGCGGCTGAGCCCGGTCGTGATGCGCCCCACCTTGCCCTCGGAGGCGAATTGCAGCGCGCGCCAATCCACCGCCACCTTGCGGCTCCCGACCCCCAGGAAGCCGCCGAAGTCGATGATCGCCGCGTGGACCTGGCCGTTGGCGCCCACCATGACGTCGACGATGCGCCCCATATCGTCGCCGGCCGTGCTGCGGACGTTCTTGCCGAGCACGCCGTCCACCTCGCCGAGATCCATGACGGTCGCGGGCGTCCCGTTCGGCGGCGGAGCGACCGCCGGCGCGGCGGCGGGCGAGGCCGGCGCGGCGGCGGGCGAGGCCGGCGCGGCGGCGGGCGAGGCCGGCGGAACGGTCGCGGGCGTTTGGGCGACCGGCGCTTGCGGCGGCGTGTCCGTCGGGGTCGGGACGGCAGGGACCGGCACCGCGGGAGGCGTCGGCGATGCGGGAACGGCCAGGGGAGCCGGGGCTACGGGAGCCGTCGCCGGCGCGCCGGCCGGCTGGTCCGCTGTCTGGGCGCTGGCCGCCAGGCTCACGGCCGACGCGATCGCCACGATGGTGGCCACGGCGGCGACGCCGGTCAGGTAACGCATGGGTCTCTCCTGGGCGGCCGAGCCACCTCCGAACCGTCTCGTCGCAGAGTAACAGGCGCGCGCCCGCGCCGCCACGCCCGTGCTCATCGCGAGGGCATCGCGGCGGTCGCGGTCCGTGATCGCCTGGCGGCTGTCCGGACCATCGCGGCCGACGCGATGCAACCCACTTCAGCGAGGCGACGACTTCAGCTAGGCTGGACTGATGGATCGCGGGTCGCTCTACGACGAGGACATCTACGCCTGGGCCGAGCAGCAGGCTGCGGCGCTCCGCCGTGCCGCCGCCCGGCCGGACGGCGTGCCGCCCGATCTCGATCTCGAGAACCTGGCCGAGGAGATCTCCGACTTGGGCAAATCGGAGCTGCGCGCCGCCACGTCGCCTATGGTTCGGGCCCTCGCCCACCTGGCGAAAATGGCAGGCGACCCCGCCTCGCGCGCAGCCCTTCGCTGGAGCGGCGACGCGGTCCGCCTCCTGCTGGATTCCCGGGCGGCCTTCGCGCCGAGCATGCGTCGGCTGATCGACCTGGACCAGCTCTGGCGGGACGCCCTGCGTCTCGCCCACGCGAGTTTTCGCGACTACGGCGTCGAGGATCCGCCGGACTTCCCCACGGAGTGCCCCTTCGGGATCGACGAGCTCCTCCGGGCGGACTTCGACGTCGGCGAGGCGGTCCGGCGCATTCGCGCCCTGTCGGGCTGACGCGCGCCCTGTCGGGCTGACGCCTACTCCGTCGCCGCGCCCTGGAGGTAGGTCGGCCGCTTCTGGAGCATGGTCAAGGCGGTCAGGAAGGAGATCGCGCACATGACGGTCACGTACCAGTAGAACCAGGTCTCGTTTCCCATGCCCTTGAGCCAGAGCGCGACGGATTCGGCCGAGCCGCCGAAGATCGCGTTCGCGATCGCGTACGAGAGGCCAACGCCGAGAGCCCTCACCTCGGCCGGGAACATCTCGGCTTTCACGAGCCCCGAGATCGAGGTGTAGAAGGACACGATGCACAGCGCCATGACGATCAGCACGTAGGCGACGTACGGGTTCGTGACCCCGCCGATCGCGTACATGAGCGGCACGGTGCAGAGCGTCGCGAGCCCGCCGAAGAGCAGCATGGAGGACTTGCGGCCGATCCTGTCGGAGAGCGCCCCGAAGGGCGGCTGCAGGACCATGTAGGTGAACAGGACGGCCGTCATGACGATGTTCGCCGTGCGGTCGTCCATGTGCGCCGTGTTGATCAGGTACTTCTGCATGTAGGTCGTGAACGTGTAGAAGATCAGCGACCCGCCAGCCGTGTAGCCGATGACGGTGAGGAAGGCGCGCGGATGGTCGCGCAGCAGCGCGCCCAGCGAGCCGGCCTCCTTGCGGGTGCGGGTCTCGACCGAGGAGGTCTCGGTCAGCGAGCGACGCAGATAGAAGGCCACGATCGCCGCCACCGCCCCGATGAAGAACGGGATGCGCCAGCCCCAGGCCCGCAGCTCCTCGGTCGGCAGCGAGAGCTGCACGATGAGCACGACCGCGGAGGCGAGGAGCTGCCCGCCGATCAGCGTCACGTACTGGAAGGAGCCGAAGAAGCCGCGCCGTCCCGCGAGCGCGACCTCGCTCATGTAGGTCGCCGAGGTGCCGTACTCGCCCCCGACCGACAGGCCCTGCAACATGCGCGCGACGAGGAGCAGGATGGGCGCCGCGATCCCGATCGACGCGTAGGTCGGCAGGACGGCGATCGCGAGCGAGCCGAAGCACATCATGAGGACCGAGATCATCATGGAGTTCTTGCGGCCGTACCGGTCCGCCACCCAGCCGAACAGCCAGCCGCCGACGGGCCGCATCAGGAAGCCGATCGCGAAGACGGCCGACGTGTAGAGGAGCTGCGTCGTCGGATCCGCCTTCGACACGAAGGAGAAGAAGGACGGCGCGAAGTAGAACGCCGTGAACGCGTAGGCGTAGAAATCGTACCACTCGACGAGGTTGCCCGAGGACGAGCCGACGATCGCCTTGATGCGACGGCGGGTGTCGTGCGGGTCGATCACCGCCTCGCTCGGATCGACGAGAGCCCCTTGCGCGCCGGGGCGCGATGGATGGGCGGATTGGGCGATCGTGCTCATGTCGCGTCCCGGACCGGCGATGGCCTCGCCGCGTGCGAGGGCGTTCCTGCCACAGGTGGGCCGCACGGGTAAACGGTCATGCGGATCGACCTTAGTCGTTCGCGTCAATCGTCCCGGTGGACGCGCTCGTTGCGCTCGTGGCGCTCCTGCGCCTCGATCGACAGGGTGGCGATCGGCCGGGCCTCGAGCCGCCGGAGCGAGATCGGCTCGCCGGTATCCTCGCAATAGCCGTAGGTGCCCTCGTTGATGCGCGAGATCGCGGCGTCGATCTTGGCGATCAGCTTGCGCTGGCGATCGCGTGCCCTGAGCTCGATCGCGCGGTCCGTCTCGGAGGAGGCGCGGTCGGCGAAATCGGGATGGTTCGGGTTCTCGCTCTGGAGAGTCGTCAGGGTCTCCTGAGCCTCCTTCAGGATCTCGCCCTTCCAGGCGGCGAGCTTGCGCTTGAAGTAGGCACGCTGCCGCTCGCTCATGAACGGTTCGTCGTCGGCGGGGCGGTAGCTCGGTTCGATGATGCTCTGCGCCATCGCGCCCCTCTGTGCGAATCCGCTCGAAGGCGGCTCTTGGCGCGGGCGTATATCGCGACCTGCCCCCCGGCCACAACTGGCCCCGGGCCCTTCGTTGGGAGGAGGAGCGGCACAAGCGGCCCATATGCAGTGCACGTGCCGAGACGCGAGGCGTCATGACCCGCCATGGGCCGCGTCAGAACCGGAAATAGATGAAATCGTAGTTGGCGTCGTCGCCGATCTTGAACAGCACGAGCACGAAGGCGGCCGCCATGACGGCCGCGACCGAGCGCCGCGGCGGCACGCGATGCACCGCCGCCCAGGCGGTCGGGCCGAGCATCGCGACGCCGGCCGCGAGCGCGACCGTGCGCCACTTGAACTCGCCGCCCATCGGCGCCAACCCGAAGAGCGAGCGGTAGATCGTGCCCGCGGCCTCGAAGCTCGGCGCACGGAACATCACCCAGGTCAGCGTCACGAACAGCGCCGTCAGCGCCCAGCCGAGCGGAGCCGGCATCACGAGACCCGCCCGCCGCCACAGGAGGCCCGCCACGAGGCCGATCCCGTGCGCCGCGCCCCAGGCCACGAAGGTGAGGCCGGCCCCATGCCAGAGGCCGCCCAGCGTCATCGTGGCCATGAGCGCCGCGACCTGCACCGCGAGGCCGCGTCGGTTTCCGCCGAGCGGGACGTAGAGATAGTCGCGCAGGAAGCGTGACAGCGTCATGTGCCAGCGCCGCCAGAACTCCTGGAGCGACGTCGCGCGGTAGGGCGCGTCGAAGTTCTGCGGCAGCACGATCCCGAACAGGAGCGCGAGGCCGAGCGCCATGTCGGTATAGCCCGAGAAGTCGAAATAGATCTGGAACGAGAAGCCGAGCGTCGCCTGCCAGGCCTCCAGCACCGAGACCGGCCGGCCCGCACCCGCGGCCGCGAAGACCGGGTTCGCGTAGGCCGCGAGCGGGTCGCCGACGAGCGTCTTCTTGCCGAGCCCCACGACGACGAGCATCAGCCCCCGGGCGATCCGCTCGGCCGCGTCCGGCCGCGCGTAGGGCCGCTCGCCCGTCTGGTGCATCACCTCGGACCAGCGCACCAGCGGGCCGGCCAGGACCTGCGGGAAGAACGCGATGTAGAACGCGTAATCGACGAGCCCGTAGCGCGGCGCACGCCCGGCCTTGAGGTCGCTCAGGTACATGACGTGGTGGAAGGTGAAGAACGAGATGCCGAGCGGCAGCGCGATCG
>CAXUHE010000281.1:0-4691 GCA_964250725.1 uncultured Enterovirga sp. | reverse complement strand
CCGAGGAATGGTGGCTCGCGATCCCGGCCGAGATGCGGCCCTCCAAGGACCAGCCGTTCTATCATCTCTTCGCCGAGAACGAGGAGACGGAGTACGTCGCCTACGTGTCCGAGCAGAACCTTCTGCCCGACGAGACGGGCGTACCGCTCCGTCACCCCCAGATCCCGCAGATCTTCGAGACCGCGAAGGACGGGTCCTACCGTCGGCGAGCGCAGGGCGCCAACTAGCGGTCCGCGAGGAGAGACAGCGAACCAGCTCGGAACGCTGGCTCGCCGGGCTCACCAGATCAAGGCCTGAGAGATCAAGGCTTGGCAGATCAAGGCTTGGCAGATCAAGGCTTGGCAGATCAAGGCTTGGGAGGGGTCGCCGGAGCGGTGGTCGCGGGGGCGGTCGTTTGCGCGTTGCTCTGCTCGAGACGCCTGCGCATCTCCTCGCTGCGCTTCTCCATCTCCTCCTGAAGGCGATCCTGCTGGTCCTTCAGCACCTTCGGGTCGATCGGCGCGCCGTCGAAGCCCTTGCCGAAGCCGGCGAGCGGTACCGCGAAGGTGACCTCGCGGCCGACCTGGTTCTGCACGCTGACGTTGATGTTCGTGCCCTTCTTCATGGCGTTGATCGTGTCGTCCTTGAGGCCGACGGTCTCCGCGAAACACCCGTTGGGGAAGCACACCGTATAGGTGCCCGCCAGCGGAGCGCTCTGATCGACAGCGAAACGGATGCCCGGCTTCAGAAGCAGCCCGAGCGGCATCAGGAAGCGCACGACCTTCTGGGGTTGCGGACCTCTCACGTCGTAGACGGCGGTCGCGAGCACGGGCTGACCCGCGTCGGACACGAAGTCACGGGTCGTGTAGCAGATCTCGGCCCCGTTGCCGGGATCCTTGCCGCAGACCTTCGTCCAGTCGGGCTGGGAGGGCTCCGCCTTGACCTGGACGACCTGAGGGCCGCTGCTCTGAGCCTGCTGGCCCTGAACGTTCGGCTGAGGCGCGGGTTGCGCCGGCGCAGGCGCAGCAGGACGCGCCGGGCGTTGCGCCTGGGCGGAAGCCGGCCCAACCGACCACGCGAGGGCGACGGCCCCGATCGGCATTGCCCAGCATGCGATACGTGTCGCTCGTGCCATCCTGTCCTCATCATCTTGGAAAACGCGGCACATTCGGCCGCGGAAAATCGGGCCCGAACGCCGGGCCTATTGGTCGCCGCTCCATCCAGGCCGAATGAGGCGAAGGGATGACGCGACGCGTTCTCCCTAGAGCATCGACCCCTCCGGAGGAAACCGTCGGTCATGAGATCGGCCCCGGGCACGTGGAGATCAGCGGTGGACGGACCCGATCGGGGTCCTGGAACTGCGGCGAACTCCGCGGACATGGTCGGACCATGATTCGAGGACGGGATCGACCGGTCGTCATGCAGCCCGGTGTGAGATCGGTGTTCCCCTCGAGCGCCGCGACAGCGTCCGGCGTGGCGGATCGCTGGCCGAGACCTCCCGGCCCGGGGCGACACGACGTCGGCACGCAGGAGCGCGACGCACCCACGTCGCTCGGTGTCGAACGATTCGCAGATCGCGTTACCGGTGTCTTAAGCTTGGCTTGACGGATCGCTTGAACCTTCTTCATAGATCCGAGTTGTTGCAGTGCAGTATCTCGGGACAGCGTCCGGCCATGAACAGTCTTCGGAAGGTTCTCGTCGTCGATAATGGCTACCGCGGCGTGGTCGATCCCTTGGCTGCCGAATTGTCGGAACTCGGCCTGTCGAGCGTCACGACCTCGTTCGAGGCGGCCGACGAGGTGCTCCAGATCATCGACCGCCCGTCTGCGATCTTCTTGAAGATGCCGGCCGATACGGGGGCAGATCACGCGATCTTCGTCGCGCTGGCGGACACGTTGCGCAGCGCCGATCGCACGTCCGGCATCCCGGTGATCATGTGGGATCGTCGGATGGCGGCGCTCGACGGCGGAATCACCGCCATCCTCCGGAGCGAGGTCGGGCCGCAAGCCGTGTCCGGACCGGAGGCCTGACGGGCGGCGGCGCGGGCTTCGGCACCGGCACGCCGATGGCGGAGATCGCCTTCCCCTCGGACACGCCGAGCAGCTCCTTCACGATCCGGTTCGTCGTCTTGAGACGCCGGCCGAGATCGTCGACCTCGCGGAGGAACACGACCTTCATGTCGGGCCGCACCTTCGCGAAGGAGCCCTGCTCGGCCACGTAGGTCACGAGGCCGACCGGGTTCGCGAAGGTATTGGCGCGGAACGACACGATGATGCCCTTCGGGCCGGCCTCGACCTTCTCGATGTTCGCGCGACGGCACAGCACCTTGATGCCCATGACGGCCAGGAGCTGGTCCACCTCCGGGGGGATCGGGCCGAACCGGTCGATCAGCTCGGCCCGGAACGAGGCGAGCTCGTCCTCCTGCTCGAAGGTCGAGAGCCGCCGGTAGAGCGCGAGCCGGAGCTGCAGGTCGGAGACGTACTCCTCCGGGATCGTCACGGGCGAGCCGACCGCGATCGTGGGCGACCATTGCGTATCCGCCACCGGCTCGTCGTCGCCCGCCTTCAGGGCCGCGACCGCGTCCTCCAGCATCTGCTGGTAGAGCTCGTAGCCGACCTCCCGGATGTGGCCCGACTGCTCCTCGCCGAGGAGGTTGCCCGCGCCCCGGATGTCGAGGTCGTGGGAGGCGAGCTGGAAGCCCGCGCCCAGCGTATCCAGCGTCTGGAGCACCTTGAGGCGGCGCTCCGCCTGGACGGTCAGGGTGCGGTTCGCCGGCACCGTGAACAGCGCGTAGGCGCGCGTCTTCGAGCGGCCGACGCGGCCGCGCAACTGATAGAGCTGCGCCAGCCCGAACATGTCCGCCCGGTGCACGATGAGCGTGTTCGCGGTCGGGATGTCGAGGCCCGATTCGACGATCGTCGTCGAGAGCAGCACGTCGAACTTGCCCTCGTAGAAGGCGCTCATCACGTCCTCGAGCTGGCCCGCCGCCATCTGCCCGTGCGCGACCGCGACCTTGGCCTCGGGCACCTCCTTCGCCAGGAACTCGCGCACCTCGTCGAGGTCCGTCAGGCGCGGCACCACGTAGAAGGCCTGGCCGCCGCGGTAGCGCTCGCGCAGCAGCGCCTCCCGGATCGCCAGCGGATCGAAGGGCGTGACGAAGGTCCGGACCGCGAGGCGGTCGACGGGCGGCGTCGCGATGATCGAGAGCTCGCGCACCCCCGTCAGCGCGAGCTGGAGTGTGCGGGGAATCGGCGTCGCGGTCAGCGTCAGCACGTGGACGTCGGAGCGCAGGTCCTTCAGGCGCTCCTTGTGGGAGACGCCGAAATGCTGCTCCTCGTCCACGATGATGAGGCCAAGATCCTTGAAGGCGAGGCTCCGGCCCAAGAGCGCGTGGGTGCCGACCGCGATGTCGACCTGACCCTCCGCCAAGCCCGCCTTCGCGGTCTTGAGGTCGGCCGCGGGCACGAAGCGCGAGAGCTGCGCGACGTTGACCGGCAGGCCGCGGAAGCGCTCGGCGAAGGTCCGGTAGTGCTGGCGCGCGAGCAGCGTCGTCGGCACCACGACCGCGACCTGCTTGCCCGCCATCACGGACGCGAAGGCGGCGCGCAGCGCGACCTCGGTCTTGCCGAACCCGACGTCGCCGCAGACGAGCCGGTCCATCGGGCGGCCCGCCACGAGGTCGTTCAGCACGGCCTCGATCGCGTTCAGCTGGTCGTCCGTCTCCTCGTAGGGGAAGCGCGCCGCGAACTCGTCGTAGAGCCCCTCGGGCGCGAGAAGTTTCGGGGCGGGCTTGAGGAAGCGCGCGGCCGCGACCTTCATGAGCTGGCCCGCCATCTCGCGGATCCGGCTCTTCATCTTGGCCTTGCGCGCCTGCCAGGCCCCACCGCCCAGCCGGTCGAGCTGGACCTCGGTCTCCTCCGAGCCGTAGCGGTTCAGGAGCTCGATGTTCTCCACGGGCAGGTAGAGCCGGCTCTCGCCCGCGTAGGTGATCTCCAGGCAGTCGTGCGGCGCGCCCGCCGCCTGGATGGTCTTCAGCCCGTCGAAGCGCCCGATGCCGTGGTCCACATGGACCACGAGGTCGCCCGGCGTCAGCGACGCGACCTCGGCCAGGAAGTCCTGCGGGCGCTTCGAGGCCCGCTTCTGGCGCACCAGCCGGTCGCCCAGGATGTCCTGCTCGCCCACGACCGCGAGGTCGTCCGTCTCGAACCCGGCCTCGAAGCCCCACACGACGACCGGCACGTCGCCCGCCGGCATCGCGAGGGCGTCCGCGAAGAGGTTCGCGGGCTTCGCCTCCTTGAGGCCGTGGTCGTCGAGCACGTGGCAGAGGCGCTCGCGCGAGCCCTCCGACCACGCGGCCACCATGACGCGGCGGCCCGCCGCCTTCTCGGCCCGGATGTGCTCGACGGCCGCCGCGAACACGTTGGCGTTCGGGTCGGTGCGCTCGGCGATGAAGTCGCGCCCGCGCCGCGCGCCGGAATCGACGACGAGCCGGCCCGGGCCGTCCGGCTGCGCGAAGGGTGTCAGCCGCGCGACGGCCGCCTCCGAGAGGCGCTTCGCCCATTCCTCCGGGCCGAGATAGAGCGCGTCCGGGGGCAGCGGCCGGTAGGAGCCCGCCCCCGTATCGGCCCGGCCGAGCGCCGAGGAGCGCGCGTCGAAATAATCCTGCACCTGCGCGAGCCGCTCGCCCGCCGCGTCGTCCGCGAGCGCGTCCA
>CAXUHE010000280.1:0-4736 GCA_964250725.1 uncultured Enterovirga sp. | reverse complement strand
CGCAACCTCGCGAAGTCGGTGACGGTCGAGTAGTCGTCGCGGGCGCGCGGCGAGGCCAGGCGGCATGTGGCCGAGCCGTTCGCTGACCCTGTTTCATGGTACCGACGACAGGTCGATCGCCGCGACGAATATCGGCCGGCCGATCGCGCCCAACACGAGCCTGCCTCGTTTCGCCGTGTCCCTCTCCCGCTGCAAGCCGCTGACCGATTTCGGCCAGGGCTTCTACACGACGACATCTCTTCATCAGGCCCGTGAATGGGCGAACACACGGACTCGACGGCTCAGCCGGTCGGGTTCGGCGCAAGCCGTGGTGTTGAGGTTCGTCGTCGACCTCGATCGATTGGCTGCGCTCGAGTCGCTCGTCTTCGTGAGGGCGAGCGCCGATTACTGGTCGTTCGTCGGCGGGTGCCGCGGCGGAGCGACGCCGCATGGTCGCCCCGGGCCGGTGCAGGCCTTCGACGTGGTATTCGGTCCCGTCACGATCTGGCCGCAGCGCCTGCTGATCTCCGACTGCGATCAGATCAGCTTCCATACGGCGAAGCCGTCGCTATCTTGGGAAGCCCGGTCGTGCACGCGGTCGGACAACTGCCTTCGGGGCTCTTTCCATGATGTCGGACGTGAGGTCGAGCATGGCAGATACGATCGATTTCCTGACCGGCAGCGAAGCCGAGCGGCGCTTGGCGGGTGACGCTGCCCGCTTCTGGCAACTCGTGATGGATACGTTCTGCAAGATCTTCGACCAGCATGATCCCGGCATTGTCGAGAGGTATCGGCAGGAAGTCGATAGGGATGGATCCCGCCAGGAACGTCTCCTCGTTTACCACAGCTCGCCTCTCCAGATCGCGGCAGATCTCGCCGGAGTCACGGATCGACAGATAAGCGGGGACGAACAGGCCGAATACATCGAGTTGCAACGCGCGTCGCTCGAGATGGCCGGCATAGACATGAGTTGATCGAAGCGATCTTGCGCGGCACGTATCGTGCCGACGATATCGTGCGAACGCCCTTTACGGTGGAGCCCCGGCCGAGGCTGGGGTTCCGTTTCAGGTCGGATGCCTATGTGGATCGGACGCCTATTTCGGCGGCGTGTCGGTGCCCGCCGCGCCCGACCCGGTATTGCCGGTGCCGCTGGTCGAGCTGTTCGGCAAGCCGGTCCCGGCGCCGCCCGAGGACACGGTGTTCGAGCCGGACTGACCGCTGGACGTGGCCCGCCCGCCGGCGGCGGATCCCATAGAACCCGATCCGCCGCCCATCGAGCCCGCGCCGGAGCCTGCTCCGCCGCCGGACCCCGCCGCGCCGCTGCCGCCGCCGGATCCGGATGCTCCGCCGGACCCGCCGCCCGATCCGCCACCGCCGCCGCCTCCGCCTCCGCCTCCTTGGGCGACCGCCGTGGCGGCCAGCAAGGTCGCGGCCGCGATCGTCCCGATCATTCGCTTGTTCATGGTTATCTCCCGCGTCGAGCCCGGACGACCATCGGGTCGTGCGCGCGTCCGTGTGACGACCCAACGTGGCCGCCACGCGGGCGTTCCTCCCCAAGCGGGCGTTCCTCCCCGAGCGGACGTGCCCTCAGCCCGCCCGCAGCATCCTGACGCCCGCATCCCGCTCGAACATGTAGAGCAGCACGCGCAGAGCCTCGCCGCGGGGGCTCGTCAGCTCCGGGTCGCGCTCGACGATCAGCCGGGCGTCGTCGCGCGCGGCGAGCAGGAGGTCGCCGTCCGTGTCCGGCCGCGCGATGCGCAGCGCCGCCAGCCCCGACTGGCGCGTGCCCAGGATCTCGCCCTCGCCGCGCAGCCGCAGGTCCTCCTCGGCGATCTCGAAGCCGTTCTCGGTCCGGCGCATCGTCTCGAGCCGCGCCTTCGCGGTCTCGCCGAGAGGGCCCTTGTAGAGGAGGAGGCAGATGGAGGGCCGCGCCCCGCGCCCGACGCGTCCCCGGAGCTGGTGGAGCTGCGCGAGCCCGAAGCGCTCGGCGTGCTCGATCACCATGACGGCCGCGCGCGCGACGTCGACCCCGACCTCGATGACCGTCGTGGAGACCAGGACCTTCAGGTCGCCGCGCCCGAAGCGCTCCATCGCGAGGTCCTTCTCGGGCGTCTTCATGCGACCGTGGACGAGCCCGACCACGTCGACCCCGAGGGTCGCGGCGAGGTCCGCGTGGCGGTCTTCCGCGGCCGCCAGGTCCACCATCTCCGATTCGGCGACGAGCGGGCAGACCCAGTAGACGAGGTCGCCGGCCGCGACGGCGCGCGCGACCGCGCCCACCACCTCGTCGAGCCGGTCGGTCGAGACGAGCCGGGTGTCGATCGGCTTGCGGCCGGGCGGCTTCTCGTCCAGCACCGACATGTCCATGTCGCCGAAGTAACCGAGCGCCAGCGTGCGCGGGATCGGCGTCGCGGTCATGACCAGCACATCGACGGCTTCGCCCTTGGCGCCCAGCGCGAGGCGCTGGTGCACGCCGAACCGGTGCTGCTCGTCGATCACCGCGACGCCCAGATCGTGGAACGCCACGCTCTCCTGGAGCAGCGCGTGGGTGCCGACCACGATGTCGATCCGCCCCGCTTCGAGGTCGGCCTGCGTGGCGCGGCGCTCGGCCGGACGGTCGCGCCCGGTCAGGACCGCGACCCTCAATCCCGCCGGCTCCGCGAGGGCCGCGATGCGCTCGGCATGCTGGCGCGCCAGGATCTCGGTCGGCGCGACGAGCGCCGCCTGACGCCCCGCCTCGACGGCCGACGCCATCGCGAGGAGCGCGACCAGCGTCTTGCCGGAGCCGACATCGCCCTGCAGCAGGCGCAGCATGCGGTCGGGACCCGAGAGGTCGGCCCGGATCTCCGCGACGGCCCGCTCCTGCGCGCCCGTCAGCGCGAAGGGTAGGGCCGCGACCACCTTCGCGACGAGCGACCCGTCGCCCGCGTTCGCCCGGCCGGGCAGGCGCTTGCGGCGGTGGCGCACCAGCGCGAGGGCGAGCTGGGAGGCCAGGAACTCGTCATAGGCGACGCGTCGCCGGGCGGGCCGGTCCGCCGCCTCGCCCTCTGGCGCGTCGGTCGCGGCGTGCAGGTCGCGCAAAGCGGTCGCGACATCCGGGAAGGCTTGGCGACGCAGGAACTCCGGGTCCTGCCATTCGGGCAGGGCCGGTACCCGGGTGAGGGCGGTCGTCACGTGCTTGCCGACGAGGCGCGAGGAGACGCCCTCCGTCAGCCCGTAGACCGGCTCGGCGCCCGAGGATTCGGCGGCGTTGCGCTCGTCCAGGATGCGGGCCGGATGGACCATCTGGCGATGCCCGTCGAAGAGCTCGATCGTGCCGGACACGAAGCGGCGCGCGCCGACCGGCAGCACCTGCTCGATGCGGGGACGCGGCCAGTTGAAGAACACGATCGTGACGTCGCCCGTCTCGTCCTCCATCAGCACGCGGTAGGGCGCGCGGGCGCGTCCGGGCGGGGGCGGGCGGTGCGCGGTGACCCGGCCCGCGACCGTGACCGGCTGGCCGACCGGCGCCTCCGCGATCGTGCCCGCCTTGTCGTGCCGGATCGTGCCTTGGGGAAAGTGGAACACGAGGTCGATGACCCGGGCCGGGCGGCCGGGCTCGCCGACGAGACGGTCGAGAGCCGGCGCGATCTTCGGCCCGACGCCCGGCAGGGAGGAAGCGGGCGCGAAGAGCGGATCGAGGAGGGACGGCCTGAGCGACATGATGTGGTGTTGGCGGCCCTTCGGCCCTGGCACGCGCCGGGACCCGCGCTATATAGCGATCTGATGACATCACCATATGATGGATCGGAGCCGCTCTCCGACGTCGAGGGCGCGGCGCTCGATCCGCGCCGCAAGCGTGCCCGCTTCCGCGCCTGGCATCGCGGCACGCGCGAGATGGACCTGATCATGGGCCGCTTCGCGGATCACGAGATCGCGAGGCTCGACGAGGCGCAGCTCCGCGAGTTCGAGCGCCTGCTCGACGAGACGGAGGCGGACGTCTTCGCCTGGGTGACGGGCGGGGTCGAGCGGCCGGCGGGCTTCGACGGCGCGCTTCTCGACCGGCTCGCCCGCTACCGCGGCCACACTCTCTAGGCGGATGATCGGCGCGTCGCGCCGCGAGAACCACATGGCGAAACAGAGACCCGCTTCCCTTGTCGGGCCGCTCGCGCGGGCCATGAGCGCCCTCGCGGCCGGCGGGAGCGCCACGCTGGCGAGCGTGCCGGACGGGTTCGACGCGCTCGTCACGGCGGACCTCGCGCGCGGGCTCTCGCGCGATGCCGCGGGACCGGCCGTGCTGGTCCACGTCTCGCGCGATGGCCAGCGCCGGCAGTCCTTCGAGAACGCGCTGCGCTTACTCGCGCCCGAGATCGAGGTCCTGGCCTTCCCGGCCTGGGACTGCCAGCCCTACGACCGCGTCTCGCCGACCGGCGCTACGACCGCGCAGCGCATGACGGCGCTCGCGCGCCTCGCCCGCTCGCGCACGTCGCCGGAGCGGCCCCGCATCCTGTCCACGACCGTCAACGCGGCCGTGCAGCGCGTGCCGCCCCGCGCCCGCATCGCGGCCGAGACCTTCGCGGCCGCGCCCGGCAACGTCGTGCGGATGGACCAGGTCGCGGGCTGGCTCGAGATGAACGGCTTCACCCGCACCGGCACGGTGCGCGAGCCCGGCGAATACGCGCAGCGCGGCGGCATCCTCGACCTCTACGCGCCCGGCATGCCCGTCCCGGTGCGGCTCGACTTCTTCGGCGACACGCTCGAATCGATCCGCTCCTTCG
>CAXUHE010000279.1:4438-4819 GCA_964250725.1 uncultured Enterovirga sp. | reverse complement strand
GAGGCGGTGGCGGGCCATGCGACCTTCATCGAGGTCGAGCTGGAACCGGGCGGCTTCCTCACCGTGACGGATAACGGTCGCGGCATCCCGGTCGACCCGCACCCGAAATTTCCGAAGAAGTCGGCGCTCGAGGTGATCCTCACGACCCTGCACGCGGGCGGCAAATTCGATTCGAAGGTCTACGAGACGAGCGGCGGTCTTCACGGCGTCGGGGTCTCGGTCGTGAACGCGCTCTCTGACAGCCTCGAGGTGGAGGTGACGGGCCGGGTCGGCCAGCGGTTTACCCCCGGCGTGGACCTTCAGGATTTTGAGGCGGGACGCTTCGTCGGGCAGGCCAATCTCGATTTTGGTATCGAAACGGCCGGGCCGCAGCAGCGCCGG
>CAXUHE010000279.1:0-4428 GCA_964250725.1 uncultured Enterovirga sp. | reverse complement strand
GCAGCTCTACTCGCGCGGCCTGCCGCAGGGCCCGATCAAGGAGGTCGGGCGCGTCCAGAACCGGCGCGGCACGCGCGTCCGCTTCCGGCCCGACCCGCAGATCTTCGGCGAGGACGTCGCGTTCAAGCCGAAGCGCCTCTTCACGATGGCGCGCTCCAAGGCCTACCTGTTCGGCGGCGTCGAGATCCGCTGGCGCTGTGATCCGGCGGTTCTCGCGGGCTCCGACGTGCCCGCCGAGGCGACCTTCCGGTTCCCCGGCGGCCTGCGCGACTATCTCGCGCGCGAGATCGAGGGCTCGACCCTCATCACGGACGGGATCTTCGCCGGCAAGGTCACGAAGCCGGGCGGACATGGGTCGCTCGAATGGGCGGTCGCGTGGCTCGCGGACGCGGACGGTTTCTCGACCTCCTACTGCAACACGATCCCGACCCACGACGGCGGCACCCACGAGAGCGGGATGCGCGTCGCGCTCCTGCGGGGGCTGCGCGAGCATGCCGAGCGGCTGGGCCAGGCTAAGCGGATCGCCGCCGCCACGACCGACGACGTGATGACGCAGTGCGCCTCCATGCTGTCGGTCTTCATCCGCGAGCCCGAGTTCCAGGGGCAGACGAAGGACAAGCTCGCGACGGTCGAGGCCTCGCGAATCGTCGAGACGACGGTGCGCGACGCGTTCGACCACTGGCTCGCGGGCTCGCCCGCCCAGGCTGCGCGGCTGATCGACTGGGTGGTCGACCGGGCCGAGGAGCGGCTGCGGAGGCGCGCCGAGAAGGACGTCGCGCGCAAGAGCGCGACCCGCAAGCTGCGCCTGCCGGGCAAGCTCGCCGATTGCTCGAAGGCGGGCGCGGCGGGATCCGAGCTCTTCATCGTGGAGGGCGATTCGGCCGGCGGCAGCGCCAAGCAGGCCCGCGACCGCGCGACCCAGGCCGTGCTCCCGTTGCGCGGCAAGATCCTGAACGTCGCGTCCGCCGGGCGCGACAAACTGATGGCGAACCAGCAGCTCTCGGATCTCATCCAGGCGCTCGGCTGCGGGATGGGCGCGCAGTACCGCGACGGGGAGCTCCGCTACGAGAAGGTCATCATCATGACCGACGCGGATGTGGACGGCGCCCATATCGCGTCGCTGCTCATCACCTTCTTCTATCGCCAGACGCCGGCCCTGATCGACCGCGGCCACCTCTATCTCGCGGTGCCTCCGCTCTATCGCCTGACTCAGGGCGCGAAGACGCTCTACGCGCGCGACGACGCGCACCGCCAGGAGCTGATGAAGAGCGGGTTCAAGGGTTCGGCCAAGATCGACGTCGGGCGCTTCAAGGGGCTCGGCGAGATGCTGCCGGCGCAGTTGAAGGAGACCACGATGGACCCGCGCAAGCGCACGCTGCTCAGGGTCGACGTGGTCGAGGCGGATATCGAGGCGACCGGCGACGCGATCGAGCGCCTCATGGGCAACAAGCCCGAGGCACGATTCGCCTTCATCCAGGAGCGGGCCGCCTTCGCGGACGAGGCCGAGCTCGACATCTGATCATGCGCCGCGTTCGAGCCGCAGCGACGTGATGCCCGCCTCCTCCGCCTCGCCCACGATCGCGAAATCCCGCGCACGATAGAAGGCCAGAGCCGCGGCGTTGCCCGCGACCACGTAGAGGCGCATCCGGTCCGTGTCGGGATGACGGACAGCGAGCGCGTCCAGCAGACGAGATCCGAGGCCGCGTCCCTGGGCGGATATCGCGACGTAGAGCCGGACGACGAAGAGAAGCGGCGCCTGCACGGCTGACGCGAAGGCGTGGCCGACGATCTCGCCTCCGGTCTCCTCGGCGACCAAGAACGAGGTCCTCGGTTGATCGATCTGGCGCGCCAGGGCTTCGGCCGCATGCCAGCGCTCGTGAAGCTCCAGGGCCCGATCGGACCCGAGAATGGGCGCATAGGTCGCGCCATGGAGGCCGGCGAGGAGAGTTCGGACGGGCGCGATGTCCTCCGGACAGGCGGCGCGGATCTCGACCGGCATGCTGCGCTCCCGCGCCGGACCGAGCAGGCGCCCACGCAAACGAAAAAGGCCCGGCGTCGCCGCCGGGCCTCGAACAGTCGCTGAGCCGGAGCTTAGAAGCTGTTGAACTTGTAGCTGATACCCGCGCGCACGACGGCGAACTCGGTGTCGCTGTTGCGGGTGTTCGCCAGGAACACGGGGGCCGCGCCGACCGCGCCCACGAAGTTGTTGTTCCGCGGCCGGTCGAGGCTGACGTAGAAACCTTCGACCCGGGCGATGATGCTCGGGGTGAAGGCGTACTCGACGCCCGCGCCACCGACGAAGCCGGTGCGGAAGTCGTCGCTGCGGTTGCCGGTCGTGAAGACCTGGCCGTTGGCCGTGACGAGCGCGTTGTTGTCGCGACCGCCCATGCCGTACGCGAAACCGCCGGTGCCGTACACGAGGACGCGGTCGAACGCGTAACCGAGACGACCACGGACGGTGCCGTAGAAGTCCAGCCCGCTCGCGAGGCCACCGTTCACGGCGCCGCTGAAGCCGGCGATGCCCGGGGTCAAGGTCACGACCGTGCCCTGGTTGTTCTGGCTGTTGTTGCCGAAGTCGGTGTACTGCGCGTCGGCCTCAAGGCCGATCACGACATTGCCGAACTGGTAGTTGTAGCCGGCATGACCGCCGCCGACGAAGCCGTCGTTCGAGTTGCTACCGCCGAAGACGCCGTTCGACACAGTACCCGTGTAGCCCGCGAGAGGAGCCGTGAACGTGCCGGGGGTCGCCGCGAAGGTGCCGAAGTTGGCGTTGTTGTTGCTGCTGGCGTTGAAGCCGTAACCGGCGTTCACACCGACGTAGAAGCCGGACCATGTGAACACGGGCACCGCCACATACGGCGCCGGGGCGCGACGGGACGGAAGGTCGGCAGCCATCGCGCCGGCTGTCATGGTCGCCAGGGCGACAGTGGAGAGGAGAAGCTTCTTCATCGAGAGGTCCATATTCAGGAGGCCAGAGGTCCGATCGTTGTTGTAGAGGAAGGATCGACAGGCGTCTGTCACTTCCCTGCAACATCCTTCGTCAGCGACGTCGTCAAACTAGGCGGCTAATCTTTCCGATCTGATAACGACCGACTTGCATCAGCAAAGCGTCGGCGACGATCGTCCGAGATACGCAACGTCAGGACATCTTGATCGTACGATCCGACCCTTTCAGCAGGATCGTGCGGACGTCAACCTCCGATTTACCATGTTGCGGGACTGTCCCGGCGTGACGGACGCGGAGCACAGGATGCCGGACGACGACGAGACGCGCGGGAGGCCCTCGATCCTGAGCGCCACGATCAAGACTTGCCTCGCGATCGGCTTTCTGTCGCTCTGCGCGGCGAACTGGATCACGCACGGCTTCGATCGCAGCGCGATGTCGCGGCTCGCCTCCGCGGTGAGCCGGGACGTCCCGGACCCCGTCGCGACGGGCTCGCTCGAACGCCAGGCCGGCATGACCGCGCTCGATCCCTGCGCGATGCCACGGCGGCGCTGACCCAATCGACGCGCCTCGCGTCGACGCGATTGACCGCGCGCGCGCGTGCGTGATACCCGCGCAGCGGGCCCCTGTGGTGGAATTGGTAGACGCGCTCGACTCAAAATCGAGTTCCGCAAGGAGTGCTGGTTCGATCCCGGCCAGGGGCACCAATTCGCGGGCTCGTGTCCTGAGGCAACGCCGCAGCCACGATCGCGGATGCGTCGAACCGCCCCGTGTCGAACGCGTCTCTCGGCTGTTGCCCTGCCACATCACGCGCGATGGCCCGGACGCATCGTCCCGATCCGCGCTTGCGGAGCGCATCCAACCGTGGTGAGTGACGGGGCGTTCGGTGTCCTGGGTTCACGCCCGGGGTGAAACGGGAACGCGGTGCGGGCCTTCGGTCCCTAGGCCGCGGCTGCCCCCGCAACTGTAAGCGGAGAGCGCGTGTCCGACATGCCACTGGCCTCGAGCCGGGAAGGCGGATGCGCGTGACGACCCGCGAGCCAGGAGACCGGCCAGACGCATCACTCGAATCCTGCGGCGGTGGGCCGCGAGGGGGAATGATGCTGTCACACGTCCACGGCGCACGTGCGCCCGGTCTCGCGCTCGGATTGATTCTCGCGGGCTCCTCGCTCTCCCCTGAAGCGGCCTGGGCACAGGCCGCGCCCGACCCCGTCCAGCTGCCAGACATCGTGGTCACGGCCGACCGCAAGGCCGAGCCGATCTCGCGCTCCGGCAGCGCCATCTCGGTGCTGACGCGCGAGCAGATCGAGACCTTCAACCCGACCTCGCTCGTCGACGCGCTCCGCAACGTCGCGGGCGTCGACATCACGGAAACGGGCGGCCCCGGGGCCACGACCAGCGTGCGCATCCGCGGCGCGAATACGGGCCAGACGCTCGTCCTCATCGACGGCATCCGGGTGAACGACCCGACGGCGGCGTCCGGC
>CAXUHE010000278.1:275-4843 GCA_964250725.1 uncultured Enterovirga sp. | reverse complement strand
GATGTGGTGGATCAAGGCCGCGATACAAGAGTACATCCTGCGCTCCTGGTCGCTCGTAAAGATGGGCACCACGGCGAACCAGAAGAAGCTGTTCTTCAACCTGCGCAAGGCGAAGGGGCAGATCTCGGCGCTCGACGAGGGCGACCTCAAGCCAGACCAGGTCGACTACATCGCGACCCGCCTCGGCGTCACGAAGCAGGACGTCGTGGACATGAACCGCCGGCTCGGCGGGGACGTGTCGCTCAACGCGCCGCTGCGCGAGGAGGGCGAGGGCGAGTGGCAGGACTGGCTCGTGGACGACAGCCAGAGCCAGGAGACCGTTCTGGCGAACGCCCAGGAAGGGTCGAACCGGCTGGCGGCTTTGCGCGATGCGCTCGACGTCCTGAACCCGCGCGAGCGGCGCATCTTCGAGGCGCGACGTCTCGCGGACGACCCGATGACGCTGGAGGACCTCTCCGGCGAGTTCGGCGTGTCGCGCGAGCGCGTGCGCCAGATCGAGGTCCGGGCCTTCGAGAAGGTGCAGGACGCGGTGCGTCGCAACCTCGCGGTCCGCGAGGCCGCGCAGCCCGCCCTCGCGGTGGCGGCGACCTGACGACCGATCAGGGCGGCGACTGACCCCAGAGGCGGAAGGCGTCCGCCAGGACGCGGTCGCCCTGGACGCCCTTGTTCAGCAGCAGCACGGCCTGCTGACCCGACGCGAAACGGATCGGGATCTCGAGCCAGTTGCGCTTCGAGAGCAGTTCGATGTTGCGGTCGAGATCGATCTTCAGGTCGGACAGGCCCACGATGAACAGGTTGGGCTTCACCGGCACCGGCAACGCCTTCAGCTGAATGCCGCGGGTGAGTTCGTCGAGGCGCATCTCGGGCGGCGCGACGTCCCGAACGACCCGCGGCGGGTCGCCCGCGATGGTGAAGGACAGCTCCATGATGTGAGAGGCCGGCAGGCCGCCATCCAGATTCCGCCGCAGCGTCAGGTTGAGCGTGATGCCGGCCTCCGGCACCTCGGCGTCGGCCTTGACGACGGTGCCGGACGGCTCTCCGGGGGCCGCACTCGACGTGTCGAGACGCCAGAGCGTGCGACCGACCGTGGTCTGAGGCCGCTGCGGGTCGGACGGGCTGGCCTCGATCAGGATCGCGCGCTGCGCCACGGCGACTTGGCGGTCGGCCGGTGCCGGGGGTCCGCCTGGAGCCAGGGTTGGCACGGGCGTCGGCGGCCTGGCGGAGGGCGGGCTCGCGGCCGCCCGCGTCCCACCGACCCGTTCCGCGAATTTCGGCTGCGTGTCGTGGCTCGGGGCCGGGGCCTCGAGCGTCGCGATCGGAGCCGCGGCGATCGGCACGGACGCGTCGCGCCGCATCCAGGCGAGAACCGCGACCGGCACCGCGACGACGCCGAGGAACGCGAGGAGGCCCCAGGGGCGGGTGCGTCCGCCCCGCCGCAGGGCCGGCTGATCGATCCGCCGCCGCTCGGCGACGACCCCCTGGGGCGCGGGGTGTTCGTCGATCTCGGGATCGGGCGGCGGCGGCTCGGCTGCCGATTCGTCCTCGACGCGGCGGATCGCGTCGTCGAGGTCGCGCAGTTCGCGGCCGATCTCCGCCGGGGAGAGCGGCGGATCGAGGCCGTTCAGCTGCGTCACGAGCGCGCCGCGCGCGCGCGCGTAGACGGCCTTGCGTGCGTCCGCATGCGGCTCGGCGGCGCCGACCGCCTTCGCCAGGAGAGGGTAGTAATCCGCCATGGCGTGTTCCGCGCGGACCGGTCAGGATTCGAACGGGTTCTTGACGAGGATCGTGTCCATCCGCTCCGGCGAGGTCGAGAGTACGGTGACGGGCGCGCCGATCAACTCCTCGATTCGACGCACGTACTTCACCGCCTCGGCGGGCAGGTCGGCCCAGGAGCGGGCGCCGGCGGTCGATCCGGCCCAGCCCTCGACGGTCTCGTAGACCGGCTCCACCCGCGCCTGCGCCGACTGTCCGGCGGGCAGGTGGTCGATCGTCTCGCCGTCGAGCCGGTAGCCCGTGCAGACCTTGATCGTCTCGAACCCGTCCAGGATGTCGAGCTTGGTCAGCGCGATGCCGTCGATGCCCGACGTCCTGACCGTCTGCCGCACCAGCACGGCATCGAACCACCCACAGCGCCGTTTCCGGCCGGTATTCACGCCGAACTCCTTGCCGCGCGCCCCGATCAGCTCGCCCGTCTCGTCGTGCAGTTCGGTCGGGAACGGGCCTTCGCCGACGCGGGTCGTATAGGCCTTCGCGATGCCCAGCACGTAGCCGACCGCGCGGGGGCCGAGCCCCGACCCGGTCGCGGCCTGGCCGGCCACGATGTTCGACGAGGTGACGAACGGGTAGGTGCCGTGGTCGACGTCGAGGAGCGCGCCCTGCGCGCCCTCGAACAGGATGCGGCGGCCCGCGCGCCGCTCGGCATCGAGGAGGCGCCACACCGTATCCGCATAGGGGAGGACCTTCGGGGCGACCGCCAGGAGGTCGGCCAGGAGGGCCTCGGCATCCACCTCGTCGAGGCCGAGCCCGCGCCGCAGGGCGTTGTGGTGGGCGAGCAGCCGCTCGATCTTCGCGGCGAGCGTCTCGGGCTCCGCGAGGTCGACGACCCGGATGGCGCGCCGCCCGACCTTGTCCTCGTAGGCGGGCCCGATGCCGCGCTTCGTGGTGCCGATCCTCAGGCCTGCATTCGCGGTCTCGCGGACATGGTCGAGCTCGCGGTGCAGCGGCAGGATCAGGGTCGCGTTGTCGGCGATCCGCAGCGTCTTCGGCGAGACGTCGACGCCCTGCGCGCGGATGCGGTCGATCTCCTCCACGAGGTGCCAGGGATCCACCACGACGCCGTTGCCGATGACCGAGAGCTTGCCGCCCCGCACGACGCCCGACGGCAGGAGCGCGAGCTTGTAGGTCACGCCGTCGATGACGAGCGTGTGCCCGGCATTGTGCCCGCCCTGGAAGCGTACCACGACGTCGGCCTGCTCGGAGAGCCAGTCGACGATCTTGCCCTTGCCCTCGTCGCCCCACTGGGCGCCGACCACGCACACGTTGGCCATAGGCCCTCATCCCGACGGCGAAAAAAAACCGGCGCGAAGCCGGACGCGCCGTTGTCCCCGATCGGGGATTGGGGGTCAAGGCGGGAGCCGGCCGGGCGACGCCGCCGACCCCGTTCGCGTCCGGCCGCCGCATTGCACGGCAAGATGTTGAATCCTTGGGGATTTCCACAGCCCCGGATTCCCCCGGACGCGGGAAGGCTCTAATGTCGGGTCAATTCACCCACGAGCCCCGATGTCGCCCGCACTCGACGCCGCCATGAGGCGCCTTCACACCGCGCTCGGCCAGTTGGAGACGACGCTCGCCCGTCGCCTCGACGGCGACGCCATGCGCAGCGACCTCGAGATCGAGCTGCAGGTCATGCAGGACGATCGGGCCCGGCTCGCGACCGAGCTCGAGAGCGCGGCCGCGCGGGTCGCCCAGGTCGAGGCCGCGGCGGAGCATGTCGAACGCCGCGTGGAGGGCGCGATCGGGACGATCCGCGACGTGCTCGGCCGGGCGGACCGCACGGACGTCGGAGTCTGAACGATGGCGCATGTCCAGGTCACCATCGCGGGCCGCAGCTACCGCATGGCGTGCGGCGACGGCGAGGAGGCGCATCTCTCCGCGCTCGCCTCCTCCTTCGACGCGAAGATCGGCGAGATGCGCTCGAGCTTCGGCGAGATCGGCGACATGCGGCTCCACGTGATGGCGGCCCTGATGATGGCGGACGAGCTCGCCGAGATGCGTCGCCGCATCGAGGCGCTGGAGGGCGAGATCGGCGCCGTCAAGGCCGTCATGGCGGCGGATGCCGAGCGCACCGACAAGGCCGAGCGGGTGCTGGCCGACACGCTCGTGCAGACCGCCGAGCGCGTCGAGCGGCTGACGAAGGGGCTCGGCGTGCTCGGCCGCGTGGGCGAGGACGGGTAGGCCACCTGCATGGATGAGCCCGTGGCGGGCATCCGCCCGCGCGAGCGCGTCTCGGCCCGTGAGGCGCGGCGCATCGCGCTCGCGGCCGCCGGCTTCCGGGAGCCCCGCGTCGAGCGCCCGACCGCACGGCACCTGTCGCGCGTCGTGGACCGGCTCGGCCTCGTGCAGATCGATTCGGTCAACGTGCTGGCGCGCGCGCATTACGTGCCGTTCTACTCGCGGCTCGGCCCCTACGACCCGGCCCTGCTCGACCGCGCGGCGCACGCGCGGCGGACGCGGAGCCTTTTCGAGTATTGGGGTCACGAGGCCTCGCTGATCCGGCTCGACCTCCAGCCGAACCTGCGCTGGCGCATGGAGCGGGCTCGGGCCGGCGGCGGCATCTATCCGGGGCTGGCGTCCTTCGGGCGGGAGCGGCGCGACTTCGTGGACGCGGTGCTGCGGGAGGTCGCGACGCGTGGGCCACTGGCCGCGCGCGAGCTCGGCGCGGCGCTGAGCGAGGGCCGCCGCGGGACCGGCTCCTGGTGGGGCTGGAGCGACGGCAAGCGCGCGCTCGAATGGCTGTTCTGGGCGGGCCTCGTGACGAGCGCGGGGCGGCGCGGCTTCGAGCGCCTCTA
>CAXUHE010000278.1:0-257 GCA_964250725.1 uncultured Enterovirga sp. | reverse complement strand
CCCGCCGAGGCGCATCGCCGGCTGATCGGGGTCGCGGCCCGCGCGCTCGGGATCGCGACCGAGCCGGACCTGCGCGACTATTTCCGCATGGACCCCGCCGACTCGAAGGCCGCGCTCGCTGCCCTCGTCGAGGCGGGCGACCTCCGGCCCGTCGCGGTCGAGGGCTGGAGCGCGCCGGCCTACCTCGTGCCGGACACGGCCGTGCCGCGCCGGATCGGGGCGCGCGCGCTCGTCTCGCCCTTCGACCCGCTCGTCTG
>CAXUHE010000277.1:0-4849 GCA_964250725.1 uncultured Enterovirga sp. | reverse complement strand
CCTCGCCCGCCATGACGGTCGCGGGGTCGCCCGGCGCGGCGCGGATCAGCGCGAAGTTGACGATCGCGATCGCCACGAGGACGAGCGCACCCTTGACGAGCCGCGAGGCGAGGAAGCGGATCACTCCCCTTATTGCTTCCAGACGTTTTTCGCCGCGTCATTGATGCCGATCGACGTCGTCACGAGATCCTTGACGTTGCAGCGGGAGACGGTCGGGAAGTCCATCTCGAGCAGCCAGAGGAGCGGGAGGTCGTCGGCCATGATCTGCTGCACCTTCGTGTAGAGGTCCTGACGCTTCTCGGTCGGAGCGACCGCCGCCTCGGCGAAGAGCCTGTCGACCTCAGGGTTGGTATATTGCCCGACATTGCCGAACGGGTTGCCCTTGACGATGTTGCTGGTCACGTAGGACCGGGCGACACCGATCGCGGGATCGCCGTACTGGTAGAGAAAGTTGAAGGTCAGGTCGAAATCGAAGTTCGACACCCTCTGCGTCCAGCCGGGGACGTCGGTGGAGACGATCTCCATCTTGATGCCGACGTCGTCGAAATTCTGCTTGATCGCCTCCGCCCAGCGCTGCCATGTCTCCCCATAAGGCAGGCTGAGGAACTTGATGGTCTCGCCTTTGTAGCCCGATGCCTTGACCAGCTCCTTCGCCTTGGCGGGATCATAGACGTATTTCGTGACGCCCTGGTCGGAGTAGAACTTGGTCTTCGATGAGATCGGGCCAGTGGGAACCTTGCCGTAACCCGACCAGATGACGTCGCGGCCGAAATCGCGGTCGATCGCGTACATCATGGCTTGGCGGAACTGCTTGTTACCGAGAATGCCGTTCTTCACGTTCGGCGTGATCCAGGCGTGGGGCGCGAACATCTCCCATCCCTTGTTCGTCACGCAGGTGTTGGGCAGTTTCGCGAGACGCGCCACATCGAAGACCTCGACCGACCCGCCCGTCAGCACGTCGACCTTGCCGGTCTCGTAAGCGATCGCGCGCGAGGCCGCGTCGGGTATAAATTGGAAGTACATCTCGTCGAGGAGCGGTCGACCCTTGTCCCAATAGGCCTCGTTGCGGACGAGCTTGACGAAGGAGCCCTTGCGCCATTCGGCGAACTTCATCGGGCCCGTACCGACCGGCGTGTTGTTCGCCGGGTTGGCCCGGTAGTCCGTGCCCGCGTAGATGTGCTTCGGGATGATCGGGGCGGACGCCGCCTCCTGCGACAGCATGAAAGGCCCGAAGGGCTGTTTCGTCGTGATCCTGACGGTCAGGTCGTCCACCTTCTCGATGGACTTCACCTGGTTGTTCGCGATCTGACGCCACCGGGGATGGACCTCGCGCAGGAAGACGTCGAGCGAGAAGACGACGTCGTCGGCCCCGAAGGGCTTGCCGTCGTGCCACGTCACGCCGTCCTGGAGCTTGAACGTGTAGACGGTCTGGTCGGGCGAGATCTCCCAGCTCTTGGCGAGGGAGGGTATCGGGTTCAGCTTCTCGTCGTAACGCAGCAGCGACTCGTAGATGTTGCTGGCGATCATCTGGGTGGGGCCGTTCTGGGTCAGCCCCAGCATCAGCCCCGGCGGTTCAGGCGTCACCACCACCTGGAGCGCGCCGCCCTTCTTGGGTGTCCCGCCACTCTGCGGACCGATTGTTTGCGCTGCGGCCGCTCCGGCCAGCAGAAGCGCGAGCCCGCCCGCGATCCCGATACGCACTGATCTCGACATGATGCCCCTTGCTGACGATAACCGACGGGTTGGCGGTCGACGTTCCGACGTCGGCGACAGCCTGCAAGGATTAGACCGACCCCGCCGGTCAGCGTCAATCAGGCATGCGCGGTCGACGATGCGTCGAAGGCGCATGTCCTATCGCGCGAGGCCAGCACCCCGCCTCTCCTCGGTTGTGATAGTGTCACGATAAGACCCGTCAGCTGGTTTCCCTGCGGCTCGCGGAGCGATATGCCAGCCCAGATCCCGAATGCCCCTACCCGCGTCTGGCCGGCGTTCGACTGCCACGATGACACAGCAGCCCCGATGACACCTCGCCGCATGAACCTGCTCATCAAGAGACGCGGTCACAGGCTGCTGCGGATCGCGGCGTTCGGCGTCATGGTCGGCTTGGCTGGAATCCGCACGGCCGCTGCCCAGGACGCCTCCGGAGCGCCGCCGGTCGCGACCGCTCCGATGGCTCCCTCCCCCGCTCCGGCCATGCCGGGCGCGCCGCCTCTGCCCGCCGGTTCAGCGGCGTCCCGCCCGGCCGCGCCCGCGGCTCAGGCCGCGCTGCCACACAATCTCTCGCCCTGGGGCATGTTCCTGGCGGCGGATTACATCGTGCAGAGCGTGATGGTCGGCCTTGCCTTCGCGTCCGTGCTCACCTGGACGGTCTGGCTCGCGAAATCGCTCGAACTGCTGGCGTCGAGTCGCTCCGCGCGCCGCCTGCTGGCCGAGATCGCGGCCGCCCCGTCGCTGGCGCGTGCGGCCGAATCCTGCCGCGGCCGGCGCTCCGCGGTCGCGGCCTTCGTGGAGACCGCGACCGCGGAGGCCGATCTCTCGGCCGGGCTGGCGACCGATGGCCTGAAGGAGCGCGTCGCCTCCCGGCTGGACCGGATCGAGGCCGCGGCGGCGCGCCGGATGAACCGCGGGACGGGGCTGCTCGCGACGATCGGCTCGACCGCGCCGTTCGTCGGCCTGTTCGGCACCGTGTGGGGCATCATGAACGCCTTCATCGGCATCTCGAAGTCGCAGACGACCAGTCTCGCGGTCGTGGCGCCCGGCATCGCGGAGGCGCTGCTCGCGACCGCCATCGGCCTCGTGGCGGCGATCCCGGCGGTGGTCATCTACAACCTGTTCGCGCGCTGGATCGCGGGCTACCGGGCGCTCCTCAGCGACGCGGCCGCAGAGGTCATGCGGCACCTGAGCCGCGATCTCGACCGCGCGCGCCGTCCCGCCACACTGCGGGCGGCGGAGTAGGCCCGTGGCGTCGAAGCTCTCGGGCGGCGGGGACGATCTCGAGGAGAACCACGAGATCAACGTCACGCCCTTCATCGACGTGATGCTGGTCCTCCTCATCATCTTCATGGTGGCGGCCCCGCTCGCGACCGTCGACATCGCGGTCGACCTGCCGACCTCGACCGCCGAGCCGAAGCCACGGCCCGACAAGCCGGTCTATCTCACGGTGAAGGCCGACCTCACGCTGGACCTCGGCGAGGCGCAGGTCGCGCGGGACTCCCTGCAGTCGGCACTCGACGGCGCGACGTCGCGGGACCGCGAGCAGCGCGTGTTCCTGCGCGCCGACAGGGCGGTGAGCTACGGCGACCTCATGGAGGTGATGAACCTGCTGCGCGACGCCGGCTACCTCAAGGTCGCGCTGGTGGGGCTCGACGGCAGCCGGCCGCGGTGAGCGGAGCCGCGCTCGGGGTGGACGGGACGGACGGCCGCGACCTCGCCCGCTGGACCATGTCCTTCGCGCTGATCGTGGCGCTGCACGGGGCCATGCTCGCGGGGCTCGTGGCGGCCCGCAACCTCTCGACCGACCAGGGCGAGGCCCTGCCCGCCGTGATGGTCGACATGGCGCCGCCGCCGGCCGCGCCGACGCTCGCCGCCGCCGATCCGTCCGCGGCCGAAGCCTCGCCCGAGGCCGCAGCGCCGGACGCGGTTCCGGACGCGCCGCCCGACATGCCGGTGCCGCCGCCGGACCTCCCGCCGCCGATCGTGACGGCCGGCGTGCCGCCGCCCCCGGATCCGCCGCCGGAGGTGCCGAAGGTCGACCTTCCTGCACCGCCGACGCCCGTCGTCGCCCGGACGGCCGAGGTGGCGCTGCCACCACCTGTGCCGAAGCCGAAGCCCGCCCCGGCGAAACCGAAGGAGCGGGTCGTCGAGAGGAAGCCGCCGAAACCAGTTCAGGCGAAACGCGCCGAACTGCAGGAGGCCAAGCGTCCGCCCGCCCAGGCGTCCGGCGCACGCAACGCCGCCGCGGTGGCGTCCCTCTCGAGCGGGGCGGCGGCGGCGAGCCGCTCCTCCTGGCAGGGCGCGCTCGTCGCGGCGCTGAACCGCGCCAAGCGGCCGCAGAGCGAGACGGGCTCAGCCTCCGTGCGTTTCTCGATCGACCGGGGCGGACGCCTCCTCTCCGCGAGCCTCGCGGGCAGCGCGGGAAACGGCAGCCTCGACCAGGAGGCGGTGGCGCTCGTGCGGCGCGCGAGCCTGCCGCCTGCCCCGGCGGACGTGCCGGGCACGACCTTCACCTTCACGATCCCGATCCGCTTCACGACGCGCTGAGGGCGGCCTGAGGGGAACCCCGTCGCGCCGCGTCCGTTCGGCTGCGTGAGCGGTACGCTCACGACAGCGAGAACCTCATGCGGATCGATCTCTCAGGCACAACCGCGATCGTGACCGGCTCGACTGCCGGAATCGGCTTCGCGGCGGCGCTCGGTCTCGCGGAAGCCGGCGCGCGCGTCGTGGTCAACGGCCGCCAGCCCGACAGCGTGGAGCGGAGCGTCGCGGAACTGAAACGCGCGGTGCCGGGCGCGGTCGTGGACGGCGTGGCGGCGGACGTGTCAGGAGAGGCCGGGTGCGAGGCGCTGATCCGCGCCGTCCCGAGTGCAGACATCCTGGTCAACAACACGGGCATCTTCGAAGCCAAGCCCTTCTTCGAGACGCCCGACGCGGACTGGCATCGCTTCTTCGACACCAACGTGATGTCGGGCGTGCGCCTGTCGCGGCACTACCTGCGCGGCATGATGGACAGGAACTGGGGCCGGGTCGTCTTCCTGTCCTCCGAGTCGGGCATCAACATCCCGCCCGACATGCTCCATTACGGCTTCACCAAGACGGCGGTCCTCGGCATCTCGCGCGGCCTCGCGAAGCT
>CAXUHE010000276.1:0-4852 GCA_964250725.1 uncultured Enterovirga sp. | reverse complement strand
TCAACTACGAGAACCCGACGCTGTCGCCCTTCGACGAGTTCCAGCGCTTCAAGACGCACCCGATGATCCGGGACGTGTTCGAGGGGGGCAAGCGCATCAGCTACGGGGCGCGCGCCATCATGGAGGGCGGCTGGCAATCCGTGCCGAAGCTCGTGTTCCCGGGTGGCGCGCTCGTCGGCGATTCGGCCGGCTTCGTGAACGTGCCGCGCATCAAGGGGTCGCACAACGCGGTCCTGTCCGGGATACTGTGCGCCGAGCACGTCTTCGCGGCCGTGGGGGAGGGGCGCCAGCACGACGAGGTCACGGGCTACGAGGAGGCCTGGCGTGGCTCGGAGATCGGCTACGACCTGTTCCGCGTGCGCAACGTGAAGCCGCTCTGGTCGAAATACGGCACGATGATCGGCATCGGGCTCGGCGGCATCGACATGTGGATGACGGAGCTTCTCGGCACCTCACTGTTCGGCACGATGGGCCACGGCAAGTCGGACTACGAGACGCTGAAGCCGCTCAAGGACGTGAAACGCATCGCGTACCCGAAGCCGGACGGCGTGCTCACCTTCGACCGTCTTTCCTCCGTGTATCTGTCGAACACGAACCACGAGGAGGACCAGCCGGTCCACCTGCGCGTGCAGGACATGGCGCTCCAGAAAAGCTCAGAGCACGACGTCTTCGGCGGTCCGTCCGCCCGCTACTGCCCGGCCGGCGTCTACGAGTGGGTCGAAGAGGGCCCGAGCGCGAGATACGTCATCAACGCGCAGAACTGCGTGCACTGCAAGACGTGCGACATCAAGGATCCGAACCAGAACATCGACTGGGTGACCCCGGAGGGCGGGGGCGGGCCGAACTATCCGGGGATGTAGGCCGGTAATCATCGAGCGTGCGGAACCGGACCGGTTCGCGACGCTTACCCTCGCTCACACGAGAGGAGGACACGATGGGTCTGTTCAGTTTCCTGAAGGAAGCCGGCGAGAAGCTGATGGGCGTCGGCGACGCGCACGCGGCGACCCCGGACGCGCTCAAGAAGGACGTTCAAGGGAGCGGCCTCGACGCATCGAAGCTCGATGTGGCGGTGGACGGCGGGACCGTGAAGGTGTCAGGATCCGTCAAGACCCAGGAGGAGGCCGAGAAGATCATCCTCTCGCTCGGCAACAAGAACGGCATCGCGCAGGTCGACACGAGCGGCCTCAAGATCGAGCAGCCGGCGACCGAATCGACGATGTACACGGTCAAGAAGGGCGACACGCTCTGGAAGATCGCCGAGGACCATTACGGCAAGGGTCACGGCGCGAAGTACACCGAGATCGTCAAGGCGAACACGCCGCCGGTGAAGAACCCCGACCTGATCCTGCCGGGCTGGGTGCTGCGCATTCCCCCGCTCGCGGCCTGACCGGCGAGACCATCCCGGACGCGATCCCGGCGGATATGCCGGGCGAGCGCGGCAACGTCGCGCTTGCCCGGCGCAGACCGGCGCGCCATGGTGCACGGCGACGCAGCCGGAGCGACGCCGTAGCGCACGGTCGCGTCCAGACTGGAGCCCCCATGCCGCCGAAGCCGACACCGCCAGCCTTCCTGTCATCGGGCGTCGCCCTCGCGGCCATCGCGATGGCGGGCCTCGTGTCCGTCTGGGCCGCCCCGGCGCAGGCGCGCCGCCTGCAGGCGCCGACGCAGACGGGGAGCATGCCCTTCGCGCCGGCGGATAGCCTGGAGGGGAACTATCTCTCGGCCTACATCGCGGGCGCGTCGCGCGACACGGCGGCGGCGGCCGTCTTCTACCGCGAGGCGCTCAAGGACGATCCGCGCAATCCCGAGCTCCTGGAGCGCGCCTTCGTGTCGCTGCTCGCCGACGGCGACCTCGCCGGAGCGGCGCGATCGGCCGAGCGCGTCGTGGCGCGCGACCCGTCGAACGGTCTCGCGCAACTCACCCTCGGCGTGAGGTCCCTGAAGGCGCGTCAGTTCTCCGGCGCCCGCTCCTATCTGACGCGCGGCGGCGCGCGGGGGCGGGCGGCCGACCTCACCGCGACGCTCCTCACCGCGTGGTCCTACGCGGGCTCGAAGGACACGAAGCGAGCGCTGGAGACCATTGACCAGATCAAGGGCGATCGCGGCTTCTCGGCGTTCCGCGACTACCATGCCGGGCTCATCGCGGAGCTCGGGGGCAACGACCAGGAGGCCGAGCGCCGCCTGAAATCCGCCTACGATACCGAGAAGACGACGCTGCGGATCGTCGATGCCTACGGGCGTTTTCTCGCCCGCAAGGGCAAGATCGAGGACGCGCTCGACGCCTACCGGGCCTACGACGCCCTGGCGCCGCGCCACCCTTACGTGAAGACCGCGATCACGCTGCTGCGCGAGGGCAAGCCCTTGCCCCGCCTCGTCGCGAGCGCGACGGACGGCGCGTCCGAGGTGCTCTACGGGCTCGGCTCAGCGGGAAGCCAGCAGGGCGACGACCTCGCGTCCATCGTCTACCTGCGCCTCGCGCTCCAGCTGAACCCCGATCACGCGCTCGCCATCGTGACGCTGGCCGAGGTGTTCGAGCGCATGAAGCGCACCGAGCAGGCGATCGACGTGCTGCGCCGGATGCCGGTCGCGTCGCCCTTGCGGCCGAGCGCCGAAGTCCAGATCGGGCTGAGCCTCGAACAGCTCGGCCGGGGCGACGATGCGGTGAAGCAGCTGGAGGCGCTGGAGAAGCAGCGGCCGGACGACAACGACGTGCTCGTCGCGCTGGGCAACGTGTACCGCTCGCGCAAGCAATATGCCGAGGCTGCGACGATCTACGCTCGCGCGATCGACCGCACGGCCGCGACCGACGCGGGCCTGTGGCCGCTGTACTACTACCGCGGCACGGCGCTGGAGCGCGCGAAGGACTGGCCGAAGGCGCAGGCCGACCTCAAGAAGGCGCTGGATCTCGTGCCCGAGACGCAGCCGGTCGGGAAGAGCCAGGTGCTCAACTATCTCGGCTATTCCTGGGTCGACCAGAACACCAATCTCGACGAGGCCTTCGCGCTGCTCAAGCGCGCCGTCGAGCTGAACCCGCGCGACGGGATGATCATCGACAGCCTGGGCTGGGCCTATTATCGTTTCGGCCACTACGAGGACGCGGTGCGGGAGCTCGAGAAGGCGGCCGAGCTGAAGGCGGGCGACCCCGTCATCAACGACCACCTGGGCGACGCCTACTGGCGTGTCGGGCGCAAGCTCGAAGCGAAGTTCCAGTGGCAGCATGCCAAGGATTCGGGACCGGAGCCTGACGACCTCAAGAGCATCGAGGGCAAGCTCGCGTCCGGCTTGCCCGACGAGCCGAAACCCGCCGAGGCGGAGCAGAAGGCGGGCGAACCGACGAAGAGCGGCGGCTGAGGGTCGTCCGCCCTCACGGGCTGATCTCGACCCGAAGAATTGCCGGCACGGCCGGCGCCGAATCCGTGTCCCGCTCCCGCCCGCTCGCGACCCGCGCTCCCGCCAAGGTCAACCTGACGCTGCACGTGCTCGGGCGCCGCGCCGACGGATACCACGCGCTTGAGAGCCTCGTGGTCTTCGCCGGCATCGCGGATCACCTGACATTGGAGCCGGCCGAGGTCCTGTCGCTCACGGTCGAGGGTCCCACCGCCCACATGGCGGGGGCGGCCGGCGACAACCTGGTGGTCCGGGCCGCGAACGCACTCGCGGCGCGCGTCCCCGGATTGGCGCTGGGCGCGTTCCGCCTCCTCAAGCGGCTGCCCGCCGCGGCAGGGATCGGGGGAGGCTCCTCCGACGCCGCGGCGGCGTTGCGCCTGCTCGGCCGGCTGAACGGTCTCGCGCCCGACGACCCCGCGCTCCTCGACGCCGCGCGAGCGACCGGGGCCGACGTTCCTGTCTGCCTCGATCCGCGAGCCCGCATGATGAGCGGCGCGGGCGAGCATGTCGGCCCGGCGCTCCCCATTCCGCGGCTCTTCGCCGTGCTGGTCAACCCAGGCGTCGCCGTCCCGACGCCCGCGATCTTTCGCGCGCTCGGCCTCGCGGCCGGGCAGGACACGACGGGGCCCGCGCACCCGTCCCTCGACGGAATGGCCGACCGCGACACCCTCCTGCCGCGTCTCGCGGAGGGCCGGAACGACCTCGAACCGCCGGCCCTCGCGCTCGCGCCCGTCATCGGCACGGCGCTGGATCGCCTCCGGGCCACCGACGGGTGCCGGCTCGCGCGCATGTCGGGCTCGGGCGCGACCGTCTTCGGCCTCTACGACGATTGCCACGCGGCCGCTCGGGCCGCCCGATCGCTCAAGGCCGCCGAGCCCGGCTGGTGGGTGAGGCCGACGCTGCTGAGCTGACCGCCGTTGCCGCGCTCAATGCGTGCGCGAGATGCAGAAATCGACCGCGTCGAGCAGCGCCCCCTTCATCGGGCTTTTCGGGAACAAGGCCAGCGCATCGCGCGCCATCGCACCGTAATGGCGGGCGCGCTCCACCGTATCCTCGAGTGCGCGGTGCCGGCGCATGATGCCGATCGCGGTTTCGATGTCGCCCTCCTGGATCTTCCCCTGTTCCAGCGTGCGCCGCCAGAAGGCGCGTTCCCCGTCGTCGCCGCGGCGGAACGAGAGGACGACGGGCAGCGTCACCTTGCCCTCGCGAAAATCGTCCCCGACATTCTTGCCGAGCGTGATCGCGGTCCCGCCGTAATCCAACGCGTCGTCCACGAGCTGGAACGCGATCCCGAGATTCATGCCGTAGCTGCGGCAGGCGGCCTGCTCGGCCTTGGGGCGCTCGCCGATCACCGCCCCGACCTCGCAGGCGGCCGCGAAGAGCTCCGCGGTCTTGCCGCGGATCACGTGGAGGTACTCGTCCTCGTTCGTCTCGGTGTTCTTGGCGGCCGCGAGCTGCATGACCT
>CAXUHE010000275.1:0-4918 GCA_964250725.1 uncultured Enterovirga sp. | reverse complement strand
GCGCATCCCTCCACTCTGCCGTGAATAGTGCACCATCAAAGCCCGGGATCAAACACGCTTCACTCGCCGCGTCCAGGTGTCCATCTCAGCAGCCACGATCCATTGCAGATCGACAATGCCACCAACCATAGGCACATCGCGAACTGAGGCTTTCTGACTCAGCAAGATTAGTAGGCTAACTGTCGAGATGCTCGTCGCGGTGCTAAGCTGCCCTGTGAAGGAGCTCAGGTATCACCGCCTCATCAAAGCGGCGGTCGCTCCCGGGCGGACTGGGATGCCAGTTACGACAGCCTGTCACCTAAAGCGATGCCGTGATCCGGGCCTGTAGGTGCCAGGTCGCCGCCTAACGGTAGAGGATGTCGGGACCATCAGCAGACGAGATCATATGGGCCAACGCTCGGCCCATGGGTGATGCTCTTCGTAGCGCTTGGCAATCGCCAGGAGATCCCAATCCCTTCCGAACGGCGCGACCACCTGGAAACCGATGGGCATGCCGTCCGGCGCCGGGCGGGCCGGCAGGCAGATGGCCGGGAGGCCGGCGGCGTTGACGAAGCCCGTGAAGGCGCGATGGTGCGGCGGAGCCGGGTCCTCGGCCCGCCACGGCATGGCGCCGGCCGACGGCGTCACGATCAGGTCGTAGCGCTCGAAGGCGCCCGACACCTGCGCGTAGATACGCCGCGCCGCGTCCAACGCTGCCACATAATCGGCCGCGCTCGCATGGTGACCCATCTCGATCAGCGGCGGATAGGCGTCGCCGATCCGGCCCTCCCACTCCGCGTCCCGCAGGAGCCAAGCGAGCCCCGCCCCGCTGATCAGCGGCCAATGCGCCTCGAACAGCGCGAGGTCGAAGGGTGCCAGTCCCTCCGTGACCTCGAGGCCAAGCGCGGCGAGGTCCCGGGCCGCCGCCGCGCAGGCTGTGACGATCTCCGGCTCCACCAGCCATTCGCCAAAGCGTGGGACGTACAGGACCTTGAAGCCTTCGCGCAGAGCGCCGAGCGTGCCGGGCGAAAAACCGAGGGAGAGGCGGTCGCGCGGGTCCGGCCCCTCGATCGCCGACAGCGTCATGGCGAGGTCGTCGACCGTGCGGGTGATCGGACCGACGACCTCGAAATCGTGCAGGATGACCGGGAGCCCGTCCGCTCGGGCCACGCGGCCGGTCGAGGGCTTCAACCCGACCAGTCCTTGGTAGCCTGCGGGCCGCCGGATGGAGCCGCCGCCATCCGTGCCGAGCGTGACCGGACCGAAACCCGCCGCCACCGCCGCCGAGCCGCCGCCGGTCGATGCCCCCGTCGTCAGCGCGGGGTTCCACGGGTTGCGGGTCGTCCCGAAGGCTTCTGTATGCGTCGTGCCGCGGCCGAGCGTGAACTCGGATACGTTGGTCTTGCCGAGGATCACGGCGCCCTCGGCGCGGAGCCGCGCGACGGGCAGCTCGTCGGCGGGTGAGACGCGGTCGAGGTAGAGCCGGCTCCCCCAGGCGCAGCGAAGCCCCGCGACCTCGATGTTGTCCTTGATCGAGACCGGGATCCCCTCGAAGGCGCCGCGCGGGGTTCCCTCGGCGAAGCGCCGGTCGCTCTCGGCGGCCTGCCGCCTCGCGCCTGCGGCATCGAGCGTCGCGAAGGCGTTGAGAGTCCCGTTCACGCTCGCGATGCGCTCCTCGATCGCCGCCAGGGCTTCGGAAGGAAGGAGCGTGCCGGCCCTGAAGCGGCCGGCGAGCTCGGTCGCGGACAATCTCCAGACAGCCGTCATGACTCGTCCTCTGACCGCGCCGAGGCGGTCACGTGATCGGCGATCTCGGCCGCGGTGGCGGGCCAGAGTCCGGGTCGCTCCAGAGCGGCCGCGAGCGCCTCTTCCAGGTAGCGGATGCGATGCGGGGCCCCGAAGACCCAGGGATGGATCGAGATCGGGAGACACCGGCCCCGCTCGCCGCCCTCGGCCAGGAGCGTGTCGAGGCCGGCCGCGATCATCGGCGGGAAGAGCCAAGCCTGCAGCCGCCGCTCAATGAACAGGCGCATGTCGTCGAGTTCGTAGGGCGCTGGCACGCTGACGAGCCCGCCCGCACCCGGCATGCGGAACGGTTGGTCGTCGTTCGGCCAGTCCGCGACGTATAGGAGTCCGGCTTCCGCGAGAAGCGCGGGCGTCCGGACGGATTCGCCGACATCCTGCCCGACCCAGCCGGTCGGCGTGGTGCCCGTCGCGGCCCGGATCCGCGCGAGCGTGTCGGCGATGACGGCGCGTTCGGCGTCGGGCGTCATGGCGCCGGACAGCATGACGTTGGCGCTCGGCCCGCGGGCCGCGAACTCGTAGCCGCGCCGGCGGAACGCCTCGACGAGATAGGGATAGCGTTCGCAAGCGAGCGCGTTAGCGGCCACGGTGACGCGCAGGCCGAGACGGTCGAGACACTCGAGCACCCGGAACACGGCGACGCGGTGGCCGTATTCGTGGAAGGTCAGGAGCCGGAGATCCGGCCACGCCCGCTCGCGCCACCGCGGATCCGCCACATGGCCCGCCGGCGGATCGAGATCGACGGCCTCGAAATGCAGGAACACCGTGACGGCGACCGCCGCGCCGCCCGGCCAGTGGAGAGACGGCCGCGACGGGACGGTCGAGGGCGGGAAGTGGGCGTGCTCGCCCGGACGCGTGGCGCTCACGCGGCGGCCGGCGGGATCTGGCGGGCCCAGGCTGCGATGTCCCGGCCGCTCGCGACCCAGACGCCCTCGCGGGACAGGATCACGTCGAGGAGCCTTTCCAGTGCCGCGATCCGGTGCGGCTGGCCGAAGACGTAGGGATGCAGCGGCAGGCTCATGACGCGCGGATGCGCGTCCCCCTCCTGGTAGAGCCGCTCGAACTGATCGAGCGTGGCGCGCGCGAAATCCTCCGCCTCGACGGCGTAGCGGAAGTTCCAGCCATCGTTCAGATCCATCGTGTAGGGCAGCGACACGATGCGTCCTCCAGCCAGAAGGGTCGGCTGGTCGTCGTTGAAGAAGTCGACGATGTAGTCGAGGCCGCAATCGGCCGCCGCGTCCGGCGTCGCGAGGGTCGCGGTGTTGGCCGGCGAGAACCAGCCGACGAAGCGGCGGCCGGTCAGCGCCTCGAAGCGTGCCTGGCAACCCCGGATGTACTCCCGCTGGCCGGCCGGATCGAGCATGAACAGCCGGTCGGTGTTGTAGCGGCCGTGGCACATCACGTCGTAGCCCTCCGCCTCGCAATATTCTTGGATGGCCGGAAAGAGCTCGTAGACGGCAACGTTGAGCGACAAGGTCAGCGGAATGCCGAAGCGCTTCAGGAGCGGCATCATGCGCCAGAAGCCGACCCGGTTGCCGTAATCCCTTAGGCCGTAGGCACCGACATCCGGGTGCGGCACGCGCGGCCAGGGATCCTGCACAGGCACGGCCGCCGGCATGAACTGATAATGCTCGATGTTCGGAACGACCCAGAGGGCGAGGCGCGCCCCGCCCGGCCACGCGATCCGCGGCCGCTCGACGATGGGTGAATAGGCCGGCAGCATCGGGGCCTACGCGGCGACCTTCTCGCGCATCAAGGCGTGGATGCGCCGCTCGATCGCCACGAACGCGTCCGTGTCGCGCCGGCGCGGGCGCGTCAGGTCGACCGTGAATATCTCGCGGACATGGCCCGGACCCGTGCCCATCAGGACCACGCGGTCGGATAGGAACACCGCCTCGTCGACGCTGTGGGTCACGAACAGGACGGTCCGCCGGTCCTTCTCCCAGATGGCGAGCAGCTCGTCCTGCAGGGTCTCGCGAGTATGGGCGTCGAGGGCGCCGAACGGCTCGTCCATGAGGAGCACGGACGGCGCGTTGGCGAGCGCGCGGGCGATCGCGACGCGCTGCTTCATGCCGCCGGACAGCTCCCGTGGGAACTTCGCCGCGTGGGCCGAGAGGCCGACGAGGTCGAGATAATGCTGCGCCGTTGCCAGCCGCGCCGCCTTGGAGAGGCGCTTCAGAGACGGCCCGAAGGCGACGTTGTCGAGCGTCGTCAGCCAGGGAAACAGGGCGTATTCCTGGAAGACCATGCCCCGATCGCCGCCCGGCCCCTTGATCTCGCGGCCATCCACCGCGATGCGGCCGGAGGTCTTCGGCACGAAGCCCGCCACCATGTTGAGCAGCGTGGACTTGCCGCAGCCGGAGGGGCCGAGGAGCGAGATGAACGTGCCGTCCTCGATATCGAGCGACATCGGGGCGAGCGCCGTCATCCCCGTCTCGTAGACCTTGGTGACGTTCTCGATCCTGATCTTGGGCTGCATAGTCGGGCTCGTCTCGCTCAGGACCGGTGGCCGGGCTGCCAGCGAAGCAGGCGGCGCTCCAGCCGGGTCAGGCCGGCATTGATCAGGAAGCCCAGGAACCCGATCACGATCGCGCCGAGCAGCATGCGCGAGACGTCGAAATAGGTGCGGGAGTTGTTGATCAGGTAGCCGAGGCCGGAATCCGCCGCGATGTACTCGGCCGCGACGATCACGAAGAAGGCGAGACCGAACCCCATCCGGAGCCCGGTCAGTATGGACGGCGATGCCGCCGGCAGCTCGACGCGCCGAAAGATGGCGGTGCGGCTCGCCCCGAGGCTCTGGGCCGCCCGGATCAGCACGGGATCGATCTGCCTCATGCCGAGCCGGGTCGCGGTGAAGACGGGGAAGAACGTCGCGTAGGAGATGAACACGATCTTCGATGTCTCGCCGATGCCGAACCAGAGCACGAGGAGCGGCAGGAAAGCGAGCGACGGCACGGGCCGGAACATCTCGATGATCGGCTCGAGGAGGCTTTCGGCGAGCCGCGAGCGGCTGAGGAGGACGCCGAGCCCGAGGCCCGCCGCCGACGCTGCCGCGAAGCCCGCTACGACGCGGAACAGGCTGGACGCGATGTCCCGGGCGAGATCGCCGCTCCGCCACATCTCGAGCCCGGCCGCC
>CAXUHE010000274.1:0-4920 GCA_964250725.1 uncultured Enterovirga sp. | reverse complement strand
GTGACGAGCTTCGGCGATTGTCGCATCGCGTCCATGATCGGGCCTTCGCGGGAGGATCGGAGCTGCTAAGTCCAGCCCTCCTTAGATCATTTCCGATCGGGGCGGAACGCGGCGACGCGCCTCCCGGTCACATCTTCGGTGACGCCACCTTCGGCGACCACGCGCCGCCCCGGATAGCCGCCACGACGGTCGTGCCGTAGACCACGAGCCCGAGGCCGAGTGCCGCGAACAGCGCCTCGATCGAGCCCGTCCAGGTGAGCGCGAGCCACCCTCCCCCGACCGCGACGACGACCCGCGCGAGGCCGGCGAGCAACGGCCAGAGCAGGCGTCCCGCGCCTTGCGACGCGAAGTAGAGCGAGAGGCCGAGGCCGAAGAACCCGTAGGCCGGCCCGACCCAGTGCAGGTAGAGGGTGCCGGTCGCGACGAGCGCAGGGTCCTGTCCGAACAGGCCGAGCCAGGCCGTCGGCCAGATCGCGGCCGCGATCCCGATCGTCTCCGTCAGGAGGAAGGCCGATCCGCCGCCGATCCAGGCGATCTGGAGCGCGCGGGCCCGCTGCCCGGCCCCGATATTGGTGCCGACCATGGCGACGAGCGGCGCGCCGAGCCCGAAGACGAGCGGGATCAGCAGGTACTCGAGCCGCGCCGCCGTGCCGAACCCCGCGAGCCCGGCCGATCCGACCCGCGTCCCGACGAGCGCGGTCGCGAGGCCGATGGTGAGGCTCGTCTGGACCGACGAGATCGCCGCGACCGCGCCGACGCGCAGGATGTCCCACGCCTGCGCCCAGAGCAGCCGCGCCCAGGTGAGCCGCACGATGCTGCGACCTGCGAGCATGTACCAGGCGAGAGCGACGGTCCCGCCGATGTTGAACAGGACGAGCGCCGCGCCGCCGCCCGCGATTCCGAGCGCCGGGATCGGTCCCCAGCCGAAGATCAGGATCGGCGACAGCGGCACGAGCAACACGACGCCGACGCAGATGACGAGGGCCGGGACGAGCATGTTGCCGGTGCCCCGCAGGATGCTCGCCAGCGCGTTCATGACCCACAGGATAGCGTTGCCGGCGAACACGACATCCGAATAGGCGAGCGCGGCCTCCAGCGAACCGCCGCTGCCGCCGAGCGCCGCGTAGAGCGGCCGTCCGAATGCGATCACCCCGGCCGAGCAGGCGAGCCCGAGGACGGCGTTGATCGCGACCGCGTGGAAGGCGAGCGAATCCGCGTCCTCCCGCCGCCCTCCCCCCAGCGCCCGGGCGATGGCGGACGAGATGCCGCCGCCGATCGCGCCGGCCGAGAGCATCTGCATCAGCATGACGCCGGGAAAGACCAGCGCCATGCCGGCGAGCGCGTCCGTGCCGAGGTGCCCGACCCACCAGGTCTCGATGAGCCCGGTCGCGGCCTGCGCCAGCATGACGATGACGTTCGGCCAGGCGAGCCGCAGCAGCGTCGGCAGGACCGGCGCGTCGAGCAGCAGGCGCGTGCGCGCCGACATGGGGGTGGTTGCGACCGCAGGTTTCGGGGCCGCGACGTCGGGAACCGCGAGGGTCGCGCTCATGTGGCGGCTTTCGGTGAGGGAAGATCGAAGACGAGGCAGGTCGTGCTGGCGGTCGCGTAGATCTTGCCCGCGGCGTCGACGAGCTTGGCATCCGCGACCGCGCTCTGGCGGCCCGCATGGACGACGCGGCCCTCGGCCCTGACGGTGCCGACGAGGTCCGTCACGGCGCGCAGAAAATTCACCTTGATCTCGAGCGTGGTGTAGCCGCGCCCCAGCGGCAGCACCGAATGGACCGCGCAGCCCATCACCGAATCGAGGATCGTGGCGATCATCCCGCCGTGCACGGAGCCCAGCGGATTGTAGAGATGTTCGCCGACCGGCATCTCCATCGCGACCGCTCCCGGCTCGACCGAGGACAGCCCGATGCCGAGCAGCGCGGTGACGGGCGGGCGCGGCAGCCGCCCCTCCATCATGGCGCGCAGATAGTCGATTCCCGCGAGCCCGCGCCCTTCCGCGGCCGCAGCCTTCGGGTCGGACCAGGTCACGGTCCGACGGCGCTGCGTGTCGATCTCGGCTTCCATACCGGCTCATCCCGAGCGAGGATCATGGTCTCGCTTGCAGATAAGCGTATATGCACGTATATCGCCTGCACAAGCCCAAACCGAACGTCATGACCGACCCGATCCGATCCGATCCTTGCAACTGCTCCGCGATCCGCAAGGCAGCGCGGCACGTGACGCAGCTCTACGACCAGCACCTCGCGGGCGTGGGGCTGACGGTGACGCAGTTCGCCATCCTGGCGCGGCTCGGGACTTACGGCGCCTTGACGATCAACGACCTCGCGGGGCGCCTCGCGATGGACCGCACCACGCTCGGCCGCATCGTCCGCCCGCTGGAGCGCGACGGGCTCGTGCAGATATCGTCCGATCCTCGGGACGGCCGCCGCCGGCCGCTCGCTCTGACCGAAGAGGGGCGCGTGAGGCTCGACGCCGCGCGTCCCTTGTGGGCCTCGGCGCAGGATCGGTTCGAATCGGCGTATGGCCGTGAGCCCGCATCCTCGCTCCGCACCCTGCTCGCCGGGCTGCTCGCGACCGATCTCGCGGGCGGCGTTCCCTCACCACGCAACGAAGGTCGTCCCTGACATGATGTCCGGTCTCCTCGCGCCCGCCCTCGCCCGCCGTGGCATCCATTACGGCTGGGCGATGGTGGCGGTCACCTTCCTGGTCATGGTCGTGACCGCCGCCGCGATGGGCAATCTCGGCGTGCTGCTCCTGCCGGTGCAGCGGGAATACGGCTGGGACACGTCGTCGATCTCGGGCGCGCTCGCGGTCAGGCTGCTGCTCTTCGGGCTGATGGCGCCGTTCTCGGCCGTGCTGATCGCGAAATATGGGCTGCGCAGGATCGTGGTCGTGGCGCTCTGCCTCATCACGGGCGGCCTCATGGCGTCGACGCAGATGACGAGCCTGTGGCAGCTCTGGGTCTGCTGGGGGATCGTCACGGGGCTCGGCACCGGCATGACCGCGATGGTGCTGGGCGCGACCGTCGCGAACCGCTGGTTCGTGGAGCGGCGCGGCCTCGTGATCGGGATGCTGACCGCGAGTTCGGCCACCGGGCAGCTCGCCTTCCTGCCGCTCGCCGCGTGGGTCGCGGAGCATCACGGCTGGCGCATGGCGATCGTCCCGGTCGTCGGGGCCTGCGCGGTCGCGGGCCTCCTGATGTGGCTCGTCGGGCGCGACCACCCGTCCGACCTCGGACTCGCGGCCTACGGCGAGGCCGGCCCCGCGACGCCGCCGACGCCCTTGCCCGCCGGCAACGCGGTCCGCACCACGTTCCGGGTGCTGGGGGAGGCCGCGCGGACGCGCAGCTTCTGGATCCTGTTCGGAACGTTCTTCGTCTGCGGGCTCTCGACGAACGGGCTCGTCCAGACGCACTTCATCCCGTTCTGCGCCGATTTCGGCATGAGGGAGGTCGAATCGGCCTCCGTCCTCGCCATGATGGGCGCGTTCGACTTCGTCGGGACGGTGCTGTCGGGCTGGCTCTCGGATCGCTACGACAACCGCAAGCTCCTGTTCTGGTATTACGGGCTGCGGGGGCTGTCGCTCCTGTTCCTGCCGATGTCGACGTTCTCGCTCTTCGGCCTGTCGGTCTTCGCGATGTTCTACGGTCTCGACTGGATCGCGACCGTCCCGCCGACCGTGAAGATCGCCGGCCGCGAGTTCGGACGCGAGAAGGCGGCGCTCGTCTTCGGCTGGGTGTTCACCGGCCACCAGCTCGGCGCCGCGACCGCGGCCTTCGGGGCGGGTCTCAGCCGCGACGCGCTCGCGAGCTATCTCCCGGCCTTCTACACGGCGGGAGCGGCCTGCATCCTGGCGGCCTTCGCGGTGATGATGATCCGCTCGTCGGGCCGGGCGACCGAGGCCGTGCCGCAGGGCGCGCGGGCGTAGAGCCACGCGGTCAGTCGCACCAGAAGACTGTCCACGTCGGTATTGCCAGACCTGCCGTCGCGAACGCGTCGTTCCCGAGGATTTCAGGCAGGTCACCGTTGACGTTCGGCCGATGGAGCGTCGGCCGCGACCCGTCCTCACGCTCGAAAGCCGCGAAGTCGTCGAGGCGGCCGATCTCCCGGTAGCCGACGTGGCGCAAGTGGGCGACGACGTCGTCGAACTTGACGCAGTAGATCACCGTTCGTCGGCTTACTCCGCCGCCTGCAAGGCATGTTCCTCGACGAAGGTCACGACGGGTCGTTCCTGACCGTCACGATCTGCGAAGAAATCCGCGATCGCGATGGCGGCACGTTGCGCGCCGGCCTTCGTCTCGGCAGACGCATGCAAGCCCTGCACGTCCGGCGACGTGTAGACGTGGAAGCGCTCGTCCAGGAGCGTCTTGTGGACCAGCCTGACGTGTCTCGGAGCGGGGTGTCCCTCATCGATCATGGATCACCTCCGATCCTCAAGTGGGCCGCCGATCATCCGGCAAACCCACGTCGGCATCTATCAGATTCAAGCCCGCGCCAGCGTCACGAACTTCGAGTTGAGGTAGCCCTCGATCGCCTCGGAGCCGCCCTCGCTGCCGTAGCCGGATTCCTTGACGCCGCCGAACGGCACCTCGGGGAGGGCGAGGCCGTGATGGTTGATCGACACCATCCCGGATTCGACCCGCGAGGCGACGCGCTCGGCCGTGTCGGTGGAGCGCGTGTAGGCGTAGGCCGCGAGGCCGAAGGGCAGGCGGTTCGCCTCGTCGAGCGCCTCGCTCTCGTCGGAGAACCCGTTGATGGCCGCGACCGGCCCGAAGGGCTCCTCGTTCATGATCCGGGCAGAGAGCGGCACGTTGGTCAGCACGGTCGGCTCGAAGAAGTAGCCCTGGTTGCCGATGCGGCTCCCGCCCAGGCGGACGTCCGCGCCGGCGCTCCTGGCATCCTGCACGAAGGCCTC
>CAXUHE010000273.1:0-4931 GCA_964250725.1 uncultured Enterovirga sp. | reverse complement strand
CGGTTCGTGGCGGGCTTCATCGGCGAGATCAACCTGATCGACGGCACGATGGCGGCCGGGCGCTTCACGGCCGACGACGGCACGCCGATGCCCTCCCCGGCCGGGCCGGACGGGCCCGCGACCTTGGCGCTCAGGCCGGAGAAGATCACGCTCGGCCCCGCCGGCTCCGGCGTCGCGGACGGGACGATCACGGATGCGAGCTTCCTCGGCGACCAGGTGATCTACACGGTGACGGCAGACCACGGGGCCGTGTTCCTGGTCAAGGAGCGCAATTCCGGCGCGGGCCACCTGCGCGCGCCGGCCTCCGCGGTCGCGCTCGACTGGCGGCCGGACGTTCCGGTGCTGATCGGGAGGACGTGATGGCGAGGCTCGGGATCGCGGTGATCGGGCAGGCGCCCCGGCTGTTCGTCGAGGAGACGTTCCGGGCCGGCTTGCCCGTCGGGACCGAGACGGTACTCGTCGGCTGCCTCGACGGGATGTCGGACGAGGAGGTCGACGCGCTGACCCCGCGCGACGGGGCGGACACGCTCTACACCCGGTTGCGCGGCGAGCGCGACGTCAAGATCTCGAAGGCGGCCGTGGTCGCCCGCGCGCCGGACGCGATCCGCCGCCTGCGCGAGGCGGGCGCGGACGCGATCGTGTTCGCCTGCACGGGCGAGTTCCCGCCGATGCCGGGGGACGCGGGCGTCGTGTTCCCGTCCCGCGTGCTCGCGGGGCTCGCGGCCGGGCTGCTGCCGCAGGGGCGGCTGGGGCTCCTGGTGCCCGCGCCCGAGCAGGTCGGGAAGCTCTCCGCCAAGTGGGAGCGGCCGGGCATCGAGATCGTGGCCGAGTCGCTCCTGCCCAGCGCCGGCCTGGACGAGGCCGCCGAGGTGGGGCACCGCCTCGCGACGATGAAACCCGACCTCGTGGCGATGGATTGCATGAGCTACACGCCGCACACCAAGACGGCGATCCGCTCGGCCGTGGGCGTGCCCACGATCCTCGCGGTGTCGGCGACCGCGCGCGTGCTGCAGGAGTTGTTGAGTTGAGAGGTTCGGTGGTTCCCTGGTCGTCCCTCGCCTACAGGCAGGACAACAACGTCGAGCTGAAGAGCGCGGGTCGCCTCTCCCCGAGGGGGAGAGAGCCTGCCCCGGACCCGATCCGGGGTCGAGTCGGCGTAGCCGACCGGGTGAGGGGGAAGTGCGCTGTCCGGAGAGGGCGCTTCCCCCTCACCCTGCCCTCTCCCCCTCGGGGAGAGGGTTCCCCGCACCATGACCTCTCCCTGTCGGAGTGGGTGTGATGACCCCTCGCCACCTCACCCTCGACGACATCGAATCCCTCGCGCTCGGCGCCTGGATCCTCGGCACCGGCGGCGGCGGCAGCCCCTATCTCGGGCTCCTCAACATGCGCCGGCTCTACGCCGAGGGGCATCGCGTCGAACTGATGGACCCGGCCGACCTCGCGGACGACGACTGGGTGGCGGCCGTGTCGAACATGGGCGCGCCGCTCGTCGGCCAGGAGCGGCTGACCGATAGCCGCACCATCGCGCGCGCGGTCTCCTACATGGAGGAGCACCGGCGGCTGAGATTCCGCGCCGTGATGGCGCTGGAGATCGGCGGCGGCAATTCGATCCAGCCGCTGATGGCGGCCGCCCATCTCGGCATTCCGGTCGTCGACGCGGACATGATGGGCCGCGCCTATCCGGAGGCGCAGATGACGTCGGTCGCGGTCGGCGACCTACGGCCCTACCCTCTGACCACGGTCGATTGCCGGGGGCTCGAATCCATCGTCGAGACCGTGCCGACCTGGAAGTGGATGGAGCGCATCTCGCGCAAGATCTGCGTCGAGTACGGCTCCATCGCGTCGACCTGCAAGGCGCCCCGCACCGGCCGCGAGATCAAGGATTGGGGCATCCTCGGGACCACCACCAAGGCGATCGCGATCGGCCGCGCGGTGCGCGACGCTCAAGGCCGCCACACCGACCCGATCGACGCGATCCTGTCCGTCGAGCCCGGCACGGTGCTGTTCCGCGGCAAGGTCTCGGACGTGGAACGCCGCACGACCGAGGGTTTCCTGCGCGGCGAGGTGAAGGTCGCGGGGCTCGACGCCGACCGCGGGGCCGCCTGCCGCCTCGCCTTCCAGAACGAGTGGATCGTGGCCTGGCGGGACGAGGAGCCGATCGCCATGTCGCCGGACCTCATCTGCGTGCTCGACAGCGTCTCGGGCGAGGCGGTCGGGACCGAGACGATCCGCTACGGCCAGCGCGTCACCGTCATCGCGCTGCCCCCACCCCCGGTCTTCCAGACCCCCAAGGGCCTCCAGCATGTCGGGCCCCGCGCCTTCGGCTACGAGATCGAGTACCGCCCGGTGATGCCGTCATGACAGCTCGCGTTCTGGCTTCGCTCATCGTGCGTCATGCTGAGGAGCGGCCGGAGGCCGCGTCTCGAAGCACGCATGACGCTGTCGGGGGCTGGCCTCTCGAGAGAATGTCACGGCCATGAGGCGCATCGGCATCGATGTCGGGGGCACGAACACCGACGCGGTCCTGATCGCGGACGGGCGCGTCGCGGGCGCCGTGAAGGCGCCGACCACGCGGGACGTGACCTCGGGCATCCTGGACGCGCTGACGCGGCTCGCGGCGACCGGGACCGTGCGCGACCGGCCGGTCGACGCGGTGATGATCGGCACGACGCATTTCATCAACGCGGTCGTGCAGCGCCGCGGGCTCGGGCGCGTCGGCGCGCTGCGCATCGGCATGCCGGCCTGCGCCTCCCTGCCGCCCTTCTGCGACTGGCCGGAGGATCTGGCAGCCCTGGTCAGCGGCCACGTCGCGATGGTGGAGGGGGGCCACGAATACGACGGCCGGCCCTTCATGCCGCTCGATGGCGCGGCGATCCGGCGCGAGGCGCAAGCCATGCGCGAGGCCGGCATCGCGTCGGTCGCGATCTCGGCGATCTTCTCACCGCTCGATCCCGGCCACGAGCGCGAGGCCGCGGCGATCGTCGCCGAGGTGATGCCGGACGCCGCGATCACGCTCTCCTCCGATCTCGGCCGCATCGGGCTCCTCGAGCGCGAGAACGCCGCGCTGCTCAACGCCGCGCTCGCAGGCCTCGCGCAGGAAACGATCACGGCCTTCGGGCGCGCCATCGTGGAATCCGGCCTCTCGGCGCCGCTCTACATCACGCAGAACGACGGCACGGTCGTCGAGGCCGCGGAGGCGATGCGGCTGCCGGTCTATTCCTTCGCGTCGGGCGCCACGAACTCGATGCGCGGCGCCGCCTACCTGTCCGGCATCGCGGACGCCATGGTGGCGGATGTCGGCGGCACCACGACCGACATCGGCGAGCTGAAGCTCGGCTTCCCGCGCGAGGCGAACAACGTCGTCAAGGTGGGCGGCGTCCGCACGCTCTTCCGCATGCCGGACCTCCTGTCGATCGGGCTCGGCGGCGGCAGCCACGTGGCGGCCGACGCCTCCGCGGTCGGCCCGCTCTCCGTCGGCTACCGCTTATCGAGCGAGGCGCTCGTCTTCGGGGGCGGGCAACTCACGACGAGCGATATCGGGGTCGCGGCGGGCCTCCTCGACCTCGGCGACCGGACCAGGGTCGCGCATCTGGACAGCGCCTTCTGCCGGACGGCGCTCGACCGCATCCGGGTCATGCTGGAGGAGAACATCGACCGCACGAAGACGGATGCGGGCGACGTGGTGCTGCTCGCGGTCGGCGGCGGCGCCTTTCTCATCCCGGACCGGCTGGAGGGGGTCTCCGAAGTCGTCCGGGTGCCGAACGGCGATTGCGCGAACGCGGTCGGGGCCGCGATCGCGCAGGTCTCGGGCGAGGTCGACCAGGTGTTCCGCGAGATGTCGCGCGAGGTCGCCCTGGAGGAGGCCGCCCGACTCGCGACGTCGCGCGCGACCTCGTCCGGCGCCGACCCCGCGACGATCGTGGTGATCGACTCGGAGGACATCCCGATCTCGTACCTGCCCGGCAACGCGCGCCGCATCCGGGTGCGCTGCGTCGGGGACGTGGCGGTGCGGGCGGCCTGACCGTCCATCTTCGGCCGCGATGGCCTTCAGCGCCGCGACGGCGCGCTGGCTACTCGGCGGCGTCGATGCGCTCGAGAGAAGGCCGTGGCGCATCCGCCCAACGCCCGGGCGCAAGCACCTTGGTGCAGAACAGGATCTCGATCCCGATCACGCGGCCTTCGCGGTCCACGTCGTAGAGGAACGGTCCGGCCTCTTCCGTCCGATCGATCGTCCCGCCTCCGAGACGGATGTAGGCGGCATCGGCCTCGGGATCGTAGGTCATGTCGCTCATCGCCGACCTTATCAGGGTTGCTTACCCAATCTGTTAGCAACGGCTTTGGTATAGACGCCTACCTCTCTGACCGCCTGCTTAAGCTGTTCGGGTGTGACGTTCCATTTCTGAGACCAATAACGGACCTCCCAATCCTCGTGGACGTTGATCTTGGTTGGGTCTTGAGGGCGACGAATGTTCAGATTGTCCATCAAACCTCTCCACAGAACAAAGCGTGAACATAGACTGATTCGAGGTTGTGTTACAGGTCTTCCCGCAACTTAAGCCAATTGCCCTCACGTCCCGTGATCCGGCTCACCCGTCCATCTTCAGCGCCGCGATGAAGGCCTCCTGCGGGATCTCCACGCGGCCGAACTGGCGCATGCGCTTCTTGCCCTCCTTCTGCTTCTCCAGGAGCTTGCGCTTGCGGGTGGCGTCGCCGCCGTAGCACTTGGCGGTCACGTCCTTGGAGAGGGCCTTGATCGTCTCGCGCGCGATGATCTTGCCGCCGATCGCCGCCTGGACGGGGATCTGGAAGAGGTGGCGCGGGATCAGGTCCTTCAGCTTCTCGCACATGGCGCGGCCGCGATGCTCGGCCCGGTCGCGGTGGACGAGCATCGAGAGCGCGTCGACCGGCTCGGCATTCACCAGGAGCGACAT
>CAXUHE010000272.1:0-4940 GCA_964250725.1 uncultured Enterovirga sp. | reverse complement strand
GCGACATGATCACGGTCGGCGGCGAGCCGCGCCACGTGATCGGCTACCTCAAGGATTTCCTGTTCTCGCCCGAGCAGGCCCGCACGCCCGTGCGCGTCCTCTCCGGCGGGGAGCGCGGCCGGCTGATCCTGGCGCGCGCGATGGCGAAGCCCTCGAACCTCCTCGTGCTCGACGAGCCCACGAACGACCTCGACCTCGAGACGCTCGACGTCCTGGAGGACATGCTGGGCGAGTATCGCGGCACGCTGATCCTCATCAGCCACGACCGCGACTTCCTCGACCGCATCGCGACCTCCGTCATCGTGCCGGACACGGGCGGGCGCTGGCTCGAATATGCGGGCGGCTACACCGACATGCTGGCGCAGCGGGGACAGGACCTGGTGCGGAATGATCCGGTGCGCGCCGCGTCGGCCGCACCCGCGAAGCGCGACCGGTTCCCGACCGGGGCCGCCGCCCCGAAGGCCGCGCGCCGCCGCCTCACGCCCGGCCAGCAGCACGCGCTGCGCACGCTCCCCATCCGCATCGCGACGCTCACGCGGGAGATCGCGGCCCTCCAGGCGACGATCGGCGACAACTCGCTCTTCGCGCGCGACCCCAAGCGCTTCGAGACCGTCTCGAGCGCGCTCGCCGCGAAGGGCGGCGAACTCGACGCCGCCGAGACGGAGTGGCTGGAGCTGGAGATCCTGCGCGAGGAGGCGGGGGTGTGAGCTTGGCCGGCCCGACCGCGATCACCTGCCATCCCCGGCGGCCCCGCCGCGCTCGCCTGGAACGGCGATCGGGCTTCCACATGCCTCGCCACATTGACGGACGATCGCGCCGCGCACTACCACCGGGCGTGACCCGCGCGCCCCAGGAGCCCCCATGTACAAGGCCGTGACCCGGGGCATCCGCGTCACCGTGGAGCCGCGCTACGTCGAGGAGGAATCCCAGCCCGACAAGCGCAAGTTCTTCTTCGCCTACACGGTGGAGATCACCAACATGACGACGGAGCGGGTGCAGCTCCGCTCGCGGCACTGGCGGATCGTCGACGGCGACGGGAAGGTGCAGGAGGTGAAGGGCGCGGGCGTTGTCGGCAAGCAGCCGGTGCTCGGGCCCGGCGAGACCTTCACCTATACGAGCGGCTGCCCGCTCGGCACGCCGGACGGCACCATGCAGGGCGACTACACGATGATCGACGCGCAGGGCGAAACGTTCCGGGCCGAGATCCCGCCCTTCTCGCTCGACGCGCCCTTCGTCAAGCGCGTCGTGCACTGACGGCGCAGATGGCGGGGACGCGCTACACGCCGCTGGAGCTGCTGGAGCGGCTCGTCGCCTTCGACACCGAGAGCACGCGCTCGAACCTGCCGCTGGTCGAGTTCGTCGCCGACTACCTCGGCGGCTGGGGAGTGCCGATGCTCGCCGCCCCGAATGCGGCCGGCGACAAGGCCGCGCTCCACGCGACGCTCGGGCCGCGGGAGAAGGGCGGCGTCGTCCTGTCCGGCCACACGGATTGCGTGCCGGTCGCGGGCCAGAGCTGGACCTCCGACCCGTTCCGGCTGCGCGTCGCGGAGGGCCGCGCGCACGGGCGCGGCGCGGTCGACATGAAGGGCTTCGACGCGCTCGTCCTCGCGGCCGTGCCGGACATGCTGGCGGCCGGCCTCGTGAGCCCGATCCACATCCTCTTCTCCTACGACGAGGAGACGAACTGCCTCGGCTCCACCGGGATCATCGCGCGGTTCGGGCGCGACCTGCCGATGCCGAGCGTCGCGATCGTCGGGGAGCCGACCTCGCTCGAGGTCGTGGACGCGCACAAGAGCGTCGTCACCTTCAACACGCTCGTGCACGGCCACGAGGCGCATTCCGCGAAGCCCCCGCTCGGCGCCAACGCCGTGATGGCGGCGGGCGAGCTCGTGGCCGAGCTGAACCGCCTCGCGGACGAGATGATGGCGCGGGGTGACCCGACCGGCCGCTTCGACCCGCCCTACACGACCGTCCACGCGGGCCGCGTCCGGGGCGGCAACGCCCGCAACATCCTGGCGCGCACCTGCGAGATCCTGTGGGAGTATCGCGGCGTGCCGGGCCTCGACGACGCGGAGATCCCGGCCCGCTTCGACCGGTTCGCCGAGACCGTCGCGCGCGAGCGGCTCAACCGCTTCGGGCCGTTCGGGCGCATCGAGACGGTCTGCGAGGTCCATGTGCCGGGCCTGATGCCGGAGCCCGGCTCGGCCGCGGAGCGGCTGGCGCTCGACCTGACGGGGGCGGGCGCGACCACGACCGCGGCCTACGCGACCGAGGCCGGCCATTTCCAGGCGGCCGGCATCCCGACGGTCGTCTGCGGCCCGGGCTCCATCGACAGCGCCCACCAGCCGGACGAGTTCATCACGCTCGACGAGCTCGCGGCCGGCGAGGCGTTCCTGCGCCGGCTGATCGCGCGCTGCGCGGGCGGAGCCCTACCGTGACGAGCGGGTAGGATCGCAGGCAATCGCTTGAACGGCTTTGACTGGGTGCCGACGCGCTCTCCTCCCCCCTCGTGGGGAGGAGTTGGAGGTGGGAGGGCGAGCAGAATCGGACGCCTCGGTTCCTCCTGGACGCCCCCACCCGGCCCTCCTCCCGGGTCAAGCCCGGGATCGGGTCACCCTCCCCACGAGGGGGAGGGCTACTTGAGCCGTGCGTCACTTCTTGAGCCATTGCCCTTGGTCAGGTCGATCAAAGCTTGATATTCGGACGTTCGTGTCCGATCCCCGAGATGGGTCCGCGGAGGACAAGCGCCATGATGATGTTCACCTATCCGGCCCTCCTGGAAGACGGTGACGAGGAGGATGCAGTCGTGGTCACGTTCCCGGACATTCCCGAGGCGATCACGAACGGCCGGGGGCGGGCCGATGCGCTGGAGCAGGCCTCCGACGCTCTCGGGCTCGCTCTCCTGATCTACGTGAAGGAGGGCCGCGAGCTGCCCCGCGCCCGCGCGCGCGCAGGATCGACGTCCGTCTCCGTCGAGGTTGATGTGGCGGCGAAGCTCGCCGTGCTCGACGCGTTCAGGGAGTCCGGGTTGTCGAAGTCGGAACTCTCCCGACGCCTCGGCCGGGACGAGAAGGAGGTGCGCCGGATCCTCGACCCGATGCATCCGACCAAGCTCCCGATGCTGCGCGCCGCGCTGGCCGCGCTCGGCCGGCGTCTGGTGATCGGCGTCGAAGAGATCCCGACCGCCGCCTGATCGCGCGGTCTTCGGACCGGTAGCGCACCTTTCGCACGCAACTCATCGCCGTCCGGGACCGTTCTCCTCCAGGAGACCGCGTGGCGGTCGTTCGGGAGGTCACATATGAACAGGCATCTGCGCTTCATCGCGCTCGGGCTAGCGGCCGCGCTCGCATCCGCTCCGGCCTCGGCCGAGACCATGAAGATGAAGGCGACGCTGAGCGGAACGCAGGAAGTTCCTCCGACGGCGAGTACAGGCAAGGGCGAGGTCGACGTCACCTACGACACCGCCACGAAGGCGCTGTCCTGGCAGGGCACCTATTCCGGGCTGACGGGTCCCGCGACGGCGGCGCATTTCCACGGAGCCGCGGCGGTCGGACATAACGCGGGCGTGATGGTTCCGGTCAGCGCGGCCGCGAGCCCGTTCATGGGGACCGCGACCCTGACCGAAGCTCAGGTCAAGGCGCTGGAATCGGGCGACATGTACTTCAACATCCACACGGCCGCGAACCCGGGCGGCGAGATCCGCGGTCAGGTGGCGAAATAGCGTCGATCGCCCGGCCGGGACGCGGCCGCGCCGTCATCCCGCGGCGAGCCAAGTGACCGCGCGGCCATGCGCGTCCGCGTGGGCGAGGACGCGGTTCTCGCCCTCCGGCCAGATCCGAAGCCGAAGGCTCGGGCAGCCCTCGCGCTCGGGATCGGCCTCGTAGCGCAGCCACGCGACGGGCGCGTTCGGCGCCGCCATCGCGCCCGCCCGCTCGATCCAGGCCGCGACGCGGGCCTGCGTACGGGCCGGGAAATACTGGAACGCGATCGAGTGCATGACGACCCGGCAGAGGCCCGTCGCGGGCGATGGCTCGAACTCGCTCTCCATCCAGTCGGCGGCGTCGCCGGCGTCGAGCGCCGGCGGGTCGCGCAGCGCGATGGCGAGCGCCGCCTCGAGCCGCGCGACGCGCTCCGCCTGGTCCGGCCACACATAGGCGAGGAGACGCTCGCGGCCGGCCGGGTCGGTCACGTCGAGCGGGTTGAGGTCGACGCCGCGGCGGGACGCGATCGCGAGCTTCGCGGCGGGCGGGCTCTCGCCCGTCCAGGCGGGCGCGAGCTTGAGAGCCGAGCGCGGGTCGCCGAAGACCCGTGACCCGAGCTGGCAGGCGTAGCGGTCGAGCACGAGGTTGAGGCCGGCGCTCGCCCCGAGCTCGTGCAGCGCGATCGGCATGCCGGTCTCGGCCGCCACGACCGCGAGGCCCGCGATCAGGACGGCCGAGCGCGCGACCTCGTTCGTCTGCGGCGCGAGGTCGAGCCAGGCGAGGAGCCCGGTCTCCCGCGCCCGGAACGTCGTGTCGACCGCGGCCCAGAGCCGGTCGGCCTCGGGCACCGGGTGCGGCGGATAGAGGGCCGCGAGGTCCGGGACGTGCCCGCGCCGCACGAGCGCGTTCAGCGCCCCCGCGAGCCGGAGCGGCACGGAATCGTGGAGCGCGTCGGGGAGGCCCGGCCAGTCCAGCACGCGGCGACCGACGACCGTCTCGCGGTCGAGCCGGTCAGCCAGCGTCGCGCAGAGGCGCGAGGTGAACGGCGAGCCCAGCGTCTCGCACCACCCCGCCTGGGCAGTGAAGGCAGCGCGCACGGCCGCCTCGCTCACGCGGCGTCCTTGTCGACATCCTCTTGGAGGTCGCCCTGTGCCACCTCTCGCTCGACCTCCGCGGGATCGAGATCGTAGACGCGCGAGCAGAACTCGCAGGTGACGCCGATGCGCCCGTCGTCGCCCA
>CAXUHE010000271.1:4318-4946 GCA_964250725.1 uncultured Enterovirga sp. | reverse complement strand
TAGCGCGAGTAGTTCTCGATGCCGTTGCAGGCGCCCGTCGCCTCGATCATCTCGACATCGAACTGCGTGCGCTGCTCCAGGCGCTGCGATTCGAGCAGCCGGCCCATCCTGTTCAGCTCGTCGAGGCGGCCGACGAGCTCGCTCTTGATGGAGCGTACCGCCTGCTGGAGCGTCGGGCGCGGCGTCACGTAGTGCGAGTTCGCGTAGATCTTCACGAACTTGAGCTCGCCCGTCTTCGTGCCGGTGAGCGGGTCGAACTCCACGATCGACTCGACCTCGTCGCCGAAGAGCGAGATGCGCCAGGCGCGGTCCTCGAGGTGGGCCGGGAAGAGCTCGATCGTGTCGCCGCGCACCCGGAAGGTGCCGCGCTGGAAGTCGTTCTGGATGCGCTTGTACTGCAGCGCCACGAGGTCCGCGATGAGCCCGCGCTGTTCGATCTTCTCGCCGAGCTTCACCGAGAAGGTCATGGCCGTGTAGGTCTCGACCGACCCGATGCCGTAGATGCAGGAGACGGACGCCACGATGATGACGTCGTCGCGCTCCAGGAGCGAGCGGGTCGCCGCGTGGCGCATCCGGTCGATCTGTTCGTTGATCGAGCTCTCCTTCTCGACATAGACGTCGGTGCGCG
>CAXUHE010000271.1:0-4308 GCA_964250725.1 uncultured Enterovirga sp. | reverse complement strand
TCGTAATATGAGACGAAGTACTCGACCGCGTTGTCCGGGAAGAACGACTTGAACTCGCCGTAGAGCTGGGCCGCCAGCGTCTTGTTCGGCGCGAGGATCAGCGCCGGGCGCTGCGTCTCAGCGATGACCTGCGCCATCGTGTAGGTCTTGCCGGACCCGGTGACGCCGAGCAGCACCTGGTCGCGCTCCTGCGCGTTCACACCGGCCACGAGCTCCGGGATCGCTGCGCGCTGGTCGCCCGCCGGCTGGTACTCGGAGATCAGCTCGAACCGGATGCCGCCCTCCGACTTCTCCGGCCGCGGCGGCCGGTGCGGCATCCATTGCTGGCCGTTCTTGAAGAGCGGGTTACCGCTCTCCAGGAGCGCAGAGAGCGCCTGGACGGTCGCCGACACGCCGGAGGTGGGCGTCTCGATGGGGTCCGGGTCCTCGCCCGCAGGTGATTCGGACGTGTTGGCGCTTGACCCCGCCGAGGACGACCTGGATCCCCTACCCTCACGCGGCTTCGCCGCGCTCGCCGGGGACGACAGGGAGGTGCCGAGCCCCAGTTGCTTCGCCAGCTCCGGGTCGATCTCGGCCCCGGCTCCCGAGTCAAAGGCCGCCTGCGGCTGTTCGCCGAACCCCGCGAGGCCGCTCTTGCGGCGCGCTCCCCTGCGGGCCGGCTCCGGTTCCGTCCGTGCCGTCGGGTACGCGTCCCCGCGGCCTTCATCCGCCCGGTTGATGCCGGGGCTGAGGAGGTCGGCCAAATACCCTTCGAGCGGTTTCAGGATCGGCTTGGTGGTCTTCGGCTGCGCTCGGGCGCGGGTCTTCGTCGGCTCCGCCGAGGGGACGGTTTTGGGGGCTCTGGCCATTCGGGCAATATGGGTCGAGTCGCGATGGGCTGGAAGAGCGGAGGATGTCGACCACGGCCTTCAGGCCGGAGCGATCCCCGTCTTCATCGCGGCCGCCGCCGCCGCGTAGCCGCCCGCGGCCCCGTCGACGAAGTGGATGTGGTCGCGTCGTGTCGCCGAAGGCGTGATGCAGGTCACCAGCGCTTCCGTCTGGCGATGCAGCCCGAAGATCGCGGTCCCGTCCCGCTCCGCCTGCCTCAGGCGTGCCTCGATCTCGTCGGCCAGGGCATCCGTGCAGTCGATCGTGAGGCGCAGGCCGTCATCGTATTTGCGGTAGTCGGAATTCGCCACGAGCTGCCGAATGTAGCGGACAGGCCGAAAGCCGCCGATCGGGACGCGCAGCCGGAAGATCGCGGTCACGAGAGCCGTACGGCCCAAGGTGAGGAGCCGGTGCAGCCAGCGCGACCGGGCGATCGGGCGACTCAGCCGCGCCTCCAGGTCGAGTCCCGCCGAGGGCCACGTGATGGCCGGGCCGCCGTCCGGCAGCGGGCGGGCCATGTCCGGACTCGCCTCGATGAGATCGAGGACATGTTCGACGAGCCGCCGGAACGCAGCGGGATCGCCCCCCGGTGCGAGACGCACGATCATCGAGACGATGAGCCCCTGGCGGCTCGCGGCCGGTTCGAACCGGCACGACAGCCCGGTGAGATCGGGACGGGCGCCCTCGGGCGCGCGCTCGACCGCGAAAGCTCCGTCCTTCATCCGTTCCTCGGCCCAGGCGAGACCGCCGCCGGCGAACATCGCGTAGCTCACGTCGGGGGAGGCGGCATAGCGCGCGACCCGGACGTCGAGACCCGCCTCCCGGATCGCCGCGATCGGCACGGCGGCGATCCGCAGGTCGAAGCCGAATTCCTCGTGGACCAGCGTGGCGGTCGCGGCGAGCGCCGCCAACGCGGCATCGGCGGATTCGGGCGGAACCACGAAGCTCGCGCCGTCGCCGCCGAACACGAAGGGGAACGACGCCTGACCGAGTGCGTTCGACACACCCGCGATCACCGCCGCACCCGCCATGTTGACCGCCTTGTATCGCCCGGCCTCGATCGCCTGGGTCGAGCCGATGACGTCGGCGACGGCGAGCGTCCAGCCGTCCGGAAGGGCCGCGTAGAGATCCGTGTCCGCGACCTCCCGGAACGTCGCGAGGACGGGAAAATCGACGTTCGTCGTGCCTGTCATCGCGGTGTCCTGGCGTCGCTCTCCAGTCGACAACGCGCCCAATCTGCCGAGGATGCAGGGCATCCGGGCGGTCAGGCTGGGGCGATCCGCGCCACGAGACGTGCGGCCTCGTCCGGGTCGCGGATACGCGCGGCGAGGCTCACGGGCCCCAGCACCATCATGTAGAAGTCGTATTCGCCCGGGCGGTCGTTCGCCATCATGAACTGGAAGTGCATCCGGAACGGGCTTCTGCGCATGAGCCTGTAAGTCTGCTCGGACGTGATCTCCGCGAAGCGCGCGGAGCGGATCACCGGGTTGGAGCAATCGCGCTCGGCCGGTCCCTGCGGGAACATCCGGACCGGGTTGAAGCCGGCGGCGTTCAGCCAGTCCTGCGGCGCCTGGTACTCCACCCACAGCACCTGCTCCGCCTGCAGAACGCGCGCCAGATGGCGACGGATGCCGTGAGCCCGCACATTCAGCGCGGCCACCGGCAGGCTCGTCCCGATGGTGAGGAGCACGATGGCCGGGCCACCCCGGCCGAAAGCCGGGTCCGTTTCCAGCGCGCGCGCGAGCGTCTCCATCGCCATGCCGGCGCCCGAGGAATGGCCGACGACCAGGACCTCGTCCACGTCCGAGCCCGCCACGACATCGCGCAGGTGGCCGGCGAAGCCCTCGACCCGGGCGTCGTAATCCGGCCGTCTGCCGCAACCGTGCTCCCAGTTGAACAGCCAATCGCGCAGGAGGTGCCACACGTAGCCGCGAGCATAGAGGGGCCTCGCGAGCGCAACGATTCCCGCCGCGACCGCGAGGCCCGCAACGACCGCGAGCGGCCACGCGGCCCAGAGAACCGCGACGCGCGCGACCGCGTAGCCGAGCCCGGCGGCCGCGAGACCGAGCACGAGCACCATGATGGCCGGGTAGATCGTCACGCAGGCGAAGATCCAGTTCAGCTTGAACAGCCGCATAGTGAGACCCGTCGCGAGGGCGTGGCCGATGCTGAGCGCCAGCCAGGCGAGGCAGGCCGGCATGGGACGTCGGAAGTCGCGCTCCACGATGTCGTCCCAGCGCAGCACGTCGTAGGTCGTGTCGGTCACCCAGCCGTCCCGCGCCGTCCGGACGTGCCAGCGCAGACCTGGGACGTCAGGCAATTGCTCGACGGGCGTGACGCTCCGCTCCGCCAGCCCGAAGCGTCGCCCGTAGCGGATCAGTTCGCGCACGAAAAGCGATCGGGAGCGGCTCCTGGCCTCGGGGTCGTAGCCCGGCACGTAGAGCACGTGACGCCGCCTGACGGGTTCGTCGCGCGCAGCCAGAACCGTCCGGCCCGGCGGCATGTAGGAGATCTGGTGGCGCATCGCGCCCTGCCATACCGCGCCGTCGGGACAAACTGAATCAGATTGACCGAGCGAATGTCGCGCGCGACCGATATCCGTGCATCCCGCATGGACGCTCGGCCGTCTCGTGGGCAGGCCCCGTCTCGCGGTCCACCGTCGCGTGCAGGTCGCGCACCTCGCGAGATGCCGACAGCTCGGCCGGGGAGCCGCTCGCGGCCACCAGGATGGCGATCATCTCACGACGGTCTTCCAGCATGATGCTCGGAGGTTCGCCCACGATCTCGCGCCACTTCGCGACGAAATCCTCATCCGTGAGTTCCCTCAGGCGGCTGCCTGGGAAACTCTCATTTCCATCGAACAACACGCTGGCTCTCCGCACGGCATCGCCCACCATACGACTAAGGTCGATGGATGGTTCGGCCGGTTGTGCGCCGCAGCATCAACATGGTGAAGGGACTGGTAATACGCGATCGGTGATCCGAGACCGCGTCAGGCAGAGGCTTGGGGATGTTCCGGCGTCTTGCGACGAGACGAGACTCGATCGTTGTTCCGGCGCTCGGCGTAGATCCACGCGCTGACGTCACTGAGGATCAGTCCCGCCGGGATCTCGTCCACGAGCCCGAGAATGCGGAGCCGATCCGCCATCTCGACACTCATCAGCAATTGCGGCCCGTGGGCGATCTGCTCTACGGCAATGCGCTCATCCAGCGCGAGATCGTTCCAGTTCATAGGTTGTCGCCCCTCCGTACCGAGAGTTCAAAAGGTACGAAGCCGGGACGTTCCGCCGACGTTTCACGCTTGGTGAACGGGTGATGAAGGCGGCGGCGAGCGCGTGATCGGTCCCGGCGCGCCGCGTTTCGCGAAACAGGGCGCGGGCCGCGTCCGCCGGGTCATGGCTTGTGCGGTCGCGGACATGGTCAGAACTCCTCCCAGCCGTC
>CAXUHE010000270.1:0-5003 GCA_964250725.1 uncultured Enterovirga sp. | reverse complement strand
CGACCGCCTTCATCACCTTGAGGTTGATGCCGAGCAGATCGTCGCGGCTCATGCCGGGCTTGCGCGGCACGCCCGCCGTCACGATGATGACGTCCGCCCCGGCGATCGCCGCGTAGTCGCTGGCGCCCTGGTACTTCGCGTCGAACCCGTCGACCGGCGCGGATTCCGCGATGTCCAGGCCCTTGCCCTGGGGCACGCCGTCCGCGATGTCGAACAGCACGATATCGCCGAGTTCCTTGAGGCCGGCGAGATGCGCGAGCGTGCCGCCGATCTGTCCCGCGCCGATCAGCGCGATCTTCTTGCGAGCCATGAAGTCAGGGTCCTGGAAGGGTGAAAGGCCCGAGCGGCGGGCCGCGGCGGCGTCTCTTTCGCATGAGAAGCGGGACGCCTTCAAGCGAGGAAAGGCGGCGTGCGGTCGGGGCTCACCGTGGTGCCGCAGGCAATACAGGGGATCAGGTCTCGACCAGCCCTGCCACGTTGCCCGATACGGTGTTTGAGGACGGGGCGGACACGTAATCGCGCGATCGCATCTCGTGCAGACGCGACTCGGTGCGTGCGAATTCGAAGGCCTCGGCGCCCGTCTCGGCATGGTAGAGCGCGCCGGGCTCGGCTTCGGCCGACACGAGAAGCTTCACGTGACGCTCGTAGAGCACGTCGATCAAGGTGATGAAGCGCCGGACCTCGTTGCGTTGTTCAGGCCGGAGCTTCGGGACGCCGTCGATCACGACGGTATGGTACGTGTCCGCGACCGCGATGAAGTCGGCCGCCCCGAGAGGACGCGCGCACAACTCCTCGAACCGGAACCGCGCGACCCCCATCGCTTGGCGCGGCACCTCGACCGGATGCCCGTGGACCTTGAGAGTCGCGGGTCCCGCGGCCGCGCCCCCGGTCAGTCGCCGGAACAGATCGTCGAGCGCCGCGGTCGCGCGATCGTCCGGCGGCGAGAAGTAGATCGGCGCATCGCCGAGCTTCTCCAGCCGGAAATCGGTGCGTGCCTGGAGCCGCAACACCTCCATCCGCTCGCCAAGGAGCGTGATGAAGGGCAGGAACAGCGCGCGGTTCAGCCCGTCCTTGTAGAGGTCGGACGGCGGCCGGTTGGAGGTCGCCACGACCACGACACCATGCGCGAACAGCGCCGTGAACAGCCGGCCGAGGATCATCGCGTCCGCGATGTCGGTGACGGCGAACTCGTCGAAACAGAGCACCCACGCGTCCTTCGCGAGGTCCATCGCCACGGGACGGATCGGATCGTCGCCCTGCACCTCGCCGCTCTTCAGCTTCTGGCGCCAGGCGTGGATGCGCCCGTGCACCTCGGCCATGTAGGCGTGGAAGTGGGTGCGGCGTTTCTCCGTGACGGTGAGCGCCTCGAACAACAAGTCCATCAACATGGTCTTGCCGCGTCCGACTTCGCCCCAGAGATAGAGCCCTCTCGGCGGCGGCTCCGGCTTATGGCCGAGGAGCCGCCCGAGCGGGCCGGGCTTGCGGGGCACGCGACGCGTGTTCAGGACACCGGCGAGCGTGTCGAGCCGAACCACGAGTTCGCGCTGCGCGGGATCCGCCTCGATCGTGCCGGCGGCGACCAGCGCGTCGTAGCGCGACGCGACGCCGAACGCCGCCATGTCGGGACGATCGTTCACGGCGATCCAGTCAGACGCGCGCGGTCATCGCACGAGCGTCAGCGGCGCGCCCGATTTCGCGAGCACACCCGAGAGCGAGCCGTCCGACGAGCGCAGCCGGGCCGCGACCGCGCCGCCCGGCTGGTACAGATAGACCTCCCCGTCGCGGAAGTCCCAGGCCGTGACCTTCGCAAGGTCCTTGTTGGGGCAGCCGGGCGCGGAGGCGCGGTAGAGGTCCAGCGCGGGCGAGCCCGACAGGTTGACGCGGCAGCTCGCGCCCGACGCGTCGCGTGCCGTCCAGCCGCCGATCGATGCGGACCGGCCGCCCCCGCTGGCGGGAGGGCTCGACGACGCTGAAGGTGGCGCGAGCGTCTCGATCGGGCGGGGCGAGCCCGACAGGGTGGGTACGTCCGCCACGACCGGCCCCGGGCCGAGCGTGCCGGTCGCGGGCGGCGGACCCGACGCGCCGGGCGGCGGAGCCAGCGGCTCGGAGGTCACCGAGCCGGAGGGCAGCGCCTCGATGACCGGCTCGGGTGCCGTATAGGCGGGAGCCGGACGGGCATTCGCGAGACGGGTCGGCCCGGGGCCGCCGAACCGCGCCGATTCACAGCCCGCGAGCGTCGCCGCCGATAGGGCGATGAGGGCAAGACGCCCGAAACGAGAGGTCATGTTGTCAGGCCGCATCCCGGTGCCGTTCACCACATCCATGCCACAACGAAGCTGAGGCCGGGCTGAACGTCTCCCTTGCTCTAGAGCATGACGGACGCGGGTGGGAACCGGTTTCGCGATCGGATCGAGCCCGAAGCACCGAACAGATAACCCCGAGACATGCGTTCGATCGCGCGGGTGAGACGGTTTAGCGCGTCGCCTCCCGCATCGGCTCTGGCCGGCGCACGTTCTGATAGATGAATCGGAGCGCCTCACTCACGGTGTTGCGCCAGACACCGAAGCTGTGGATGCCGTCGACGACGCGGTATTCGGCCGGCCAATTATGCTCGCGCCAGATCTTGTAGAGGTTGGCCGCGTGCCACTCGATCATGAAATCGTCGTGGTCGCCGGAATCGATGTAGAGGGGAATCACCTTCTTGGTGGCGTAGAGGGCGTCCAGAAGGGTGGGATAGTTCAGCGACGTCCAGATCGCAGGATCGTAGGTATCGCCGAAGACGCCGACGCGCCGCGCGGACGAGGTCGCGGGCGGCTCGGGCACGTAGATCGCCGGGCTCATCAACGCCATCGCGGCGAACATGTCGGGATGCTTGAGGACGAAACGGAGCGAGCCATAACCGCCCATCGACTCGCCGCCGATGACACGTCCCTTGCCGTCGGAGAATACCCGATAGCTGCGCTCGACCTCCGGGATGAGGTCGGCCAGGAAGGCCGTCTCCATCTTCTCCTTGCGGTCGACATACCAGGTCGTGTTCGCCTCCGGCATGATGATGACGGTCGGCGGGATCTCGTGCGAGGCGATCAGCGCGTCGGCAGCCTGATCGACATGACCCTTCGCGACCCACTCGTTCTCGTCTCCGGCATTGCCGTGCAGGAGGTACATGACCGGGTAGCGCAGCGTCCCGCTCTCGTAGCCGTCCGGCAGGTAGACGTTGTAGGCCCACTCGCGCCCGAGCGCGTCGGAGCGGAAATGGCGCGACACCACGCTGCCCGCCTGCGCGACTCCCGCTGCGCACAGAGCTGTCGCCATGGCTACAGCTCTCCAGATGGATCTTGTCGGCATCCTGTCCTCCCACATTCTTGTTTGTGGGGCGGATGGTAGCGGATCAGACCGCGCGCGCCACCATCATCTTCTTGATCTCGGCGATCGCCTTGGCCGGGTTCAGCCCCTTGGGACAGGTATTCGCGCAGTTCATGATGGTATGGCAGCGATAGAGCCGGAACGGGTCGTGGAGGTGGTCGAGCCGGTCGCCCGTGCCCTCGTCGCGCGAATCGATCAGCCAGCGATAGGCCTGGAGCAGGGCCGCGGGCCCGAGGAACCTGTCGCCGTTCCACCAGTAGCTCGGGCATGACGTCGTGCAGCAGGCGCACAGGATGCACTCGTAGAGCCCGTCGAGCTTGGTGCGCTCGTCCGGCGTCTGCTGCCACTCCTTCTCGGGCGTCGCGGTCTCGGTCTGGAGCCACGGCTCGATCGAGGCGTGCTGCGCGAAGAAGCTCGTGAGATCCGGGACGAGGTCCTTGATCACCGGCATGTGCGGCAGCGGGTAGATCTTGATGATGTCGGTCTTGCAGTCGTCGATGCCGAGCGTGCAGGCGAGCGTGTTCTGCCCCATGATGTTCATGGCGCAGGAGCCGCAGATCCCCTCCCGGCAGGAGCGGCGGATCGTCAGCGTCGGGTCGATCTTGTTCTTGATCCACAGAAGCGCGTCGAGCACCATCGGGCCGCAATCGTCGCGGTCGACATAGTAGGTGTCGATCGCAGGATTCTTCCCGTCATCCGGGTTCCACCGATAGATGCGGAACTCCTGGAGCTTCGTCGCTCCTTGCGGCTTCGGCCAGGTCGTGCCGTCCGTGTAGCGGGAGTTCTTGGGAAGCTGGAACTGGGCCATCGTCAATGTCTCGCGAACGGAAGCTGGCGAAAACGGGCGCGCTGCCCGTCGAAAGTCATGAAGGCACCCGAGCGAAGCTCGTCGGACATCGCAGATATGGCGTTCACGAGGAGAGCTCCAATCGTGCCGTGACGCGTATCGGTGCATCGGAGTTGGACGACACTGGGACGCCCACGACCACTCAGCGCCAACAAGGTCCCGAAATCGAGGTCGGCCGTGAGGACCACGCGATCCTCGCGGTCGGCCCAGGTCGCGATCTTGACATCGGCGGTGTTGGCGGCGCCGACCTCGGACCAGTGCACAGCTTGATGCCCCGCGGCTCGAAGAAGTGTTGTCCAACTCGGCGATAAGTTCATGTCGACGACGAACCTCAAGCGGCGGCGTCGAGCCGGATCTCACGCTCGGATGCGAGCCAAGATCCGTACCGCAGTGCTTCGAGCACGTCCTCGCGCTCGAGATAGGGAAACTCACTCAGCATCTCTTCGATCGTCGCGCCGGCACTGAGATTCCCGAGGATCATGCCTACGGTCACTCGCATCCCCCGAATGCAGGCCTTGCCCTGCATCACCTCAGGGTCACGCGTGATCCGGGCGAAGTCGTTCATGTCCTCCTCCAACGTCGATCCGGGAACTCGATCGAGCCGAAGCTCACATCTGATAATGGCGGCTCAGCGAAAGCATCGATCGCGGCGATGGCCGATCACAAGCCCTCTTAGAACAGACACACCATAGTCGCTCAATACACCCGCGCCTTGGGCTCGATGTACCCGATGTCGTTCGACATCGTGTAGGTGTGCACCGGCCGGTAATCGATCGCGACATCCTTCTTGTCC
>CAXUHE010000269.1:0-5052 GCA_964250725.1 uncultured Enterovirga sp. | reverse complement strand
CTGATCGAGCGCGGTCTGGCGCAGGAACTGAACGGGGAGGTCCGGCTCGCCTACGACCCTCTCGGCGTCTCGTGCCGCATCTCCATGCCCCTCCCGGAGGGTGACGGTTGGTCCGCCCATGAGTGACCGGCTGCTCGGCCGCCGCGTCCTCGTGGTCGAGGACGAAGTGATGGTGTCCTGGATCCTGGAAGACATGCTGGCCGAGCTGGGCTGCCAGGTCGTCGGCCCGGCCGCCAGGGTCGAGCAGGCGCTCGCCATGGTGGACGCGGAGACGATCGATCTCGCGGTCCTCGACGTGAATCTCAACGGGCAGAAGAGCTTCCCCGTGGCCGACGCGCTCGTCGCCCGGGGCGTGCCGTTCGTGTTCTCGACCGGGTACGACATCGCCGGGGTTCCGGACGCCTACAGGGTCTTTCCGATGTTGCAGAAGCCGTATGAGCGAGCGTATCTCGTGACCGCGCTCGAAAGCTTGGCGTCAGTTGATAAGTAAGGTGGATAACGCGTCGCAGTGATCGTCCGACTCGGATCATCGGCACGCAGCGAACCCATGCCTCCAGGTTCGCTGATGCCGTCACTCGATCATGACTCCGGCCTGGATCGCCCGTGAACTCCGAGGCGGATCGACGAGACCTCGTCGGCTTCGAACGCGGCCCGCCACGAGAGGTCTTCGGCGCCTTCCTGAAGCTCGGCCTGACCTCCTTCGGCGGACCCGTCGCGCATCTCGGCTACTTCCGCGACGAGCTCGTGCTCCGGCGGCGCTGGATCGACGAGGCCGGCTACGCCGATCTCGTGGCACTGTGCCAGTTCCTTCCCGGGCCGGCGTCCAGCCAGGTCGGCTTCTCGCTCGGCATCCTGCGCGGAGGCGGGCTGCTAGGCGGGCTCGCGGCCTGGTCCGCCTTCACCCTGCCGTCGGCCCTGATCCTCGTCGCTGTCGCGCTCGGCGCGACGATCCTCACCGGTCCCGTCGCGGAGGCGCTCCTGCACGGGCTGAAGCTCGTCGCCGTCGCGGTCGTCGCGCAGGCGGTCTGGGGCATGTCGAAGAGCCTGACGCCGGATCGCCGACGGGTCGCCATCGCGCTCTTGGCCGTCGTGATCGCGACCTTCGCCGGCGGGTCGTGGGGCCAGATCGGCGCGATCGTCATCGGCGCGCTGGCGGGCCTTCGGCTGTGCCGAGGAGGAGACGCACCCTCGGCCGCGGGACGCCTCCCGGTCCCGGTCACGCGTCGCGCGGGGATCGTTGCCCTGATCCTGTTCGCGCTCATGTTCCTGGTCCTGCCGATCCTGGCGGCGCTGACCGGATTTCAGGCGCTGAAGCTGTTCGACGCCTTCTACCGGTCGGGCGCGTTCGTCTTCGGCGGCGGCCACGTGGTCCTGCCGCTCCTGCAGGGCGAGGTCGTGCCGCCGGGCTGGGTCACGACCGAGAACTTCCTCTCCGGCTACGGCCTGACCCAGGCCGTCCCGGGCCCGCTCTTCACCTTCGCGGCCTATCTCGGGGCCGTCATGGAGCCCGCACCGAACGGCGTCGGCGGGGCGGCGATCGCGCTCGTTGCCGTCTTCCTGCCGGGCCTGCTCCTGGTCTACGGCGCGCTGCCGTTCTGGGAGGGGCTGCGCGGCCGCCCTCCGGCCCAGGCCGCCATGCGGGGCGCCAACGCGGCCGTGGTGGGCATCCTGGGTGCCGCGCTCTACAGCCCCGTCTGGACGAGCGCCGTCCTGTCCCGGGCCGATTTCGCGGTGGCGCTCGCCGGGTTCCTCATGCTCGTCGTCTGGAGGACGCCACCCTGGCTGGCGGTCCTCTCCCTGACGATCGCCGGAACGGCGCTCCGCCTCACGTCATAGCCCCCGCCTCCGGACGTCCAGCTCGCGCGTGCGGGCGGTCACCCGCGCCTCGAGCTCCTGGGTCAGGCCCGGAGGCCTTCCTCGGCGTCATAGCGGCGGGAGATGTCGAGGTAGGACAGGACGTGGTTCGTGACAGTCCCCTGGCCGTCGTCGAGCGGGCTCGCGAACAGCATAGCCCTGAACGGCGAGCCGTCCGCGATGCTGCACGATCTCCAGGGTCTCGTCCCGCTTCTCGTCCACCGCCGCGATGTATGGCCGGATGGCGGCGGGATCGGTGCCGTCTCCGTTGAGGAAGTGGGGGTCTTGCCCGACCAGTTCCTCCATCGCGTATCTGGAGAGGGCCGCGAAGGCCTTGTTGGCGAACACGATCGGGTTCCCGGGCAGCGTCGCGTCCGTCACCATCATGGGCATGCGGGTCACCCGGACAGCTTCGACGAAGATGCCGCCCTGCTGCCGGAACCCCTCGATGTGCCGTCGGACTTATCTCGCGCCGGAGTATCGGCCATGCTCTCCTGGAATTCGTTCAAGGCAGCTCCCGACCTTCGGATGCGGGCTGAATCCGGGCCAAGCCGATTCGGAGAGCAACGCGGACGCGCCTGACCCAAACCCTGTGGGCAATGAGCTGCATAGACCAGCGGAACAGAGGATGGTCACCGCGCTTTATAACACGCTGCAACATCTCTCAGGATATCCGGGTCTTCGTGCACGCCATTCAAGGAATGCACACCGATGACCTCCCGCGGATCGAGAGCGTGCGTCAGCATTCGTACCGCCCTTGCCGCGCAGCGCGCCAGTTTTTCGACTGCCTTGGCGGCGTACCGCTATTCGACCGGTGCAGGGGTTGGCGCGGCGGCCCTGGCAGTCGCTGCCTTCGTGAACCACCGCTTTGACGCTGCGGCCGAACGCGATAACCCGCCGGCCGGCAAATTCGTCGCCGTCCGACGGCGTCCGGCTCCACTATGTCGAGCGGGGCCATGGCGAGCCGCTCGGCCTCGCGCGCGTACGGGAGACATTCGGGGACGGGTTCCCGAGGGAGATAACCCTCCGCCCCTCGCAGATCCGCGCCAGCGCGGCCGAGAGCGCCTATGCCCCGGACGCCTCGCGGCGCGAACGCATTATGCCGAATTGAAGATGCCGGTCGCCGGCGTGGCCGGCGAGGAGGACCGCGTGATCGATATGGAGGACCAATCGGCGCGGCTGCACGGCGACCTGCCGTGCAGCACGTTTCTTTCGCCGGTTTAGGGACAAGCGTTTCAACGAGGTCGTACTCTGCGTGCCGCGCCTCTCGTGCCGGCTCGTGCCGGCTGGCTCTCGCGGGCCTTGGCGTCCCGCATCGACGGGTCGCGGGATGCGCGCTCCACCCGTCATGATCACAACCACCCGCTGCAGCGTCGGTCGAAGCGGCTCAACAGGAGATCGAGTGCGAAGCAGCCTGCAAAATACCGACCCGGAAACGCGTCCCGGTCAGGATGTCCTCTCGGGCGGGGGAGAGACCGGGACGCTCCTGCGCGCGTTCGACTGGTCCGCGTCTTCGCTCGGCGTCCCGGAATCATGGCCCACCGCGCTGCGGACGCTCGTCGGCGTGATGCTCGGCTCGCGCCAGCCCATGTTCCTGGCGTGGGGTCCGGACGCGATCCTCATCTACAACGACGGATACGCCGAGATCCTCGGGGGCAAGCATCCTGCCTTGGGCCTCCCCTTCCTGGACGTCTGGTCCGAGGTCAGGGACGACCTGCGACCGTTGCTGGACGAGGTCGAGGGCGGCCGTTCGGTCCACATGGACGACATCACGCTCTTCCTGAACCGTCACGGGTACCCCGAGGAGACCCACTTCGCGTTCTCGTACACGCCCGTGCGCGACGATTCCGACACGGTGGCGGGCTTCTTCTGTCCCTGCACCGAGACGACGGGGCGGATCTTCGCGGAGCGCCGCCTGATCGAAGAGCGCGAGAGGCTGGAGCAGCTCTTCCAGCAGGCGCCGGGTTTCGTCGCGATGGTGAGGGGCCCCGACCACCGGTTCGAACTGGCAAACCCGGCCTACCTGCAACTCGTCGGACATCGAGCCGTCGTGGGACGGACCGTGGCGGAGGCACTGCCGGACGCGGCCGCGCAGGGCTATGTCGGCCTTCTCGACCAAGTCTACCGCACGGGGACGCCGTTCACCTCCACCGGCGCCAAGTACGCCGTCCAGGTCCTGCCCGGCGGACCGGTGAACGAGCGCTACGTCGACTTCGTGTTCCAGCCGGTCACAGACCCGCAAGGGTGCGTCACGGGCATCTTCGTCGAGGGCTCCGACGTCACGGACCGCGTGTTGGGCGAACAGGCGTTGCGCGCCAGCGAGGCCCAGTTCAGGGCATTCGCGCAAGCCCTGCCGAACCACGTCTGGACGTCGCCGCCGAACGGGCTCCTGGACTGGTTCAACGACCGCGTCTACGCCTATTCCGGTGCCCAAGAGGGAATGCTCGACGGGAACGGGTGGACCCGCATGGTGCACCCCGACGACCTGCCGGAGGCCGGCGCCAAATGGGCGGCTTCGCTATCGGCCGGAGATACCTACGAGACGGAGTTCCGTCTCCGCCGGGCGGACGGGGCCTACCGCTGGCACCTCGCGCGAGCCGTGCCCATCGCCGGCCCGGACGGGATCGTGTCCCGGTGGATCGGGACGAATACCGACATCGAGGACCAGAAAACCTCCGCAGAGGCGCTTCAGGCGCTCAACGCGACATTGGAACGAAGGGTGGCGGAGGCGCTGGCACAACGCAACGTGCTTGCCACCGTCGTCGAGACCACCGATGCCTTCATCCAGGTTGCCGGTCTCGACTATCGGTTCCTCGCCATCAACAAGGCCAGCGCGAACGAGTTCACGCGCATCTTCGGCGTGCGGCCCGAGGTCGGCGACAGCATGCTCGACCTCCTCGCGGAATACCCGGAGCAGCGGGCGTCCGTGAGAGCGCTATGGTCACGGGCACTGGCCGGCGAGGAGTTCACGGTCGTCGAGGAGTTCGGAGATCCTGACCGCGATCGACCCTGCTACGAGATCAAGTTCAACACGCTGCGAGGGGAGCGGGGCGAGCGCATCGGCGCGTATCAGTTCGTCTACGACGTCACCGAGCGGCTGCGCGACCAGGCAGCGTTGCGGACCAACGAGGCGCGTCTGCGGGCCATGTTCGAGACGAGCTTCCAGCTCCAGGGCCTCATGGCGGTCGACGGCACGCT
>CAXUHE010000268.1:0-5058 GCA_964250725.1 uncultured Enterovirga sp. | reverse complement strand
GTCAGGATCGCGCCCGTGAACAGGACGCCGACCTGGAGGCCGATCACCGTGATGACCGGGATGAGCGCGTTGCGCAGCGCGTGCAGCCCGACGACGCGCAGCGGCGACATGCCCTTCGCGCGGGCCGTGCGGATGTAATCCTCGCCGAGGACCTCGAGCATGGCGGAGCGCGTCATGCGGGCGATGACCGCGAGCGGCACGGTCCCGAGCACGATCATCGGCAGGACGAGGTGCTGGAGCGCCGACCCGAAGGCGCCGCGCTCGTCCGAGAGCAGCGTGTCGATCAGCAGGAAGCCCGTCACCGGCTCGACGTAGTACTGGACCGCGATGCGGCCCGAGACCGGCGTGATGCCGAGCTTGACCGAGAACAGCAGGATGAGGAGGAGCCCCCACCAGAAGATCGGCATCGAGTAGCCCGCGAGCGAGACGCCCATCACGCCCTGGTCGAGGATGGTGTTGCGCCGGACCGCCGCCACGATGCCGGCCGGCAGGCCGATCACGAGCGCGAACAGGATGGCGGCGAGCGCGAGCTCGATCGTGGCCGGGAACAGGGTCGCGAACTCGGTCGCCACCCCCTCGCTCGTCGAGATCGAGCGCCCGAGATCGCCGTGCAGCAGCCGTCCGACGTACACGCCGTACTGGACCAGGAGGGGACGGTCGAAACCGTATTCGTGGCGCAGGAGTTCGTGACGGGCGGGATCGATGCCCCGCTCGCCCGCCATGGTCTCGATCGGATCGCCCGGCACGAGCCGGATGAGAAAGAACGCCATGAGCGTGATGCCGACGAGCGTCGGGATCACGAGACCCAGCCGGATGAGAACGAAACGCAGCATCGGCCGGACGCTACGCGGAGCTTCGGCTTGCCGCAACGGTCTCCGGCTCTCGTGAGGACGACGCCGGTCTGGTCGCGTTTCCGGCATGACGAGCGCACACCATCACCCACCGGCGAGAACCTGGGTGCGGTTGCTGCGCATCCTGATCAAGGCCGGGTTCCCGATCGCCGGCGTCCCGACGCTCGGGCACGCTTGCGTGATCGCGACCGGCGGGAACATCCGGCACAGCGAGTTCGGGCTCGGCTTCGTGCTGATCCTCCTCAGCCTCGCGGCGACGCTGGTGCCGAAGCGCCGAGCGTCCTGTCGGACATCGGATGGGACTTGATGAAGTCCACGAAGGCCCGCAGGGACGCCGACATGTGGCGGCGGCTCGTGCCGCTCGGGCCCTCGCGATCGTCATGGATCTCGTCCAGAGCGGCCGCCACCTCGCCGAGCGCTGGCGCAAGACGCTCGAGCAGGCGTGCGCCCGCCTCCGTGGGGGTCACGCTGCGGGTCGTCCGGTTGAGCCGCCGGATTCCGAGCCTCGCCTCGAGCCGCCGTATCGCCCCGCTCAGCGAGGAGGCGGAGACACCCCGGAGCGCGGCGGCCGCGCGGTAGCTTCGTGCCCGGGCGACGGCCGCGAACGACTGGAGATCCGAGAGATCGACATCGGCCATGGGGCAAGCCACCGACACGGCTGAGGCCGCCGCTCGCCGCCCTCGTCCCGCACGGCGTGTCAGCGGCGCGACGTCGGGTCGAGGGTCGCGAGGGTGTGTGCCGGCTCTCGCCGGCCCCGTCCGCGCTACTTCATGTCGACGCCGTAGAAGGTGTGGCGGCCGAAGGGCGACAGCTTGAAGTCGACCACCTCCTTGCGGATCGGCTTCAGCTGGACCGCGTGCGCGATGGTGAACCAGGGCGCCTCGCGCTTGAAGACGGCCTGGGCCTGCTCGTAGAGCTTCGCGCGCTCCGCCTGATCCGTCACGGTCTTCGCTTTCATCACGAGATCGTCGAACTCCTTGTTGCACCATTTGGCGTTGTTGCCGCCGCCCGGCACCGCGGCGGAGCACCCGAGCAGCGTGTTGAGGAAGTTGTCCGGATCGCCGTTGTCGCCGGTCCAGCCCATCATCCCGGTCTGGTGCTCGCCGTTCTGGAGGCGCTTCCTGTACTCGCCCCACTCGTAGCTCTTGATCTCGGCCTTGATGCCGACCTTCGCGAGGTCGGCCTGCATCAGCTCCGCGATGCGTCGCGCGTTCGGGTTGTAGGGCCGCTGCACCGGCATCGCCCAGAGGTCGGTCTCGAACCCGTTCGGGAACCCGGCTTCGGCGAGCATCTTCTTCGCGGCCTCCGGATCGTACGGATCGTCCTTCACGTCCTTGTTGTAGGACCACATCGAGGGCGGGATCGGGTTCGTGGCCGGGATCCCGGTCGACAGGTAGACGGCGTCGATGATCGCCTTCTTGTTCAACGCCATGTTGAAGGCTTTGCGGACACGCACGTCGTCGAAGGGCTTCTTCTGCGTGTTGTAGGCGAGGTAGCCGATGTTGAGGCCCGGCTGCTCCAGCACCGTCACGTTCGCGTCCTTGCGGATCGCGTCGAGATCGGCCGGGTTCGGGTAGGGCATCACGTGGCATTCGCCCTTCTGGAGCTTCGCCCAACGCACCGAGGCGTCGGGCGTGATCGAGAAGACGAGGTCGTCGATCTTCGCCTTGCCGGCGTAGTAGTCCGGGAAGGCGCGGTACCGGATGACGGCGTCCTTCTGATATTGCAGCAGGTAGAACGGGCCCGTGCCGATCGGCTCCTGGTCGAGCTTCTCCGGAGTCCCGGCCTTCATCATCGCGTCCGCGTATTCCTTGGACTGGATGGCAGCGTATTCCATCGCGAAATCCGAGAGGAACGGCGCCTCCGGCTGGTTCAGGGTCATACGGACCGTGTAGTCGTCGACCTTCTCGACGGACTTCAGCAGCTTCGGCATGGCCATGTCGTTGAAATAGGTGTGGTTCGAGCTCGTCACCTTGAAGAAGGGATTGTCCTCCTTCCATTGCCGCTCGATCGCGAAGATCAGGTCGTCCGCGTTGAAGTCGCGGGTCGGCTTGAACGACTTGTTCGAGTGCCACTTCACCCCGTGGCGGAGATGGAAGAGGTAGGTCTTGCCGTCGTCGGAGATCTCCCATGTCTCGGCCAGCGCCGGCACCACGTTGGTCGTACCCCGTTCGAAATCGACGAGCCGGCTGTAGATCTGGCTGTTGGCATCGAACGACGTACCGGTCGTGTTGATGGCCGGGTAGAAATTCTCCGGGCTGCCCTCCGAGCAGTAGATCAGCGTCTTGGCGGAGGCCGGCACGGCCGCGAGGGCCGCCGCCATCGCGAGGGCTCCGAGCGAGACGGCGGACAGGCGGGCTCTCAGGGTTCGGGTCATCGTGTCCTCTTGAGGCGCGCCGATGGCGCGAGGTTCGTCGCCGGCAGCTAAGGGCGCGTCTGCGCCCGTGTCAAACGAGGCGTCAGCCGAGGTTCGGCGCGGTCTCCCGCGCGATCCGGCGCGCGCCCTCGGGGGTCGAGGCGATCACCACGAGCACCGTGGTCGAGCCGGGGTGGGCTGCCGCCAGTACGATCCCGTAGGCGGCGCGCGATCCGTCCCGCCGGGCGATGCGGACCGCGACGCCGTCATGCCCGGCTTCGCGAATCCGCTCGACCGCGACCTCGCTCGGGACTCGCGACGTCGTGCGCGAGACCGGACGACGTCGCGCCACCTCGCGGGCGAGGTCGTCCGGACGCGCGATCCGGGCCGCGATCTCGGACGCGGCCCGCCCGCGCGCCTCGAACAGGCCGATTCCCGCCTGGACCGCGCAGGCGGGCTCGAGGCAGCCCGCGACGGCGCGCGCCTCGATCTCGCCCTCGGTCACCCACACGCCGACCGGAAGCAGGAGCCAGGGCTGGTCGGACGCCAGACCGTCGAGGCCCGGCGGGAACGCGACGTCACGCACGAAGCCGAGATCGATGCAGCCGACGAGCGCGGCCGAGATCGCGGCCAGCGCCGCGGCTGCGGCTCCCCCCGGTCTCACGGGCGGTGCGCCTCGGCGGCCGTCGGCCCGCGCCGGTCGGACAGGATCTTCCAGGCTCCCTGCGCGATCCCGACCGGGCGGTCTCCGTCCTGGACGAGGCCGCGCATGAAGACGATCGAGCGCGTGCGCTGCACCACCTCTCCCCCGCAGGTGATGAAGGAGCCGATCCGGCCGGCGCCGACGAACTGCATGTCGAAGGACACGGTGACCACCGCGGCGGCGGCCGACTCCCAGGCCAGGATGCCGAGCGCCCTATCCGCGAAGGTCATCAGCATGCCGCCTTGTACGACCCCGATCAGGTTCGCATGGCGCGGGTCGGCCACGAAGCCGAAGCGATGCCGGCCCGACCGGTTCCGCCAGAGCGGCCCGACGAGCCCGAGAAACCCGGTCTCGGGCTCGGAGCTCCAGCCGTCGGCCGCCGGATCGAAGGGCGGCGTGTCGGGTTTCGCGGGCGCCGGTCTCGTGTTCGACATCACGGCCGGTATAGCGCAGTTCGCCGCGACGTCACCCGCACGAAAAAGCCCCGCCGGGTCGCGGCGGGGCCGATGGCAGGTCCGGGTTCGGGACGAGGTCAGTCGATGACGTCGACGACCTCACGCGTGGTCGGGTCGACGAGGACGACGCCGGTCCCGGAGCGGACGTAGCGGTAGCTGCGGGCGCTCGGGACCGTCCCGTAGACGTCGTCCGCGAAGGGGCTGAGCTCGACCGTCGGCGGGACCACGTAGCCCCGCACGAAGCGGTCCTGCACGGTCACGGGGCTGCCCGGCTGGCGCATGACGTAGCCACGCAGGTAGGTGCGCTGATCCGCGCCGATCTCGCCCGGGATGCCGGCCTGCCCGGGCCCGCCCGCGCGGGTGCCGCTCGGCTGGCTGCCCTGCGCGAGGGCCGCGCCGGAGGTGAGCGTGGCGGCCGCGAGTGCCGCGATGAGAACGCGTTTCATGGGATTGCCTTCCGGTTGGGCGCTTGCGGCGCCTTTCAGGCAACCTGAACTCCCGCTCGCGGGTGCGGTTCCTGACGCAGCGCGTCGGAGGCCGCCCTGAAGCGGGCGGCCTCCGTTACGGATCATTGCACGAGGCGCGGGCCGCCGGTCTGGAGCTTCTCGTTCTCGCCGAGGATCCCGAGGCGGCGCGCCACCTCCGAATAGGCCTCGATCAGCCCGCCGAGGTCGCGGCGGAAGCGGTCCTTGT
>CAXUHE010000267.1:0-5086 GCA_964250725.1 uncultured Enterovirga sp. | reverse complement strand
GCGAGCCTGCGCAGCTGGCCCTTGGTCTCAAGCGCGCTGATGAAGAGATCGAGCTGGTTTCCGGTCCCGCCGAAGCTCTGGACGAGGGTCGCGAAGGGCACGCTGCCCGTCGTCGCGGCGTTCACCGCGGTGCCGACCAGCCCCGACACCGATACGCCGGTCGCAGGGCCCGTGCTGCTGATCTGCGAGGAGGGACCGAATGCGCCCACATTGAGGTTCGTATTGCGGCTGCCGTACTCGAACCGTGCGCCGAGGTCGCGTCCGGCGTTCCGGTTCACCTCGACGAAGCGCACCTTCAGCATCACCTGCTGGGGTGACTTCACCCGCGTCAGGTTCACGGTCCCGGCGGGGGCGACCTGCATCGCGCGATCGACGCTCGTCGCGTCCGGTGCGACCCCGCTGAGGATGAGCCGCTCGCCCTGACTTCTTACGGCAAGGTTTCCGCCGCCGGAGCTCTGCCGGATCTGGGACTCGATCGCCCCCACATCGGGGCGGACCTCGACGTCGATGAGGCCGACCAGCTTCTTCTCGGCGTCGAATAGCGAGACGTTCGTCGTGCCGACCTTCTTGCCGAGCACGTAGAGCGTGCGATCACTCACCGGCACGACGTCCGCGATCTCCGAGGAGCCGACGAGGATGTCGCCGAAGGCGGTTCCCACTTTGACCGTCTGGGACTTGTTAAGCGTGAGGTTGAGCCGGCTGAGAACCGCGTTGCCGCCGGTGCGGGGAACGGATCGGAGTTCGGTGCCCGTCGCGCCGGAGAGCGGCATCGCGAGGGATGCGACCAGGCCCATGGTGACCCAGCGCAGCATGAGGGGAGTCCGCGTGCGCCGGATATCGGCCGACAGGGCCTTCAAAACTCCGAGCACGTCGCGCCCTCCGAACCGTTAACGAGAGGTTACCGGAACGAGGTTCGCGTGGATAGGAGGCTCGCTCCGTCTATAATAGACGAGGCCGCCGCAGCCGCAGTGGCACTACAGCGGTGTCGTCCGAACCGGATGCTGGCCGAGCTGGAGCAGGCGAATGTTGTTGAGGATGACCGCGTTCTCGGGGTCGAGCGCGAGGGCGCGCCGGAACATAGCGAGCGCACGCCGCCCGTCGCCGCGCAGCAGGTAGGAGTAGCCGCGGTTGTTGAGGATCTCCAGCGTCTCCCCGCGCAACGCGACGGCCCGCTCATAGGCGCGGTCTGCGAGATCGAAGCGCCCGAGGTTGTCGTAGGCGGCCGCGAGGCCGATCCAGGATGCGCCATCCGTCCGGTCCGCCTCGACCGCGTTGCGGAAGTGGCGCTCCGCCATCCCGGCATTGCCGGCCGCGAGTTGTGCACGACCAAGCGCGTTCGCCTCGTTCGCGGCCGGAAGAGTCAGTTCCACGGCCGTGTCGGGATTTCGAGCCAGACCCGGATCATCCGCTGTCGTCTGGCATCCCGCCAAGGCGAGACAGGCGCACAGCCCCGCAAGTCCGACCCGACGCGACACCATCACTCCCGGATACCTCACCGACACGAGACCACGATGGACCATCGCGGCGACACGATGTCGGACGGCTTGATTATACGCGCGATCAGGCGCGCGGCCTATCGCGCGGGCACAGGCTTTCGTGTCTCGTCGGGATCGCACGTGGACGCGACGTCGTCGAGCACGATCGCGTCGCCCGGCCCGAATGTGAGAACGAGGTGGATCGGGATGTCGCGGGCAAGGACCGCGGTCCCGACGGAGACGAGCAGATTCAGCCGGCCGGGCCGCCGGACGAGCATCCGGACGAACCGCATGACCCCGCGCGCGCCGGGATCGCGGGACCCGTCAGCAATATTGACACGACGACCGTTCTCGATGGTCACCCTCGCGGTAAAGCTGTCCTCCGGGTGTTCGCGGGAGCGCGCCACCAGCATGCGACCGGTGACAGTCGCGCCGGTGACGTTCCCAAGATCTTGCGTCAGATTGCCTTGAGGCGGATCGAGCAGCGGCAAGTCGATCAACAGACGGCGTTCCTGGCCCTCGCATGTCACAAGCAGCGAGCCGAACGTGTCCGGGCGGGGTGGAACGGTCGTGACCCGCGCGCGCAGGACCGCCAATCCCGACCCGAACCGCTCCAACGTCCAGCCCGAGCCGCCGATCGCGTAGACCCGATCAGACGCGGCGAGACTTTGACCGCTCGCGAGGGCACCGGCGAGACAGCAGGCCGCGAGCGTGATGGGTCGCACATCAAGCTCGGGCGACCTCCGTCTGCCCGAGCTCCGTCCCGACCCTGCCCAGGAACGCCAGATGGCTGACCGCGACGGACAGGAACGAGACTGCGAGCAGGGCGACGACGAGACCATGGTCTCCGGATGTAGCATCCGCGAAATTGCCGAGCGCGGCGGCTCGGGTCGCACCCGGTACGCCCGACCATGAATGGGCGAGGAACGCCGCGAACACGAAGCTGAGATTGGCCGCCATCGCGACGCCCCAGCGCAGCTGCCTGATGTGAAGCAGGGCGAGCACGCCGAGCAGCCCCAACGCGATCGCGAGCGAGGCTGGACCGAAGAGCAGGCGCAGGGGCGATGTGCCGGAGCGCGCGAGCTCGAACGGCCTGAAGACCTCCAGATTCATGTACCAGGCGCACCCGGAACCCGGATGAGCGGACAGATACCAGGCGGCCGCCTCCGAAGCCGCGAAGGACCCGACCACGATGATCGATCCGCAGCTCTGGGCCGTGAGACGCCAATCCATCGCGCGATGTGACGTGCCCGGGGTTAAGATGGAATTGATCGAGGGCACCACGCGGCTCGTGATCGTTGGATCCGAGCAGGGGCAAGGTGGAGGCAGGAGACCACCTCGATATCAGCCGAACGGCGACTTGGACCCATCCCGTTCCGTGTCTTCGCACCCGTCTCGCTAAACGCCCGGCAGAAATTCCGACTCACCCGTCACGCGTCGACCTTCGCGTCCAAAGCGACGCATCGGCACGGGCCGAGCTCATGCCCCGTCCAAAACGAGTTTGCGCAATTCGCCCTTGGCAGTCTTGCCGATGGCTGCCCGCGGGAAGTCGGGCACGATCCGGACCTCCGCCGGAACTTTGAAAGACGCCAACCGCTCGCGGCAGGCGTCAAGGACGCGGTCCGCGAGATCGGGCTCTTGGTTCGTTCGATGATGAAGGCGACCGCCACCTCGTCCAACATCGGATGCGGTTTCGCCACGACGGCCGCCTCGCTGACGTCGCTCACGCTCAGGATCACGCGCTCGATCTCCGAGGCGGACACGTTCTCGCCGCCGATCTTCAGCATGTCTTTGCGCCGGTCCGCGAACTCGATCGTCGTGAAGCAGGGTTGCGGGCCATATCGAGCGCTCAGACGGCCGTGCGACGCTCCAGATCCGAGTCGGTCGATCGTGACCACCTGGACGAGCGAGGACGCCGGCATCACCGGTGAAGGTTAGAGTTGCATGAACAACGATGATCGTAGCCACGGTCTCTGGGAGCGTTCCTCGCCTCCGGCGCCGGCCACCGAACCGTTACGCGGCGAACTTGTCGTCGACGTCGCCGTCGTCGGTGGCGGGTTCACCGGTTGCTCCGCGGCGCTGCATCTGGCGGAGGGCGGGGCGAAGGTCGCCGTCCTGGAGAGCATCGAGATCGGCTTCGGCGGTTCCGGACGCAACGTCGGTCTCGTCAACGCCGGCATGTGGGTGATGCCCGACGACCTTCCCGCGGCCCTCGGGCAATTCCATGGTGCGCGGCTGCTCGATGTCCTGGGCGACGGACCGAAGTTGGTCTTCGACCTCGTCGAGCGACACGCGATCCCCTGTGAGGTCGAGCGTCGCGGCACCCTGCACTGCGCCGTCGGCGAGAAGGGTCTGTCCGACCTGAGGGAACGCGCTCGGCAATGGCAGGCTCTCGGAGCCCCCGTCCGCTTGCTGGACGCGGAAGAGACCGCCAGGGCGGTCGGGACCGGGGCATACCGTGGTTCGCTCCTCGACGAGCGGGCGGGCACGATACAGCCGCTCGCCTACGTCCGCGGCTTGGCGCGCGCCGCCATGAAGGCCGGCGCGATCATCCACACCGCCAGTCCGGTCGTCGCCGTGGAAGACGACGGGGCGGCTTGGCTTCTGCGCACGCCGAGCGGCGCGGTGCGGGCGTCTTCGGTGGTGGTGGCGACCGACGCCTACGCGACGGACGTCTGGAGGTCGATCAGGGAGGAACAGGTCCACCTACCGTATTTCAACATGGCGACGGAGCCGCTCGGGGATAACCTGCGTCGTTCGATCCTGCCCGAACGCCAGGGCGTCTGGGACACCCGGGACGTGTTGAGCTCTTTCCGCTTCGACCGGCAGGGCCGGCTCGTCCTCGGCAGCGTGGGAGCGCTGAGGGGTACCGGCCTGTCGATCCATCGCGGCTGGGGACGCAGAGCGCTCGTCAAGCTGTTCCCCCAACTGAGAGGGGTGAGGTTCGAGACGGAGTGGTACGGCAAGATCGGCATGACCTCGAACCATCTTCCGAGGTTTCACCGGCTCGGGAGGAACGTGGTCTCGTTCAGCGGGTACAACGGTCGCGGCATCGCTCCGGGCACGGTCTTCGGCCGTCTCCTGGCCCAGCTTCTCCTCGGCGCCATACGCGACGAGGACCTGCCTCTGCGGGTGACGGAACCGGAGTTGGCGCGGGGACGTGCCATGCGTCAGGCCTATTACGAGGCGGGCGCGCAAGTGGTGCACTTGGCCCGCGACCGGCTCTGATGCCGTGTCGCCGAGGATGGCGACATCGTGTCCTTCCTCCACGATGTCGGCGACCCGGTCGCTCGGCGTCAGGTCGACCGACATGGATGCCGCCGTCTGGCATCCGACCGTGTTCACGCACAACCGGGACCGGCTCCTCGAGGCCGAGGTGGCCCACGCCTTCCTGTCGGGGCTTTTGGCGCTGCCCCAGGTCAAGCGGCTCCTGTCGAGCGACCACTTCTCGGTCGACGGCACGCTGATCGGCGCCTGGGCCTCGATGAAGAGCTTCCGGCCGAAGGATGGCTCAGGGAAGCCGCCTGGTCCCGGCCGCAACGGCGCGCGCGACTTCCGCAAGGAGAAGCGTTCGAACGAGACCCACGCCTCGACGTCCGATCCCGATGCCC
>CAXUHE010000266.1:0-5098 GCA_964250725.1 uncultured Enterovirga sp. | reverse complement strand
CCTCCCGCGAAGGCCCGATCATGGACGCGATGCGACAATCGCCGAAGCTCGTCACGGTGTTCGGCGGCACCGGCTTCCTCGGCCGGCACGTCGTGCGCAGCCTCGCCCGGCGCGGTTACCGCATCCGGGTCGCGGTGCGGCGTCCCAATCTCGGCTTCTTCCTCCAGCCGCTCGGCACCGTCGGGCAGATCCAGCTCGTCCAGGCGAACCTGCGCTACGAGGACTCGATCGCGCGCGCTCTCGATCGGGCCGACGCGGTCGTGAACCTCGTGGGCATCCTCAATGAGACAGGACGGCAGACCTTCGCGGAGGTGCAGGCACGGGGCGCCGAGGGGGTCGCCGCCGCTGTGCCGGCCGGCATGCCGTTCGTCCATGTCTCGGCTTTGGGCGCCGACGCCGAATCCGGCTCGGATTATGCGCGCTCGAAGGCTGCCGCGGAAGCCGCGGTCACCGCCGCGCACCCGGACGCGGTCGTGTTCCGTCCGTCCGTCATCTTCGGGCAGGGCGACAGCTTCTTCAACCGTTTCGCGTCGCTCGCCCGCGCGCTGCCTGTCCTGCCGCTCGCGGGTGCGGAGACCCGGTTCCAGCCCGCCTTCGCGGGCGACGTCTCGGAGGCGGTCGCGCGCGCCGTGGACGGTGCCGTGCCGGGCGGCCGGGTCTACGAGCTCGGCGGGCCCGAGGTGCTCACGCTGAAGCAGCTCGTCGAGTACGTGCTCACCGTCACCGAGCGCTCCCGGCCGATCGTGCCGTTGCCGTTCGGGATCGCCCGGCTTCAGGCGCGCGCGCTCGAGATCGCCGACGCGCTGACCCTCGGGATGCTGCCGGACGCCATCAAGCTGACGCGCGACCAGGTCACGCTGCTCGAGACCGACAACGTCGTCTCGGAGGCTGCCACGAAGGAGGGCCGGACCTTCGAGGGGCTGGGCATCCGGCCGACCGCCATGGAGGCGATCGTCCCGGCCTACCTCACGCGGTTCCGCAAGACCGGCCAGTTCGAGGTCGACCGCCCCGCGTAGCGACTCCATGTTCGTCAGCACTGTTGCAGATCGCGTACAGTGTTGCCGGAACTCTACAGCGATGCCCGTCGGGGTCGATTACCGTGGAGAACTCAGGCGAGCCGCCTGACGATTCACCGTTCGAGCCCCGATGGCCCGTGTGCCCCTGTCCTCGCGCGACCCGGCCCGCGACGCCGCGGCGCTCCTGCGCCGGCTGGGTTTCGCCGTTCTGACGCTCGGCGTGCCGATCATGTCGCTCGTGTCGCGGCGAGGCGTCGTGCTCATGCTGCCCATCGGGGCGGCACTCCTCGTGCTCGCGGCCTCGCTGGACCGGGGAGCGCGGCACCTCGCCGAGAGCCTCGACCGGCTCACAGCCTCGTCCGGCCTCGTCGCACTGATCTTCGGGCTCGCCTGGATGGCGGTGACACTCGCCTGGTCGCCGAATCCAGCCGCCTCCGCGGGCCGGCTCGGCGGCCTCCTGGGCACGCTCGGCCTCGCGCTCGCGGCCTATCTCTCGCTACCCGAGCGCACCCGCGTCGCCAACATGTATCTCGCGCCTGTCGGGGTCGCAGCCGCAGCCGCCATCGCGATCGGGCTCTCGATCGTGACCCAGCCCGGCTCGGATTTCGACGAGGACGGACGCAGCCTCGGGCGTGGCGTCTCGGTGCTGGTGCTCTTCGTATGGCCTGCCATCGCGTGGCTGCGCTCGCGCGACCGCGACGTCGAGGCGGCCTGCCTGACGATCCTGGTCGCGGTCGCGGCGGTGCTGGGACCCGGTGTCGCGCCGCCGATCGCCATGATCGCCGGCTGCCTCGCCTTCGCGCTCACCTCCGCATCGGCAAGCTTGGGCGTCGCGATGACGGGTATCCTGGTGGTCGTCGTGCTGGCGCTCGCGCCGACGCTGCCGTTCATCCCGTCCGGGCTGCTGCCGAAGCTCGGCGGAGCGGCCGGAGCGTGGCAGAGGGACCTGGATGCCTGGTCGGCCTTCGCCCGGCAGGATCCGTGGCGTCTTCTCACTGGCTCCGGCCTCGACACCCTGTTCCGCGCGCGGCTGGCCGGAATCGTGCCGGCGAACGCGCCCGTCAAGATCTGGTACGAGCTCGGGCTTGTCGGGGCGCTCTGCGGGGCACTCGCGGTCTGGATGGCGCTGAGGGGTGCCAGCGTGAGCTATCCCCGGCTGCTGCCCGGCATCGTGGCCGGGTTCGCGTCCGCCTGCACGCTCGCCTGTCTCGGCATCGGTGGGTCCCAAGCCTGGTGGCCCGGTGCTCTCGCGATCCTGGGGCTGCTCTTCGTGGGGGCGGAGCGTGGCCAATACAGGACGCGGCGTCCCCGCGCCCGCGATATCACGGCCGGAGCGCCGGCCTAGCAGGATGAAGCCGCCGGCGGGTTCACCTTCCGCTTGCCTGGCCGTATAGCGGCGAGTGCGCCATCTTCGGCGTGCGGCACATGGCGGGCGATGCCGGACCATACCCTAGAGGCATTGAACGACGCGCCGTCCTCGGCTTTCGTGGCCGCGCTCGGCGGCATCTTCGAGCACGCGCCCTGGGTGGCGGCGGCCGCGGCCGGCCGGCGTCCCTTCGCGACGCTGGCCGACCTCTTCGCCGCGATGCGCCGGATCGTGCGGGAGAGCAACGAGGAGCACCGCGTCTCGCTGCTGCGGGGGCATCCCGAACTCGGCGGCGCGTCGGCGCGCTCCGGCAACATGACGGCCGACTCCGTGGCGGAACAGGCCGGCGTGGGCCTAGACCGGCTGTCGGGGGAACGGGCGGCCGAGTTCGACCGGTTGAACGCGCTGTACCGGGACCGCTTCGCCATGCCCTTCATCATCTGCGTGCGCCGGCATGGGCGCGATTCCGTCCTGTCGGAGTTCCGCCGCCGCGTCGCCCTGGAACCGGCGGCGGAGCGCGAGACGGCCCTCGCCGAGGTGTTCCGGATCGCGGCGCTCCGGCTCGACATGCAGGTCGCCGGTCCCGACCGGCTGCCGGTCGCCGGACGGCTCTCGACGCACGTGCTCGACACTGCGTCGGGTCTCCCGGCCGAGGGCGTGGCGATCGAACTCTTGGAGATCGCCGCCGGCGGCGCGCGGCCGGTCGCGTCCGCCACGACGGATGCGGGCGGGCGCACGGACCCGTCGCTCGTCGCCGAGCGGCCGATCCCGATCGCGACCTACGAGCTGCGTTTCCGGCTCGGCGACTACTATCGCGGCCGTGGCGTCGCGCTGCCGGAGCCCGCCTTCCTCGACATCGTGCCGATCCGCTTCGGGGTCGCCGAGCCCGAGCGGCACTACCACGTCCCTCTCGCCGCGAGCCCGTGGAGCTACTCCACCTATCGCGGTTCCTGACCCTCGAGCGAGTGAACCTTGACCCGACCCAATCTCAGGATCGACCCCGACCGCCTCTGGGCGACGCTGATGGAGACCGCGCGCTTCGGCGGCACCCCGAAAGGCGGCATCAACCGGCTCGCCCTGTCGGAGGAGGACCGGCAGGTCCGCGACTGGCTGGCCGAGGCCGTGCGGGCCGCGGGACTGGATCTCGCGATCGATGAGATGGGCACCATGTACGCGACGCGGCGGGGTCGCGACATGACGCGCCCGCCGATCGCCTTCGGGTCGCATCTCGACACGCAGCCGACGGGCGGCAAGTTCGACGGCGTGCTCGGCGTGCTCGCCGGCCTCGAAGTCATGCGCACGCTGGACGAGGCCGGGGTCGAGACCGAGGCGCCGCTCGTCCTCGTCAACTGGACGAACGAGGAGGGCGCGCGCTTCGCGCCCGGCATGATCGCGTCCGGCGTCTATTCGGGCGAGGTCGACCAGGTTTGGGCGATGGAGCGCGCCGACCGCGACGGCATCCGGTTCGGCGATGCGCTCGACGCCATCGGGTATCGCGGGCCGGAGCCGGTCGGCGGCCGGCGCTTCGGCGCGATGGTCGAGCTGCATATCGAGCAGGGCCCGATCCTGGAGCAGGAGGGCCGCACCATCGGCGTCGTCGGCGCCGCCAAGGGCTCGGTCTGGGCCGACGCGCGGGTCGTGGGCCGCGAGAGCCATGCGGGCTCGACCCCGATGACGATGCGCCGCGACGCGCTGCCGGCCTTCGCGGAGTTCGCGCTGGCGCTGGAGCGGATCGCGCTGGAGCACGGGCCGGACGGCGTCGGGACGATCGGGGTCGCGGAGGCTCTGCCCGCCTCGCGCAACACCATCCCCGGCGAGATCCGATTCACGATCGATTACCGCCATCCCGAACTCGGCCCCCTCAACGCGATGGGGGCGGCGATCGACCGCGCGGCGGCCGAGATCGCGTCCCGGCGCGGCGTCGCGGTCGAGATCGACCGCATCTGGCGCAAGGACCCGATCGCCTTCGATGCCGGGGTCGCGGGCGCGGTCGAGGCGGCGGCGGGCGAGCTCGGCTTCTCGAACCGCCGCATCACCTCGGGCGCCGGGCACGACGCGGTGCTGACGGCGTCGGTGGTCCCGACCGCGATGATCTTCGTGCCGTGCAAGGACGGGATCAGCCACAACGAGGCCGAGAGCGCGACCCGCGACGATTGCGCCGCGGGCGCGAATGTCCTGCTGCACGCAGTCATGAGGCTCGCCAACGCGGACAAGCCGTCCGTCGATTGGCCCGACCGGGTCCGGCGCGCGATCGACTACTTCTACAAGCGCGACCGGGTCAACGACCGCGCCGACATGCTGGCCGTCGTGGACGACCTCGTGCGAGGTCGCGACCTCAAGCGGGACGAGGTCGCGTCGAAGTTCGGCGCCGACCTCGTGAGCGAGACCCTCGGGCACGTGACGGTCGCGGTGCACGGGAAAGGACCCGCGCCGACGAGCGGCGGCTGGTACCGCGCGACCGAGCGCAACAGCTACGAGATCGACCCGGGCTTCGCGGAGGCCTGGGCGACGCGGCGCAAGCTCGCTTGAAGCCTTATCGAAGACATACGAGTTTGGGCGAAGAGCGCGGGGACACCTCTCCCCGGCCAGGAGAGATCGGACCAAAGGTCCGGGTGAGGGGGAGCGCGCTATCCGGAGAGGGCCTAACCCCTCACCCTACCCTCTCCCATCGGGAGAGGGATCCCGCGCCACTCCTACAGCACGTCCTCGATCCGGA
>CAXUHE010000265.1:0-5108 GCA_964250725.1 uncultured Enterovirga sp. | reverse complement strand
GCGTCACGACCCCGACGGGCAGCGAATCCCAGGAGCGGATGCGCTCGCTCGGGCACAGCACGGACGAGCCGGTCTGCCCGTCGAGCCACGCGATCTCGGTCGACCCGCCCCCGATGTCGAAGATGATGACGGAGCCGGCCTTCGGGTGAGCGAGCGAGGCGCAGCCCATGACGGCGAGCGTCGCCTCGGTCTGGCGGTCGACGATCTCGATCGCGAGCCCCACCTCCTCGCGGACGCGCTCGATGAAGGCCGGCCCGTTCGACGCGAGCCGGCAGGCCTCGGTGGCGATTAGCCGCGCCCGCACGACGTTGCGTGATTCGAGCTTGCCCTTGCAGACGCGGAGCGCCGCGATGGTGCGCTCGATCGCGCCCTCGTTCAGCCGGTCTCCGAGGCCCAGTCCCTCGCCGAGACGCACCACGCGGGAAAACGCGTCGATGACGCGGAATTCGTGATAGGACGGTTCCGCGATGAGCAGGCGGCAGTTGTTGGTGCCGAGATCCAGCGCCGCGTAGGCACGGGACGGGCGTCTCGCGGCGTTGCGATGGGACGTGTAGGACGTGCGGGCGAGGACCGGGGACGCCGCGCCCGCGCCGATCGCGTCGGCATGGATCACCCCAAGCTCGCCCGCCACTGTCTGGACGAGCGCTTCGCCTCCGTCAGGCACGTCAGCAATTCCTCGGCGCACAGGGCATCCTGATCGCCTGATTTCGAGCCGAGCCTAGCAAGACGCGTGCGAAGAAGCCAAGCGGGAAACTTGGGCAATGGCGCCCAGCTCGCGTGCGTGTCAGTATCCGCGCTTGACGGACGACAGGGCAGTCCCGAACGCGTCGGCGAAATCCTCCCGCTCGATCGGCGAGAGTTCGCCCGCGACGACGATCCGCTGCCCCCGCGACTCGAGCGCGATGCGCTGCAACCCGTACTCTTCGTCGTTCTCGCGATGGAGCTTCGTCCAGAGCGGGTTCAGCCGCCATTCCCGCGCCTCGCCACGATGGGTAACACGACGGATCATCAGCTCGATCCGGGTCGGCACCACCTCCTCGAAGGATTTTGCGCGGCGATAGCTGACGCGGAACGCCACGTAGAGGCCCACGAGGTCCACCAGGATGAACCCGCTGACAGGCCAGAAGCCGAGCGCGATGACCCGGATGCATGCGGCGAGAGCGACGAGCCCGCATACGATCATCATCACGCGGAAGCCGTCGCGGCCGAGCGATCGGTGCGGCCGGATGGTGGCCGCGAAAACGGGCTGCTCCTCGATGCGATCCTCTGCCTTGTCCGGTGCCATCGCACGACTATAACGCGTCCATGCCGGACAGGAAGCCGCCCGAGACCCGCCAGCCCGCGACCAATCGCGTGAGGGCTGAATCTTCCGACAAAGGGAAGACCAACGCGAGGAAAGCCAAAACCAAGCCGCTCGCACCGGTCGGACCGGATCCGATCGACGACGCGACGCTGGCCGAGATGTTCCGCCGCTTCGAGGTCGCGGACCCGAACCCGCGCGGCGAACTCGAGCACGTGGATCCCTACACGCTGCTCGTCGCGGTGACGCTGTCCGCGCAGGCGACCGACAGAAGCGTGAACCTCGCGACCGAGCACCTGTTCAAGGTCGCGGACAACCCGGCCGCCATGGTGGCGCTCGGCGAGGAGCGCCTGGCCGGTTACATCCGCACGATCGGCCTCTACCGCAACAAGGCGAAGAACGTGATCGCGCTCTCGCGCCGCCTGCTCGATGAGCATGGCGGGGTGGTGCCGCCAGCCCGCGCGGTGCTGGAGAGCCTGCCGGGCGTCGGGCCGAAAACCGCGTCCGTCGTCCTCAACATCGCGTTCGGCGAGCCCACGATCGCGGTCGACACCCACGTGTTCCGCGTCTCGAACCGCGTGCCCATCGTGGTCGCCAAGACCCCGGACGACGTGCAGCGCGGCCTGGAGGAGAGGACGCCCGCACGCTTCCTCCTCTACGCCCACCACTGGCTGATCCTGCACGGGCGCTACGTGTGCAAGGCGCGCGTGCCCGAATGCCCGCGCTGCCTCATCCGGGACCTGTGCCGATATCCGGCGAAGACGGGCGACATCGCGGGTATCTCGGCACCGAAACTTTAACCGGACGGGCGCACATCTCTGTCGCATGACAGGGACTCGCATGGCAGGAACTGGCGACATCGCGGTCGCGGGTCCCGGCGCGATCGGGCAGGCCGCCCGGCGGATCGGCGCGTTCGCGCGCGACCGCGGCGAGGCCGGCGCGGCCCGCCGTCTCGCGGCCACGGCCTTCGCAGCGCGCGTGCTCAATGCCGGCCTCGGCTTCGCGACGCAGATCCTGCTGGCGCGCTGGATGGGCGAGAGCGATTACGGCATCTACGCCTACGTCTGGGTCTGGCTGCTGGTCGCGGGCGGGGTCGGGTCGCTCGGACTGCCCGTCGCGGCGCTGAAATTCGTGCCGGATTACACCGCCCGGGGCGATACGCCGGGCCTGCGCGGCTTCCTGCGCTGGTCGCGCGGCCCGGCGATCCTGCCATCCGCGCTTGCCTCGCTGGCGGCGGCCCTGGCGATCCTCGCCTTCGCGCAGGACGGCGAGGCGAGGCTCTACGCGCCGGCCGCGCTCGTCGCGCTCGTCATTCTTCCGCTCTACGTGCTCACCGACGTGCAGACCGGGATCGCGCGCGCCTACGATTTCGTCGATCTCGGGCTCGCGGCGGATTACGTGCTGCGACCCGTCCTGCTGCTCGCCTTCGCGGGCCTCGTCTTCGCGGCCGGCGAGCGCGGCACGGCCGCCATCGTGATGGTGGCGACGCTGGGCTCCATGGCGGTCACCGCTCTCGTGCAGGGCGCCCTTCTCCGGGGCCGCCTGAGGCGGATCGTGCCGCGCGGCCCGGCGCGGATCGATCTGGGGCGTTGGGCGTCGGTCTCGTGGCCGCTCCTCACCGTCACGGCCTTCACGCTGCTCCTCGGGACGACCGATGTCATCGTGCTGAAGCTGTTCACGGGACCGGAGGAGATCGGGATCTATTTCGCCGCGACCAAAATCGTCGCGATCGCGTCCTTCGTATCCTACGGCGTCGCGAATACCAGCGCGCACCGGTTCGCCACGCACGCCGCGACCGGCGACCGCGCCGCCCTGGTCCGGCTCGCGGCCGAAACGGTGCGCTGGACCTTCTGGCCGACCCTCGCGGTCGCGCTCGCGCTGATCGTGCTCGCCGATCCGCTGCTGGGCCTGTTCGGACCACAGTTCGCGGGCGGTGCGCCGATCGTCACGATTCTGGCGCTCGGACTCGTCGCCGCTGCGTCCGTCGGACCCGCCGACCGCGCCCTCGCGATGGCGGATCACGGCCGCCTCACGGCCTGGATCTACGCCGCGTCGTTCGCCGCGAATGCCGCCCTGGCGCTCCTCCTCATCCCCCCGTTCGGCCTCACGGGCGCGGCGCTTTCGACCGCGCTCGCGATGGCAGCGAAGGCCGCCATGCTCCATGTCGCGGCCCGACGCCGCCTCGACCTCGACATGTTCGTCGTCACCCGCCCGCCGAAGCGCGAGGTCCGGGCTCGCGTTCCCGACACGGACGCGCTGACGGCCGAGATCCTGACCGCCGACGCGGCCGCGTCCATCGTAGGGCCCTGGCGCGAGCTCGCGCGCGTGGCCCTAGAGCCGAACGTCTTCTTCGAGCCAGCGACGGCGCTCGCCGGGATGCGTCACTTGGCAGAGGAACGGCACGCACGCCTCCTCGTGGCTTGGCGTGGCAGCGGCGAAGCACGCCGGCTCGTCGGCCTTCTGCCCATCCTGCGGGGGCGGGGACGCTATCTCAACCCGCTGCCGATCCGGCGCGCCGCCGCCTTCTACGGCACGCTCTCGACGCCGCTCGTCGCGCCCGACCGGCCGGACGAGACGCTCTCCGCGATGCTGGACGCGCTCGCGCGGGCCGGCATCCGGGGTCTGCTGATGCCGCACCTCGCGATCGACGGGCCGGTCGCGGCCGCGCTCGAACGCGTCCAGCTCGCCCGCGGGCTCGGGGCGGCGGTCTTCGACAGCCACGCGCGCGCCATGCTGATGAGCCCCCTCGCCGGCGCGGACTACGTGCGCGCGACCCTGGAGCCGCGCCGCCGTAAGGAGGCGGACCGCCAGCGCCGCCGCCTTGCCGAGGAGGGCAAGCTCGCCTTCGGGGTCACGGGCGCGGCGGAGCGCATCCCCGACGCGCTGGAGACGTTCCTCGCGCTCGAGGCCGCGGGCTGGAAGGGGCGTCTCGGCACCGACCTCCTGCACGCGCCCGGCGCCGCGTCCTTCATCCGGGATCTCGCGCGCGACATGGCGGCGGACGGAACCTTCCGGGTCGCCACCCTGACGCTCGAGGGCCGCGCGGTTGCGGCCGGGCTCGTGCTGGTGGCCGGCCGGCGCGCCTTCTACATCAAGACCGCCTTCGACGAGGCCTACGCGAAGTCCTCGCCCGGCCTCCTCCTCACGCTGGACCTCACCGCGCACCTCCTCGACGATCCGGCGATCGACGACGCGGATTCGATCGCGGTCGCGGACCACCCGATGATCGATCGGGTCTGGACGCATCGCTTCGCGGTCGCGTCCGTCCTCCTGTCGACGCTGCCGGGCGGCGGGCCGGTCTTCCGGGCCGCGACCCTCATCGAGCGGTCGCGGGAGCGGGTTCGCCTGCGCGTGCGCCGCATGCGGGCCGAGTTCATCGCCAAATTGAAGCGATCACGTGAACCCGGGGGAAAGGACGCCGTCACAAAGACCCCCGAAGCGCCCACGCATTAGCGCGATCTCGACGGCGGCCCGCTATGTGAGACGCCGGGACATGGCCGCACAGAGCCATGCGACGGAGACCCTCCCATGTCGTTGATCGAGATCGCGCCCCAGGATCGAAAGGATTTTCCGAACCGGCCCCTTCCCGTCCGCCACGCGCTCGCGGACCATCCGCTGTTCTCGCTGGAGAAGCTGGTCGAGCTCGCGGCCCGCATGCCCAAGGACGGCATGGAGTACAATTCGGGCAAGGTCGGCATCGACCAGAAGCCGGAGGAGACGCCCCTCGTCGACCTCGCGCCGACCGAGATCGTGCGCCGCATCCGCGAGGCGAATGCCTGGATGGTGCTGAAGCGGGTCGAGCGCGTGC
>CAXUHE010000264.1:0-5146 GCA_964250725.1 uncultured Enterovirga sp. | reverse complement strand
GGCCACGAGGTCTCGGCCGACGGGCTGACCTGGCGCATCCGGCTGCGCGAGGGCCTCAAGTTCCACGACGGCACGCCGGTGCGCAGCGTCGATTGCGTGGCGAGCATCAAGCGCTGGTGCCAGCGCGACGCCTTCGGGCAGCTCGTCGCCAAGGTCGTGGATGGGTGGGGCGCGCCGGACGACCGCACGATGGAGCTGCGGCTCACCCGCCCGTTCCCGCTCCTGCTGACGGCGCTCGGCAAGCCCGACCCGTTCCAGCCCGTCATCATGCCGGAGCGTCTCGCGAAGACCGACGGGCTGACCCAGGTGACCGAGATGGTCGGCTCGGGGCCATACCGGTTCGTCGCGAACGAGTACAATTCCGGCAGCCGCGTGGTCTACGAGAGGTTCGCCGACTACGTACCGCGCGCCGGCGTTCCCGACTGGGCGACCGGCGGCAAGGTCGCGCATTACCCGCGCGTCGAGTGGTCGATCATATCGGACGCCGCGACCGCCGCGGCGGCTCTGCGCAACGGCGAGATCGACTGGTGGGAGCAGCCGCTGAGCGATCTCCTGCCCTCGCTCGCGCGCAGCCGCGACATCACGGTCGCGGTCGCGAACCCGCAGGGCAACCAGTCGCTCATGCGGCTGAACCACCTGCAGGCGCCGTTCAACGACGTGGCGATCCGGCGCGCCGTCCTGATGGGTGTGAACCAGGACGACTACATGCGCGCGACCTTCGGGGACGACCAGTCGATGTGGCGGACCTGCCTCAGCGAGTTCCCCTGCGGCACGCCCTACGAGACCGACGACGGCGGCGTCCTCATGAAGAACGATCTCGGGGCCGCGAGAGCCGCCCTGAAGGCCAGCGCCTATGCGGGCCAGCGCGTCGTCGTGCTGAGCCCGACCGATTACCCGCCCGTGCGTCCGCTCTGCCTCGTAACGGCCGACCTCCTCGGGAAGATCGGCTTCAACGTCGACCTTCAGGAGATGGATTGGGGCAGCGTGATCCAGCGCCGCACCAACCGCGGCACCGTCGATCAGGGAGGCTGGAGCGTGTTCTGCACCTACGGCTCGTCCGGCGGCTACGCGACGCCCGCGACCTCCTCGCTCGTCCGGGGCCAGGGCGGGGCCGGCTGGTTCGGCTGGTGGACGAGCCCCAGGGCCGAAGAGTTGACCCAGGACTGGGTCAACGCGCCCGACGAAGCTTCGCAGAAGCGGGTCGCCTCCGAGCTGTCCCGCCTCGCGATGTCCGAGGTCGCCACGATCCCGCTCGGGATCAGCTATCCGATGACCGCCTACCGGAAGAGCATCACCGGCGTGCTCCAGGGCGTGTCGCCCTATCCCTGGAACGTGCGTCCAGCCTGAGGACCGTCAGAGCGCCACATCGCGGTTGACGTTCTTGTAGAGCAGGTAGGCCGCATCGTCGAAGCCGGTCGGGTAGAACTGCTGAGGGCAGTAGCCACCCATCCAGACGAAGTCCTCCGCCCAGATCTCGTGCCAATCGGCGCCGAGCAGGTAGAGGCCCTGGCCTTCCAGCATGTAGAGTCCGTGCTCCATGACGTGGGTCTCGACGGCTGGGAAGAAGGTGCCCGGCGCGAACCACATGAGGTTCATCTCGAAGTCGAAGCGCATGTCGCCGTAGGGCAGCAGGAACTGGAAACCGCGCCCCTCCAGCCCCGTATGGTTGGTGAGGGGCACCGCGTCGCGATGCGACACGATCGGGTCGGGCGCGGCCAGATCCGGCACGGTCTCGTAGCGCTTGCGCAGCCCCAGCACCCGGACCGGCGCCTCGCCCTCGTTGCGGAGGCGGAACGGCACGCCCGGCGGGACATACGCGAAGCCACCGGCCGTCAACTCGCTCGGCGCACCCTCGGCAAGCGAGATCGTGGCCGAACCGCTGAGACAATAGAAGAAGTGTTGCACGCCCGGTTCCGAGATCGTGGCGCGCGTGCCCCCGCCGGGCTCGATGGTGAGGACGAACTGCGCGAAGCGCGCGCCCATCACCGGAGCCGCGAGGAAGCGCACGTCGGTCGCCTCGTAGGCGGGCAGGCGGCTCATCAGCACGCCGTCGGGCGGGATGAAGGCGTAGTTCGGCCTGACGATCCCGCGGTTGTGCCCGATCGCGCCGGGCGGCAGGCGACCGGACGGGATGGTCATCGCGGAGGAATGCATGGCGGCCTTTCGGGATGCGGTGGTCGACCGGTCGAGCCTTGCCCTGAATCGGGTCCGGCGACAAAATCGCCACGCCACGCCAAGACTGCCGGCCCCGCCCGGCCGCCGCGCCCTTTTTCCAACATCGTTCGCGTGTTAACGCCAAGAGAGGTCGCGCGAGACGCCGGCCGCGAGGGGCAAGGCGTCCGGCGGATGATGTCACGGGTCGGAACGATACGCGGCCGCGGCGCACTCTCGCTCGGAATCATGGCGGCGTTGGCGATACTCTCGCCCGGTCCTGCTTCGGCCGACAAGATCAAGAACCCGACGGCCGTCCTGAACGGTCTGGACAAGATCACGGGCCGGATCATCTCGTTCGAGGTCGGGGTCGACGAGACGGTTCAGTTCGGCGCGCTCCAGATCACGCCGCGCGTGTGCTACTCCCGACCGCCGACCGAGAGCCCTCAGACCGACGCCTTCATGGAGGTCGACGAGGTCACGCTCGACAACAAGTATCGCCGCATCTTCTCCGGATGGATGTTCGCCGCGAGCCCCGGCCTGCACGCGATCGAGCACGCCGTCTACGACGTGTGGCTGACCGACTGCAAAGGCGGGAACGCGGTCATCGCCGAGCCGAAGGACCCCGAATCCGCCCCGGTCGTCGCCTCGAAGCCCGAGCGGCGGCGCGACCGCAGCCAGGCCTCGCGCGAGGCCCAGCGCACCAATTCGGAGGGTCAGATCGATGTCGCGGCCCCGCGCGGGGTCGAGGTCCGGCCGACCCAGGCGCCGAGCCGCCGCTTCTTCCCGACGAACGCGCCACAGGCAGCCTCCCAGGCCGCACCGTACACGCCTCCCGGCAGCATGCCGGGCTACGGCGGCTTCAACCCGGGCCGCTGAGCCTCGATCACGCCGTCGCGCACGTGCACGACGGCTAGGCGGTCCGCGTAGATCCGCCGCCAGCCCGGCATCCTGTCGAGTGCGAGAGCGACGGCGCCATCGGGCGGCAGAATCGTCCAGGAGATCCGGTACTCATCCAGCAAGCTGTCGAACGCGGGACCTGGCGCGCGGGTCGCGGCCACGTAGCGCGACAGGAAGTCGTCGCCGTACATGTCGGCGCGCCCGTCCACGAACGGCCGGATGCCAGCCCAGATCAGGTAGCCGCCGAACCCGTAATCGTTGAGCACAGGGCGCGCTCTCACATCATCCGGGACGGCCGCGACGGCGGCGATCGGGGAGACAGGCCCGCCCTCCCGAACGATTGGCTGGGCGAGACGCGCGGCCACGAGCGCGAGCGCGAAGGCCGCGACGGCCCAGTCGTATCCGAAGCCGGTCCCGCCGCGTCGGGCACGGGGCGTCGGCGCGGCCGCGCCGGGCGTGATCGCAACCGCGACCGGGCGGGCGATCAGCAGCGATCCGACGATCGCGAGCAGGAGCTGATGGCGCGAATGGGCGAGCGCCATGTGGATCAGCCCGACGAGCAGAGCCAGCCGGACCGGCGGGACCCGAACGGGCCGGTAGAGCGCGAACGCGAGCAGGGCCAGGATCGCGACACCCAGCGGATTCAGTGTCGCGAAGCTGACGGGTTGCCACTCCGCGATCTCCGACAGGCTCGCCATACGCAGGAGCTTTAGCGGGAACAGGAGTCCTTCCACGCCGAACGGGGTCACGAGCGCGGAGCCCAGCGCCGCGGCGCCGAAGGTCGACCAGGTCAGCGCGACCCGCACCCGCTCGCTTGCCGGAGCCACGAGGAGCGCCTCGAGCGCGAAGGGCGCGACGAGCGCGACCCCGAACGCGTACCCGCCGTGGAGGTTCGCCCACACGATCATGAGCGCAAGACGCCACGGGCTCGGCGCACGCCCCTCCTCGCGCGCGTCGAGAAGGCCGATCGTCCACGCTGTCAGGACCGGGAGAGCCAGGATGTGCGGACGCGCGAGAAGGCTCGTGCCGACGAGACCCAGCGCGATGAGGAGGATGACGAGGAGCGCCAGCGCGGACAGGTCGCGCGCGAGACGCCGCCCGAGGAGCAGGACCGCGAGAGCCGTGGCCGCGGCGGACAACGTCACGACGCCGCTCCAGCCCGCTGTCCTGAAGGCGCCGGCCATCAGGAGCTCGGACAGCCATTCATGCGTCGTCCAAGGAGCGTCCGGCATGGTGAACGAGTAGAGGTCGGTGTGCGGAACCGCCAGGTGATCGAGGATCCACATCCCGGTCAGGACATGCCACCACGTATCGCCGTCACCCAGCATGCCGGGATACCAGAGGCCGGTCGCGAGCGCGGCCAGCGCCGCGACGTGCACCGGCCAGAGCGCCGAGTCGGCACGGGGCGCAGATGCGGAGCGGATCGCCGGGAATGTCGCTGACTGGCTCATCCCTCCATCATGAACCGGACACCTGAACCGAACTTTAGCGATGTCGCTTAACGCCCCGGCGACGCCTTGGGGCGCAGAACCGCGTCTCGGCAGGCGGGGAGCGGCATGGCGTCGACGTCACGCGGGACAGGACCCGAGATCTCGCTCGTGATCTGCACGCTGGACGAGCACGAGGCGATCGCGGGCGTGCTCGCGGAGGCCAGAGCGGCGCTCGACGGCCTCGCGTACGAGCTCATCGTGGTGGACGATTCGCGCGACGAACGCACGGCAGAGATCGTGAGGCTTGCCGGCCGCCGCGATCCGCGAATCCGTCTGGTACGGCGCGAAGGCGTTCGAGGGCTGGCATCGGCCTGCATCGCGGGCTGGGACGTCGCCCGGGGCGAGATCCTAGGGGTGATGGACGGCGACGGGCAGCACGAGGCGGGGCTCGCGCGTCGCATGATCGACGACCTCCGGGCGGCCGGAGCCGACATCGCGGTCGCGAGCCGTTTCCGCCCGGGTACCGAGACCGGCCTCGACGGATGGCGGCGCATGCTCAGCCGCGCGGGCGTGGGGCTCAGCCGGCTCGCCATCGGCGGGGGCACGAGCGACCCGCTGTCCGGCTTCTTCTTTCAGACGCGGCGCTGGTTCGAGGGCGCGCGCCC
>CAXUHE010000263.1:960-5242 GCA_964250725.1 uncultured Enterovirga sp. | reverse complement strand
CACCCACGAACGCCGCCTTCGCCAAGCTCCCGGCCGGCACGGTCGAGACGCTGGTGAAGCCCGAGAACAAGGCGACGCTGACCAAGATCCTGACCTACCACGTGGTCGCCGGCACGCACTCGGCCGCCGACATCGTGAAGGCGATCAAGGACGGCGGCGGCAAGGCCACGCTGACGACGGTCGAGGGCGAGAGCCTCACCGCCGTGCTGTCCGGCTCGACGGTCGAGCTCACCGACGCCAAGGGCGGCAAGTCGAAGGTCACGATCGCGGACGTCAACCAGTCGAACGGCGTGATCCACGTGGTCGACACGGTCCTGCTGCCGAAGGCGTAAGCCTCCACCAAACCTCGTCATGCCGAGGAAGCCTGCGTGAGCAGGCTGTCTCGAAGCACGCACCGGACATAGCGTGCGTGCTTCGAGACGCGCCTCCGGCGCTCCTCAGCATGACGATCGGGAGAGAGGTTCGCGATCAGCTCGCGGCGAACTTCAGCAGCTTGATCGCCGCGTAGTCCTGCACGCCGCCGCCCACGCGCTTCGTCGTGTAGAAGAGCACGTAGGGCTTGGCGGAATAGGGGTCGCGCAGCACCCGGATGCCGGCGCGGTCGACCACGAGGTAGCCGCGGCGGAAGTCCCCGAAGGCGACCGCGAGGCTGTTCGCCGCGATGTCGGGCATGTCCTCCGCCTCGACGACCGGGAACGACATCAGCGTCGCGGCAGCGCCGGCCGTCGCGGGAGGCTGCCAGAGATAGGCGCCCGATTCGTCCTTGAACTTCCGGATCGCGCTCTGCGTGCGCCGGTTCATCACGAAGCTCGCGTTCTGCCGGTAGCCCGGCTTGAGCGCGTAGACGAGGTCGATCAGGACGTCGGCCGGGCTCTCGGCCGGGAAGGTCCCGGCCGCGCCGGTCGCGACCGTGCCGAGCCTGCCCCAGCTCCAGGACGCGTCCGCGACGGTCGGGGCGGCGAGGAAGCCCTTCGGCCTGTTCACCCCGTCGCCCGTCACGAAGGCGGCGCCCTCCTGCTCCGCGAAGGCCGTCTCCACCTCGCCGGCCAGCCAGTCGTCGATGTTCACGATGGAATCGTCGAGCAACGTCTGCGTCGCGGCCGGCATCGCGTAGAGCTCCATTGCCGGGTAGGCGAGCTCGGAGAGCGAGGGCGCGTCCGTCTGGGGCCGCGGCGCGTTCTCCCCGACCCAGCCCGAGGCGGGGCCGGAGATCGAGACGGCGCGCTTGTAGAGGCCGCTCGAGATCACCTGGACGGACGAGATGGCGCGGATCGGCGACAGCCTGGCCAGACGCCGCAGCACCTCGGTCTCGACCTGCGCCGGCACGAGGTAGCCGCCATCCGGGCCGGAACCGGCCGAGAGCGCCTTCGCCTCGAGCCCCTTCAGGCCCGCGGCCTCGCCCGCCCGGACGTAGAGGTCGAACGCCGCCTTGTGCTCGGCCCGGCCGGGCTCGGCCTCGCGCTCGGCCGTGCGGCCCAAAGCGGGGCGGCGCGCGTCGAGCTCGGCGCGGTCGAGGCGGCGCTTCGACAGGTCGAGCGCGGCGTCGATGCGCGCGAGCTTCTCGTCGGTGACGACGTCGGCGCGCATGCGCGTCTCGATCCCGGCGATCTTCTCGTCGTTCTCCTGCCGGAACGCCTCGAAGGTGCGGGCGAGATCGTCGTAGGCGGCCGCCACGTCCACGGTCGCGGCCTTGTTCTCGTACGTGTTCAGGTCAGACATCGTGACATCCTCTTCACGGTTGGACGGACAGGCGGGCGGCGGCGCGGCGGATCGCGGACGCCAGATGGGCGGACTGGCCGGCAGGATCGGCGCGAAGGTCGAGGCGCGCCCCGGGCTGCATCGGGAAGGTGACGAGAGAGACCTCCCACAGGTCGATCCGCGCGAGGCGCCTCAGCCCGCTCGCGCGGTCGCGATCGGCCTCGACGGCCCGGAAGCCGATCGACAGCCCGTCGAGCGCACCCTCGCGGACGAGCGCTGCGAGCTCGCGCGCCCGGGCGACGCCCGCGCTGAGGCGGCCCCGCACGCGCAGGCCCCGGGCGTCCTCGGCGAGCGAGAGCCAGCGCCCGATGGGCTCCGCCGGATCGTGCTGCCAGAGCATGCGGATGCCGGAGACGCCGCGCCGCGCGAGGCTGTCCCGGAAGGCGCCGGCGAGGACGACGTCGCGTCCGAGGTCGGGCAGGCCGAACACGCTCGCGTAGCCGGAGACGAGCCCGTCGGCCGCGACGGTGACCGGCTCGGGCGCGAAAGCGGGCGCGGTCATCGCGCGGCCTCGCGGCCATCCGCGAGGCGTTCGAGGTTGCGCACGAAATCGCGGATGATGCCGGCGCTGTCGTGCCGCGTGGGCTCGGCCGAGAGGCCGATCCAGGTGAGAAGCGCGCTCATCGATCGTCTCCCGAGTGACGGCGGTTGAAATGCTGCAGCTCGCGCACGAAGGCGTCGAAGCGCTGGTTCGCCTCGATCCCGCGCTGCCGGGCTTCGAAGCCGAGTTCAACCCCGTCTCCGACCGCTACGCGGGCCGCATGGTCGAGCCTGCCCGGATGTCGGTCTGGTGCTGGGACGCGCGGCCCTTCCCGGCCTTCCCGGATCTCGACACCGTCTGGGCCGACGGCGCCAACTGGACGACCGGCCACTGGATCACAGGGCGGCTGGAGGGCGTGCCGCTCGACCGGCTGGTCGGCGCGGTCGCGGCCGAGTTCGGGCTCGGCCCGATGAAGCGGCCAGCGCTCGACGGGTTCCTCGACGGCTACGTGATCGACCGGCCGATGTCGGCGCGCGAGGCGTTGCAGCCGCTCCAGGACCTGTTCGGCTTCGACGTCTTCGCCAGCGCCGGCGGGCTCGCCTGGCGCGGCCGGGGCGGGCGCGTCGACGCGACCCTCTCGCGGGACGCGATGGCGGCCGACCGCGACGCGCCGATCCTGTCGCGCCGCCGCGCGCAGGAGACCGACCTGCCCGGCGCGCTGCGCTTCGCGTTCACGGACGCGGCGGGCGAGTACGCCCGCGCGTCGGTCGGGTCGCGCCGCCTCGCGGGGTCGAGCCGCCGCGAGGAGGGCCACGACTTCGCGGTCGTGACGACCCGCGCCGAGGCGCAGCGGCTCGTCGATGTCGCGCTGCAGGACGCGTGGGCGGGCCGCGAGACGGCCGAGTTCGCGCTCGGCCCGCGCGACCTCGCGCTGGAGCCGGGCGACGTCGTGGCGATCGAGGGCCGTCTCTACCGCGTGACGCGTGTGGCGGATTCCGACCTGCGCCGGGTCGTCGCGACCGCGGTCGAGCCCGCGATCTTCGACGCGCGGCCCGGCCCCGAAAGCGCGCGGCGTCCGCCCGCGCTGCCCGCGATCGCCGGGCCGCCGGCCGTCGCGGTGCTCGATTTGCCCATGGCGGCCGCGAGCCCGGCTCCCTTGCAGTTCATGGCGGTCGCGGCCGATCCCTGGCCAGGCGCCGCGGCGATCTGGCGCTCCGCGGACGGGGCCGGCTTCGCGCTCCACGCGGTCGCGGACCTGCCGGCGATGATCGGGCGCACGCTCGGCCCCATGCCGGCCGGCCCCGTCTGGCGCTGGGACGCCGCCGCCTCGCTCGATGTCGAGCTGTCCGGCGGGTCGCTGGCCTCGCTCGACGACGCGGCGGCGCTCGCCGGGGGCAACCTCCTCGCCCTCCAGGGACCGGACGGCGCGTGGGAGCTGCTCGTCGCGGCGCATGCAATCCTCGTCGGCGCGCGCCGCTACCGGCTCTCGCGCTTCCTGCGCGGGCTCGGCGGCAGCGAGGACCTTGCGGCACGGGTCGTCCCGGCCGGCGCGACGATCGTGCGGCTCGACGAGGCGCCGGTGCCGCTGACGACCTCGCTCGCGGATCTCGGGCGGCGCTGGACGTACCGCGTCGGGCCGGCGGGCCGCGACTATGCCGACCCGAGCTTCGTGACGGTCGATGCGACGGTCGGGGCCCTTGCGCTGCGGCCGCTCCCGCCGGTGCGGCTGCGGGCGCGCCGCGTCCCGGAGGGCGTGGCGATCGGGTGGATTCGGCAGACCCGCATCGACGGCGACGCCTGGGAGGTCGTCGAGGTGCCGCTGGACGAGGAGGCCGAGCGCTACGAGCTCGACATCCTGTCGGGCGGCGCGGTCGTCCGCACGCTCGCGAGCGACACCCCGAGCGCGCTCTACGCGGCGGCCGACGAGACGGCCGATCTCGGCGGCCCGCAGGCGAGCCTCACGCTCGCGGTCGTCCAGGTGAGCGCGAGCGTCGGGCGCGGCTTCGCGCGCCGCGCCACGATCCCGATCCTCTGACTCACGAG
>CAXUHE010000263.1:0-950 GCA_964250725.1 uncultured Enterovirga sp. | reverse complement strand
CTCGGGCTGCCGCTGCTCGCGGCCGCGCAGGCGCAGAAGCACGTCACGCATAACGAGGCGCTGTTCGCGCTGGACACGCTCGTCCAGCTCGCCTGCCTCGATCGCGACCGGGCCTCGCCGCCCGCCTCGCCGGGAGAGGGGGACCGCTACGTCGTGGCGGTCTCCCCCTCCGGCGCCTGGGCGGGGCATGCGGGCCAGGTCGCGACCTGGCAGGACGGGCTCTGGCGCTTCGTCGCGCCGGGCGCGGGCTTCCTCGCCTATCTGGTGGACGAGCGCCGCTTCGCGCTCTTCGACGGCGCGGCCTGGAGCGCCTTCCCGGCCGACCTCACGGCGCTCCAGAACCTGACGGCTTTCGGCATCGGCACGGGCGCGGACGCCGCGAACCCCTTCAGCGCCAAGCTGAACGCCGCGCTCTGGACCGCGAAGCCCGCGGCCGAGGGCGGAACCGGCGACCTGCGCTACACCCTCAACAAGGAGGCGGCGGCGCGCGTCCTCTCGTTCCTGTTCCAGAGCGGCTATTCGGGCCGCGCCGAGGTCGGCCTTGTGGGTGACGACGACCTCCAGGTGAAGATGTCGCCGAACGGCTCCGCCTGGGTCGAGGCGCTGCGCGTGAAGGGCTCGGGCAAGGTCGGGATCGGCACCTCCGCGCCGGCCGAGCGGCTCACGGTCGCGGGCAACATCGCGCCTGCCGCCGACAACGCGTCCACGCTGGGCACGCCCTCGCTGCGCTTCTCGACGCTCTACGCCGCGACCGGCACGATCAACACCTCCGACATCCGCCGCAAGAGCGAGATCGCGGCGCTCGATCCCGGCCTCGCGGCCGACCTCCTGCGCGCCGCCCCGCCGATCGCCTTCCGCTGGGCCGACCGCGAGGGGCGCCACCTCGGCTGGAGCGCGCAGGCCTGGCAGGCCGCGCTTGCGGCGCGGGACGTCGAGGCCGGGCTCCTGGT
>CAXUHE010000262.1:0-5262 GCA_964250725.1 uncultured Enterovirga sp. | reverse complement strand
CGAGGCGAACGGCGAGGACAACCGCGACGGCAGCTCGAACAACCACTCCTACAATCACGGCGAGGAGGGCAAGAGCGACAATCCCGAGATCGTCGCGGTGCGCATGCGCCAGATGCGCAACTTCATCGCGACCCTGTTCCTCTCGCGCGGGACGCCCATGCTGCTCGCCGGCGACGAGTTCGCCCGCACGCAGGGCGGCAACAACAATGCCTACGGGCAGGACAGCGAGATCGGCTGGATCGACTGGAGCCTCGACGAGGAGGGCAAGTCGATGGTCGAGTTCACCCAGATGGCGATCATGCTGCGCCAGGCGCTGCCGATGCTGCGTCGCGGCCGCTTCCTGACCGGCGACCATGACGACGTGATCGGCGGCAAGGACGTCACATGGATCAACCCGTCGGGCCACGAGATGAACGAGGAGAACTGGGGCGACGGCAACGCGCGCTCGCTCGGCATCCTGCTCGACGGACGCGCCCAGCCGACCGGCATCCGGCGGCCCGGCACCGACGCGACGCTGCTCCTCATCATGAACGCCTATCACGACGTCGTGACCTTCACGCTGCCGGAGGCGCCGGGCGGCGACACCTGGGTCGGTCTTGTGGACACGAACCAGCCCGACCTCTCGCACGCGCCGGAATTCGGGTTCGGACACGCCTACGACGTCACCGGCCGCTCGCTCCTGCTGTTCATGCTGCGTCCGGTCGACGAGGATTCGAAGAACGACGCGGCCGCTCGCTCCTTCCGCCACGTGATGCGGGAATACGAGAGGGCGCATGCCGAGGTCGTGGCCGTGCCGGCCGGTGAGGGGGCGGTGGGTTAACGCCGCCCTAACCCTACGCGCGGCATTCGAGGGATCGGCTCGAACACGGCTCGGTCGAACCCGTTCTCACGGGCGGCGGAGAGAGTGCTCCGCCGATCCCGGGAGTGCGTTCGATGCTGGACCGTCATGTGCAAAATCATCTCGGCCGCAAGCTGAAGTCGCTATACGACTCCCTATATGTGCGTGACATGCAGCCGGACCGCGACGCCGCCCTGCGGCTTCGGCGCCTGATGGCGAGGCTCGAAGACAGGATACGAGACCCGAATGCCCGTTGAACCGGAGATCCGCGACGAGATGCTGGGGGCGCTGCCCAGCCTGCGCGCCTTCGCGATCTCGCTATGCGGCAACGTCGACAAGGCGGACGACCTCGTCCAGGACACGATCATGCGTGCCTGGGGGGCGATCGACCGGTTCGAGCGCGGCACGAACCTCAACGCGTGGCTCTTCACGATCCTGCGCAACCTGTACTTCTCGAACCTGCGCAAGGGGAAGCGCGAGGTCGAGGACGTGGACGGCGCCTATGCGGGGCGGCTCTCGAGCCTGCCGGAGCAGGACGGCCGGGCCGACATGAACGATTTCCGGGAGGCGCTGGGGCGCCTCGCGCCGGACCAGCGCGAGGCGCTGCTGCTCGTCGGCGCGCAGGGCTTCTCCTACGAGGAGACGGCCGCGATCATGGGCTGCGCGATCGGCACGGTGAAGAGCCGCGTGAACCGCGCCCGCGTGCGCCTGGCGGAGCTACTCGCGGTCGACCAGGTCGAGGACCTAGGGCCCGACCGCATGACGATGGCGGCGCTTCAGGCAGGCTGACGTTCTAGCGAGCGGTTTTTCCTGTCATCCCCGGCGCCCTTGCAGCGGGCGGGAAGGGGATCCAGGACGACAGACGTTGAACCTGGGCGATGGATTCCCTTCCCCTCCGGCGGCTGCGCCGCCTCCGGCCGGGAATGACGGTTGGGCTTCTCGCGCTTGCAACGCGGGCGCGGTGATTGCATCGCAGACCTGAGGTCGACCGACCGCGCACTCACGAGAAGCCATGCCCACCTTCGACACCATCATCCGGGGCGGCACGGTCGCGACGGCGTCCGATACGTTCGCGGCCGATCTCGGCATCCGGGACGGGCGGATCGCGGCGCTCGGCCATGACCTCGGCGAGGCCGCGGAGGTGATCGACGCGTCGGGCCGGCTGGTGCTGCCGGGCGGCATCGACAGCCACGTCCACTTCGCGCAACCCTCCGGCCCCGGCATCGTGATGGCGGACGGGTTCGAGACCGGCACCCGCTCGGCCGCCTTCGGGGGCAACACGACCGTCATGCCCTTCTGCGTTCAGCAGAAAGGCGAGAGCCTGCGCGAGGCGCTGAAGGGCTACCACGCGCAGGCCGAGGGGCGCTGCCACGTGGACGTCTCGTTCCACCTCGTGATCGCGGACCCGACGGAGGGCGTGCTCGGGCAGGAACTGCCGGCGCTGGTCGAGGACGGGTACACCTCGTTCAAGGTGTTCATGACCTATGAGGGCATGAAGCTCTCGGATCTCGAGATGCTGAACGTCATGTCCGTCGCGCGCGAGACCGGCGCGCTCGTGATGGTCCACGCCGAGAACGACGACGCGATCCGCTTCCTGATCGACAAGCTCGAGCGGCAGGGCGACATCGCGCCGAAGTTCCACGCGACCTCTCGTCCGATCCCGGTCGAGCGCGAGGCGACGCACCGCGCGATCTCGCTCGCCGAGATCGTCGACGTGCCCGTCATGATCGTGCACGTGTCGAACGGCGAGGCGCTGGAGGAGATCCGGCGGGCACAATCGCGCGGCCTCAAGGTCTACGCGGAGACCTGCCCGCAATACCTCGTGCTGACGGCCTCCGATCTCGACGGCCTCAACATGGAGGGCGCGAAGCTCGTCTGCTCCCCTCCCCCGCGCGACGCCGCCTCGCAGGAGGCCTGCTGGCGCGGCATCGAGACGGGCGTGGTCTCGACCTTCTCGTCCGACCATTGCCCGTTCCGCTACGACGACCCGCAGGGCAAGTTGAACCCGCGCGGCCGCACGAGCTTCCGCTGGGTGCCGAACGGCATCCCGGGCGTCGCGGCGCGCCTGCCCATCCTGTTCTCGGAGGGCGTGTCGAAGGGCCGGATCGACCTCAACCGCTTCGTGGCGCTCTCCTCCACGAACCACGCCAAGACCTACGGGCTCTATCCGCGCAAGGGCACGATCGCGATCGGGTCCGACGCGGATCTGGCGATCTGGGACCCGGAGCGGCAGGTCACGCTGACCCACGCCATGCTGGGGGACGGGGCGGATTACACGCCCTACGAGGGGACCGCGATCACGGGCTGGCCGGTCCTCACCATGGTGCGCGGCACGACCGTGATGCGCGACGGCGAGCTCGTGGGAGCGCCCGGCCACGGCCTGCACCTCGCGCGCGAGCGATCCGCCCTCGCGAGGCCGCGCCACCAAGCCTGAGGAACGCCGCCGCGCGCCGCCCGTTCTTGAGCCGAGACTCGAGCGGAGCGCACCATGTCGGCAGCCCTGAAGACCACCGGCGAGATCGGCCGCTCCCCGCCTCGCGTCGAGGCGCGCCTCAAGGTGACGGGCGAGGCGCGCTACTCCTCGGACATGGCGGTCGAGCGGCCGGCCTACGCGTACCTTAAGACGAGCTCGATCGCCCTCGGCCACATCACCGCGATGCGTCTCGACGCGGCGCGCGCGGTGCCCGGCGTCATCGACATCATGACGCACGAAGGCGACGCGGCCGGCCTCAAGGAGGTGCGCACCTTCATGATGGGCGGCCAGTCCGGCACCTCGATGTACCCGATGCGCTCGACCGAGATCCGGCACGACGGCGAGATCGTGGCCGTGGTGCTGGCCGAGACCTTCGAGGCGGCGCGCGAGGCCGCGCACCTGATCGAGGTCGAGTACGACGAGAAGGCGCCCTCGGCGACCTTCGATTCACCGGGCGCGAAGACCGTCGGGCCTGGGATCTTCAAGGAGATGCTGACGCCGGGCGACCCGAAGGTCGGCGACGCCGAGGGCGCTTTCGTGTCGGCGCCCGTCAAGGTGGAGGCGAGCTACGCGACGCCGACACAGCACCACAACGCGATCGAGCTGTTCACGACCACCTGCGCCTGGGCGGACGGCAAGCTGACGGTCTACGAGCCGACGCAGTTCGTCTACGGCACGCGCGCCGCCGTCGCGACCGAGCTTGGACTGTCGAACAGCGACGTCCACGTCGTGTCGCCCTTCATCGGCGGCGGCTTCGGCGGCAAGGGCACCTACACGACCCGCACGGGGCCGATCGCGCTCGCGGCGAAACAGCTCGGCCGGCCCGTGAAGCTGGTCGCGACCCGCGACCAGGGCTTCACCATCGCGACCTACCGGGCCGAGACGCGCCACAACATCCGGCTCGGCGCGACGCCGGACGGCAAGCTCACGTCCCTCATCCACGAGGGCTTCGAGGTCACGTCGCGGCCGGACGGCTACAAGGTCTCCGGCGTCGAGACGACGTCGCGCATGTATGCCTGCCCGAACGTGCTCACCCGCGTCTCGACCGTGCACGCCGACCGGTCGACGCCGGGCTTCATGCGCGCGCCGCCCGAGGTGCCCTACATGTTCGCGCTGGAGAGCGCGATGGACGAGTTGGCGGAGAAGCTCGGGATCGACCCCGTCGAGCTCCGGCGCATCAACGACACGCAGCGCGAGAACATCAAGGGCCTGCCCTTCTCCAGCCGCTCGCTCATGCAGTGCTACGACGAGGCGGCGCGCGCCTTCGGCTGGGCGTCGCGCGATCCGAGGCCGCGATCGATGCGCGACGGCGACTGGCTCGTCGGCTACGGCTGCGCGACCGCCACCTACCCGACCAATATCGGCCCGGCGGCGGTGCGCATCCATCTCGACGCCGCGGGCCGCGCGACGGTCGCGTCCGCGATCCACGAGATCGGGCAGGGCGCCTACACGATGCTGGCGCAGCTCGCGGCCGACGGGCTCGGCCTCGCGACGGGCGACGTCGCGGTGGCGCTCGGCGACACCGACCTGCCGCCCGGCCCGATCGCCGGGGGGTCCAACACGACGGCCAGCGTCTCGGTGGCGATCGGGGAGGCTTGCGAGGACATCCGGCAGCTCCTCGCGAAGGCCGCCGTGAAGGCTACCGACACGCCGCTCTCCGGGCTCGACCCGAAGCAGATCCGGCTGGAGGACGGCGCCCTGAAAGGCCCCGGCAACCAGGTCGAGCCGCTGGTCGTCGCGCTGGCGCGCTTCGGCGAGGACGGGATCACGGTGCGGGCCGATAGCGGGCCGGACGGGACGCCGCCGCTCGGCACCACGATCCTGTCGAAGGGCATCCCCGTCATGGTGCAGGGCATGAGCCTCAAGGACCGGGTGCAGTTCGCCTTCGGGGCCGAATTCGTGGAGGTACGGATCCACGCTCGCACGGGCGAGATCCGCGTGCCGCGCATCA
>CAXUHE010000261.1:1066-5331 GCA_964250725.1 uncultured Enterovirga sp. | reverse complement strand
AACAGGCGCTTGTAGCGCCGGTAGGCGAGCTTCGCGTTGGCGATCGCCACCTTGCCCTTGAGCTGTTCGAGCGCGGCCTTCTCGTCCGGGTCGTTGGCCTCGCCGATCTTCGTGTCGAGCGCCTTCTCCACGGCCGAATCGATGCGGCTCACGAAGAAGGACGCGACGCTCGCCACCCGGTGCGGGTCGCCGCCGCCCTTCACCAATCGCTCGAGCCCGTCGAGATAGGCGTTGGCCACCTCCTCGTAGACGTCCTGCGAGAAGAGGAGCGTCACGTTGATGTTGATCCCATCGCCGATCAGCGTGCGGATGGCGGGCAGGCCGGCCGGTGTCGCCGGGACCTTGACCATCAGGTTGTCGCGCCCGACCGCCTTCCAGAGCCGACGGCCCTCGTTCACGGTCTCAGCCGTGTCGAGCGCGAGGTAGGGCGAAACCTCGAGGCTCACGAAGCCGTCCGCGCCCTTCGACGCGTCGTAGACGGGTCGCAGCACGTCGGCCGCGGCCTGGATATCCTCGATCGCCAGGCCCTCGTAGAGGTCCATGACCGTCATATCGGGATGCTGTTCCGCGACCTTGATCGACGCGTCGTACTCGTCGGAGTCGCCCACCGCCTTCTCGAAGATCGAAGGGTTCGAGGTGACGCCACGCAGGGCGTCGTCCTCCACCATCGTCTTGAGGCTGCCCTTGGCGATGAAGCCGCGCGCCACGAAATCGAGCCAGATCGCCTGGCCCTGCTCCTCGAAGAGGGTCTTGAGCGGGTTCATGAGGGCGTGCTCCCTGCGACTTTCGTCGCCGCGACCTGTGCTTTGGCGGCTTCGTAGACCTTGTCCGGCGTGAAGCCGAACTTGCCCAGCAGGTCCTTCATCGGCGCGGACGAGCCGAAGGTGTGCATGCCGATGATCGCGCCGTCGGTGCCCGCGTAGCGGTCCCAGCCGATCACGGAGCCCTGCTCGACGCAGACGCGCGCCTTGATGGCGGGCGGCAGCACGCTGTGCCGGTAGGCCTCGTCCTGCTGCTCGAACAGGTCCCAGGAGGGCATCGACACGATGCGTGCCGATATCCCGTCCTTCTCCAACAAGGCGTGCGCCTGGACGCAGAGCTGCACCTCGCTGCCCGACCCCATCAGGATCACCTGCGGGCGGCCGTCCTTCGCGTCCGCCATCACGTAGGCGCCGCGTGCGACGCCCTCCGCGGAGGCGTAGCGCGTCCGGTCATATGTCGGCAGGGGCTGGCGGCTCAGCACGAGGCAGGCCGGCTGGTGCGTCAGCCGCATCACGGTCTTGTAGGACTCGACGACCTCGTTCGCGTCGGCGGGGCGCAAGACCACGAGGCCCGGAATGGCGCGCAGCGCCAGCAGCTGCTCGACCGGCTGGTGGGTCGGCCCGTCCTCGCCGACGCCGATCGAATCGTGCGTGAAGACGTGGAAGACCGCGAGCTCCATGAGCGCGGCAAGCCGGATCGGCGGACGCATGTAGTCGGAGAAGACCAGGAAGGTCGCCCCGAAGGCCCGCAGCCCCGAGAGGCCAAGGCCGTTCACGACCGCCCCCATCCCGTGCTCGCGCACGCCGAAATGCACGTTGCGGCCGCCGGGCTCTTTCGTGCCGAGCGTGCCCGCGCCCTCGAATTCGAGCTTCGTCTTGTTCGACGGCGCGAGGTCGGCCGAGCCGCCGAGCATCCATGGGATGCGCTCTGCGAGCGCGTTCAGCACCTTGCCGGAGGATTCGCGCGTCGCGACCCCCTTCTCGTCGGCCGGGAAGACCGGCAGGTCCTTGTCCCACCCGTCCGGCATCTCGCGCGCGAGCAGGCGCTGGACCTGATCCGCAGCCTCCGGCGCGCTCTGGCGGGCGCGCTCCATCGTGGCCTTCCAGGCCGCGTGCAACTCGGCCCCGCGCGTCCCGATTCCCTCGTTGAACTGCTGGTACACGCCGTCCGGTACCAGGAACTGCGCGTCCTCCGGCCAGCCGTAAGCCTTCTTCGCGCCGCGCACCTCCTCTTCGCCCAGCGCGTCGCTGTGGGCCTTCGAGGTGTTCTGCTTCTTCGGCGCGCCGTAGCCGATGATCGAGTTGACGATGACGATGGTCGGCCGGTCGTGCGTGTCCTTGAAACGCTGCAGCGCGGCCGCGACCGCCTCCCGGTCGTTCGCGTCCGCGACCTTGAGCACGTTCCAGCCGTAACCCTCGAAGCGCTTGCCCACATCCTCGCTGAAGGCGAGCTCGGTGTGGCCCTCGATGGTGATGGTGTTGCTGTCGTAGACCCAGCAGAGGTTCGCGAGGCCGAGATGGCCGGCGAGCGACGCCGCCTCCGACGCGACGCCCTCCATGAGGTCGCCGTCCGAGCAGATCACGTAGACGTCGTAGTCGAAGAGCGTGAGATCGGGCGTGTTGAACTTCGCGGCGAGCCAGCGGCTCGCCATCGCCATGCCCACCGAGTTGCCGCAGCCTTGGCCCAGCGGCCCGGTCGTGGTCTCGACGCCCGGCGTCAGGCCGAATTCGGGGTGGCCGGGCGTGCGGCTGTCGAGCTGGCGGAAGTTCTTGATGTCGTCGAGCGACACGGCCGGCCGGTTCGTCTTGTCGCCGGGGTTCGACGCCACGCCCGCGAGGTGCAGGAGCGAGTAGAGGAGCAGCGAGGCGTGGCCGGCGGAGAGCACGAACCGGTCGCGGTTCGGCCAGGTCGGGTCCGCCGGGTCGTAGCGCAGGAAGCGCTGCCAGAGCGTGTAGGCGACGGGTGCGAGCGCCATCGGGGCGCCGGCATGCCCCGACTTCGCCTTCTCGACCGCGTCGATGGCGAGCGTCCGGATCGTGTCGACGCAGACGTCGTCGAGATTGGCTTCGGGCATTGTGACCTTGGGCGGGTGGGTCGGACAGACCTGGGAGCGATGTTGGAACGCTTGTCGCACCGGATGGGTTGCGGCGACCGTTCGATCCCCGATCGCCCGTCGATACTCCGCCGCTCGCATCTTGTCTCCCAGATCCGATCGGGTCAGGAGATTTGCGTCTGCACACGTCAAGGTAGCCCGGTCATGCGAAGGCCAGCGCAATGAAGCTATTCTACTCCCCCTCTTCGCCTTTCGTCCGCAAGGTCATGGTCGTCGCGCTCGAACTCGGGCTCGCGGACAAGATCGAGAAAGTGCCGTCCGCCGTGGGTCCCGTGGAGCGGAACGCCACGATCCGCGAGCACAACCCGATCGGGCAGGTGCCGACCTTCATCGCCGACGACGGCATGGTGCTCTACGACAGCCGGGTCATCTGCGAGTATCTGGATGCCTTGGGGTCAGGCTCGTTCTTCGGAGAGGGCGCCGCGCGCTGGCGCAACCTGACGGACGCTGCTTTGGGCGACGGCCTGATGGGTGCGGCGCTGCTTGCGCGCTACGAGGTGGCGCTCCGCCCGGAGCCGCTCCGCTGGCACGACTGGGTCGGCGGCCAGCTGGCCAAGGTCACGGACGCCGTCGATCGGATGGAGATCTCGGATCTTGATGGGCGGGTCGATATCGGCACCGTCAGCTTCGCGTGCGGCCTCGGGTACCTGGATTTCCGCTTCCCCGATCTCGATTGGCGTGCCGGCCATCCCAAGGCGGCCGCGTGGTTCGAGACGTTCGCGGGGCGGCCCTCGATGCGGTCCACGATGCCGCCTGTCTGAGGCTGCACGGCGTGCTCTTGCGGCCGGCGACCGATCGGTTGCAGAAATTCTCGATCACGCAGGAACCACCCGGGGTCCGGCGTGTTCATAACCCGACCCCAAGTTAGACTTCACGCCCCGGCGGCTTCGGCTTCCGGGGCGTTTTTCGTTCCGGACGCCTTCCGCGCGGGATGGAGATATCGGCCGTCTGCCGCTACACGGGCTATCAAGACGATAGAGCCGGGAGATCGAGATGTATCCAGAGGTACGCCTTCACATCGCGGGCGAGTGGCGAGCTGCCCGGTCGAACGACACGCTGCCGATCGTCAACCCGGCGACCGCCGAGGAGATCGGCACGCACCCGGTCGCAGGCCGCGAGGACCTCGACGAGGCGCTGGCCGCGGCGGAGCGCGGCTTCAAGGTGTGGCGCGCCGTGTCGGCGTTCGAGCGCTCGAAGATCATGCGCAAGGCCGCGAACCTCATGCGCGAGCGCGTCGACACGATCGCCCCGATCATGACCATGGAGCAGGGTAAGCCGATCGCGGAATCCAAGGGAGAGATCCTGGGCGGCGCCGACACGATCGACTGGTTCGCCGAGGAGGCGCGGCGCGCCTATGGCCGGGTGATCCCGGCCCGGGCGGACGGCGTCA
>CAXUHE010000261.1:0-1056 GCA_964250725.1 uncultured Enterovirga sp. | reverse complement strand
ATGCAGCTCGTGATCCGTGAGCCCGTCGGGCCGGTCGCCTGCTTCACGCCCTGGAACTTCCCGATCAACCAGGCGGTGCGCAAGCTCTCCGCGGCGCTCGCGACCGGCTGCTCGGTGATCCTCAAAGGTCCCGAGGATACGCCGGCCTCCTGCGCCGAACTGGTCCGCGCCTATCTCGACGCCGGCGTCCCGGGCGACGTGCTCTCCTACGTGCTCGGCGTGCCGGCCGACATCTCGGGTTATCTCGTGCCCCATCCGGTGATCCGGAAGATCTCGTTCACGGGCTCGACCCCGATCGGCAAGCAGCTCGCCGCGCTCGCCGGACTGCACATGAAGCGCGCCACGATGGAGCTCGGCGGCCATGCGCCCGCGATCGTGTTCAAGGACGCTGATCTCGATAAGGCGGTCTCGGTCCTCTCCGCAAACAAGTTCCGCAACGCAGGCCAGGTCTGCGTCGCGCCGACCCGCTTCCTGGTGCACGATTCGGTGCTGGACGACTTCACCGAGAAGTTCACCGCGGCCGCGAAAGCCATCAAGGTCGGCGACGGGATGGACCCGTCGAGCCGCATGGGCCCGCTCGTCGGCTCGCGCCGCGTCACCGCGATGGAGGGCTTCGTGGCGGACGCCGAGGCGTCGGGCGCGGAACTCCGCACCGGCGGCAAGCGCATCGGCAACCAGGGCTTCTTCTTCGAGCCGACCGTGTTCACGAACGTGCCGCTCTCGGCCCGGATGATGAACGACGAGCCCTTCGGGCCGATCGCCGCGATCAACGGGTTCTCGGACGACGAGGAGGCCTTCGAGGAGGCGAACCGGCTGCCATTCGGGCTCGCGGCCTACGCCTATACGCGCTCGACCGAGACGGCCGAGAAACTGTCCTCGCGGGTCGAATCCGGCATGGTGTCGATCAACCATCACGGGCTCGCGCTGCCCGAGGTGCCGTTCGGCGGCATCAAGGATTCGGGCTACGGCAGCGAGGGCGGGTCGGAGGCGATCGAGGCCTACCTGAACTCGAAGTTCGTGAGCCAGGCGCGGGCGTAGATCGGGCGTAGATCTGGT
>CAXUHE010000260.1:0-5426 GCA_964250725.1 uncultured Enterovirga sp. | reverse complement strand
TCATGCCCGTCACGCTCGCGGTGACCCGGCCGACGAGCGCGAAGACGACCTGCGCGGCCGGCAGATAGATCGTCCGGGCGTAATCCGCCCGGTTGATGAACGGGTACACGTCCGGGTCGCGCAACGTCGCGAGCGCCGGGTCGGCCGGCACGTAGCGATACGGGTTGATGCCGGCCGCCTGCACCTGGCCGTCCCAGACGTAGCGGTAGATGTCGCTCGACAGGAACGGGAGCGACGGCAGAAGCGCCACCCGCATCAGCACCGCGATGCCGAGCACGATCGGGAGCGCCGCGGGCGGGAACGTCCGCCGGAGCACGAGTCGGACCGCCACGAGGTAGACCGCGACCCCGCCCATCAAGACGCCGACGAAGACGTTCGCGCGTGTGACCGAGCCGACCGTGTCGGCGCCGGGCACGTGGATCGCGAGCGCGCCGACCATCAGGACGGCCAGGAGGATGCCGAGGCAGGTGAGCCCGACCATGGGCCGCGTCACGCGAAGGCCTCCGATCGCCCCGACACCGATTCTAGGCCGAGCTCGGCGATGGCGGCCCGTGTCGCGGGCGCGGCGTAGCCCGTCCCGTCCTCGATCAGCATGGCCAGCGAGGCGGCGTCGTCGACATCGTACCAGGGCTCGAACTCGACGAGTTCGAGCCCGATCTCGCGCGCCCGCTCCCGTGTCGCCTCGGCGACGCCGGCCGTGCTCCAGGCGATGCCCGAGAAGAGGCGCGCGTGCGATGCCTTCAGCCCGAGCAGGTAGTAGCCGCCGTCCTCCGACGCGCCCAACACGGCCCGGTCGCCGGGCGCGAGGAGGCGACGCGCGGCCTCGGCCAGAACGCGCGTGGGTAACGTCGGGCTATCCGAGCTGAGGACGCAGGCGGCGGGGTGGCCGCGATCGAGCATGCCCTGGATCGCGTGCAGCAGGCATCGGCCGAACCCCTCGACGCCGGCCGGCATCGGCGTCGAGCCGTCCGCAAGGACGAGCGCTGTGCCGTCGGCCAGGTACGCCGCGAGCGTCTCCTCGGCACCCGCCGGCGCGTAGGCCGCATAGGCGGTGATCGGAGCCACGCGCGCGGCCTGCGCGATGTTTCGCGTCGTGTCGCGCAGGAACGCGCCGCTGAGCATCGCGGCCTGATCCGGACGAAGCGGCGGGCATAGCCGCGTCTTCGAACGGCCGGGCTGGGGAGCCTTCGCCATGACGCCGATCGCGCAGGTCTGGGCTGCCCTCGCGGGCATCTCAGCATGCAACGTGGCCGGCATGAAGCGCCTCTCGTTACGGTCGTCGGTGCACAGGCTCTGGCCTATGGCACTCTACTCTTAATCCAAGCTGGCTGCCCGTGCACGCGGGGATTTTTGTCCCAAACACGCATGGTACGAAGAGAACGGAGTTTCCCTCTCGTCAGATGCCGCTGTGCCAGTTGAAGCCCCGGTCCTCCCAGTATCCGCCGCGATACGTGTCGGTCACCTCGATCGCGGTGATCCATTTCGGGTTCTTGAAGCCGAGCTTCGTGGCGGTGCGCAGCCGCAGCGGGTAGCCGAACGGATCGGGCAGGACCTCGCGCGCATACTTCGTGGCGAGCAGGGTCTGCGGGTGCAACGCCGTCGCCATGTCGATGCTGCTCGGATAGTCGTCGGCCGTCTTGAACGCCACGTACTTCGCCGTGAGGTCGGCCCCGACCCGCTCCAGGAACGTGCGCAGCGGCACGCCCGACCACTGGCCGATATAGTCCCAGCCCTCGACGCAGATGTGCCGGATCGTCATCTCGCGCTCCGGCAGTTCGGCGATCCGCCGGAGCGTCCAGGGCCGCTTGTCGGCCACGAGCCCGGCGAGTTCCAGCCGCCAGGACGAGCCGTCGACAGGTTTCACATCCTCGATCTCGTAATAGGCGTTGAAGCGCGGCGGCTTCAGGACCATCGCGTCCGGGTACTCGGGCGCGAGCTTGTTCGGGTCGAAGATCGCCTCCTGGACGCGGTCGTTGAAGGCCGAGACGGCGCGCAGCGCCCGGCCGACCGAGGAACTCTCGCCGACGTCGCAGCCGGTCAGCATGGTGAGCGCCCCGAGGGAGAGTCCGCCGCGCAGGAGCCCGCGCCGCTCGATCGCACGGATCAGCCCGCGATGATCGTCGAGGACGGCCGGATCGGGCACGGTCAGGGGGCGGAAGGGCGATCTCATGGGTGTCCTCCCGCGCTGCGACGGGGCAGGCGCGGGCCGCCCGCCAGCATGGCCCACAGCGTCCGCGGGACGAGCAACGCCAGGGCGACGTGCACGACGAGGAAGCCGACCAGGACCGACATGCCCGCGAAATGGATCAACCGTGCCGTCTGAAAACCGCCGAGCAGCGAGACCAGCCCGGAGAACTGAATGGGTTTCCAGACCGCCAACCCGGTCACGACCTGCGAGATGCCGGCCCCGATCGCCACGATGTAGAGAACCTTCTGGACCGCGTTGTAGACCGTGAGGTCCTCGTGCGCGATCTTGAGATGCAGCGTGTCGCGCACGGTCGCGATCAGGTCCGAGGCCCGGATCGGCAGCAATCGCTCCCGGAAACGGCCCGTCGCGAAGCCGTAGACCAGGTAGGCCGCCCCGTTCAGACCGAGCAGCCACATGGCGGCGAAATGCCAGAGCAGGCTCTCGGCCGCCCAGGAGCCGATCACGATGCTTTTCGGAAAGTAGACGACGTGGAAGATCACGGAGTCGTCGTAGATGCCCCAGCCGGAGCCGATCATCGTGACCATCGCGACGGCGTTCGTCCAGTGCATGACGCGCACCGGCCAGGGATGAAGCCGCCTCGGACGGTCCTGCCGATCCGCCGCGATCTGCGGGATACTGGCAGGGCTTGCGCTCATGATGTCGTCCCTCGGCAGCGTTTCGCGTAGAGTCGGGCGAGAGTTACACATCTCGAAAGTCGGGCCATGAGATTTGACGTCGGACGCGCGCGCGATCCCGCCTTTCCGGTTGGAGAGGGTCGGCGGCCTGCCGCGAACGTGCACATGCGAAACGCGGTGACGGCGCTTCGCTCCTGCCTGCTCGTCCTGGCGCTCGTCTCCGACGGTGCTCCCGCGCAATCCTCCGCCCCGCCGCCAACGGCGGAACGCGCCGCGCGCCGGTTCCCGCAACCCGTCCGGGTCGGTGACCTCATCGGCCGGAAGGTCCTCGAGGCGCGCGAGGACCAGCCCGTGCTCGGCCGCGTCGCGGCCCTCGCGCGCCGGTCGGACGGCGGCGCCGACGTCATCGTCAGTCTGGGCGGCTGGCTCGGCCTGGGCGCGCATACCGTAGCGGTGCCGGTCGAGGCGGTGGGCCTGCTCGGCGAGCATGTCGCGCTGCTCGACGTGACGCCCGATCAGGCACGGGCTCTGCCGCGCTTCGACCTCGCGTCCGCGCCGGTCATCGGGCCCGACGAGGTGATCCGCGTCGGGCTCGTCAAGCCGTTCCACTGACGACGTCGTGCCCAACCTGGACGACGTCGTGCAGGAGATCGCGCACGAGATGCGGCGGCGGACCGACCGGGGTGAGGTCGCGAGCTACATCCCGGAGCTTGCCCGTGTCGACCCGGGCGCCTTCGGGCTCGTGGCGATCGACGCGGAGGGCCGCGTCGCGGCGGGCGGCGACAGCGACGTCCCGTTCTCGATCCAGAGCATCTCCAAGGTCTTCACCCTGACGCTGGCCCTCGGTCTCGCGGGTGATCGCCTGTGGCGTCGGGTCGGCCGCGAGCCCTCCGGCAGCCCGTTCAACTCCATCGTCCAGCTCGAGCGCGAGCGCGGCATCCCGCGCAACCCCTTCATCAACGCGGGGGCCATCGCGGTGACGGACCTCATCCTGTCCGGGCGACAGCCGCGCGAGACGCTGGGCGAGATCCTGCGCTTCATGCGGTTCGTCGCGCAGGATGCCTCCATCGCGATCGACGAAGCGGTCGCGGCGTCCGAGCAGCGCACCGGCTTCCGCAACGTCGCGCTCGCGAACTACATGAAGTCCTTCGGCGTGCTCGACAACGCCGTCGAGTTCACGCTCGGCGTCTACTTTCACCACTGCGCGATCGCGATGTCCTGCCGGCAACTCGCCCAGGCGGGGCGATTCCTCGCCCATTCGGGGCGCAACCCCGCGACGGGACACTCCGTCGTGTCACCCGAGCGGGCGCGCCGGATCAATGCCGTCATGCTCACTTGCGGGCACTACGACGGGTCCGGCGAGTTCGCCTACAGGGTCGGGCTGCCAGGCAAGAGCGGCGTCGGCGGCGGCATCCTGGCGATCGCGCCCGGGCGGGCCTCCATCGCGGTCTGGTCACCGGGGCTCGACGAGGCCGGCAATTCGCGTCTCGGGCGCGCTGCTCTGGAGATGCTGACGACGCGGATGGGCTGGTCGATCTTCGGCCTCTGACGCCCACTCGTCGGTCACCCTGACGCGCGATTTGGCATGTTTGATGCCTGTCGAAGATCGCCCCGGACAGGTCAAGGACCGGCAGGATTCCGATCGAACCGCGCACCGTCAACGACGAGAGATCCGCAATGACGAAGTACAAGCTCGAATACATATGGCTCGACGGGTACAAGCCCGTGCCGAACCTGCGCGGCAAGACGCAGATCAAGGAATTCGACGCCTTCCCGACCCTGGAGCAGCTCCCGCTCTGGGGCTTCGACGGCAGCTCGACCCTGCAGGCCGAGGGCAGCAACTCCGACTGCGTGCTGAAGCCGGTCCGCGTGTTCCCGGACGGCGACCGGGCGAACGGCGTCCTCGTCATGTGCGAGGTGATGATGCCGGACGGCACGACCCCGCACCCCTCGAACAGCCGCGCCACGATCCTCGACGACGAAGGTGCCTGGTTCGGGTTCGAGCAGGAATACTTCTTCTACCAGAACGGGCGTCCGCTCGGGTTCCCGGAGAGCGGTTACCCTGCGCCACAGGGCCCGTACTACACCGGCGTCGGCTACAAGAACGTCGGCAGCGTGGCGCGCGAGATCGTCGACGAGCACCTCGACCTCTGCCTCGCGGCCGGCATCAACCACGAGGGCATCAACGCCGAGGTCGCGAAAGGCCAGTGGGAGTTCCAGATCTTCGGCAAGGGCTCGAAGCGCGCCGCCGACGAGATGTGGATGGCCCGCTACCTGATGCAGCGGCTGACGGAGAAGTACGAGATCGACATCGAGTACCACTGCAAGCCGCTCGGCGACACGGACTGGAACGGCTCGGGCATGCACGCGAACTTCTCGACCGCCTATATGCGCGACGTCGGCGGCAAGCCCTATTTCGAGAAGCTGATGAAGGCCTTCGAGGCCGCACGCGAGGACCACATCGCGGTCTACGGCCCGGACAACCACCTCCGGCTGACAGGCAAGCACGAAACGGCGTCGATCCATCAGTTCAGCTACGGCGTCGCCGATCGCGGCGCCTCGATCCGCGTGCCGCACTCCTTCGTCAACAACGGCTACAAGGG
>CAXUHE010000259.1:0-5479 GCA_964250725.1 uncultured Enterovirga sp. | reverse complement strand
GGCAGGGCGCATCGATCGGTGCGTCCTTCGAGGCTCGCTCCGCTCTCATCTCAGGATAAGGAGCGGGGTGGATCTCAACCCGTCAAGAGAGACAGATGAACCAGAATATCCGCATCCGGCTGAAAGCCTTCGACCACCGCGTCCTCGACGCATCGACGCGCGAGATCGTGTCGACCGCGAAGCGGACCGGCGCGCAGGTGCGCGGGCCCATCCCGCTGCCCACGCGCATCGAGCGTTACACGGTCAACCGTTCGCCGCACATCGACAAGAAGTCGCGCGAGCAGTTCGAGATGCGCACGCACAAGCGGGTGCTCGATATCGTCGATCCGACGCCGCAGACCGTGGACGCGCTGATGAAGCTCGACCTCGCGGCCGGTGTCGATGTGGAGATCAAGCTCTGAGCCGGTCGGCTCGGAGCTGACTTGAACGCCCGCTGAGGACGAACCATGCGCTCAGGCGTCATTGCCCAAAAGGTCGGCATGACCCGCATCTTCACGGATGCCGGGGAACATGTGCCGGTGACCGTGCTGAAGGTCGACAACTGCCAGGTGGTCGGCCATCGCACGATGGAGAAGAACGGTTACGTGGCGCTGCAGGTCGGCGTCGGACGTGCCAAGGTGAAGAATGTCTCCAAGGCCGAGCGTGGCCGTTTCGCGGTCGCGAATGTCGAGCCGAAGCAGAAGTTGGCCGAGTTCCGCGTGACCGAGGATGGCGTCATCCCGGTCGGTGCGGAGATCACTGCCGACCATTTCCTGGCCGGTCAGTTCGTCGACGTGACGGGCACGACGCTGGGCAAGGGCTTCGCGGGCGGCATGAAGCGCTGGAACTTCGGCGGACTTCGCGCCACCCACGGCGTGTCGGTCTCGCACCGCTCGATCGGCGGTACGGGCGGCCGGCAGGATCCCGGCAAGACCTTCAAGAACAAGAAGATGCCGGGCCATCTCGGCGTCGAGCGGGTGACGACTCAGAACCTGCGCGTCGTGCAGACCGACGTCGCGCGCGGCCTCATCCTCGTCGAGGGTGCGGTGCCGGGCCATGCGGGCGGCTGGATCTTCATCCGCGACGCGGTGAAGCGGAAGGCGCCAGCCGATCTGCCGATGCCGGGCAAGTTCAGGACCAACGGCGCGACATCGTCCGAGGCTGCGGCTTCCGAGACGGCCGCCGTCGAGGAGACCACGTGATGCAAGTCGACGTCACCACATTCGGCGGCGACGGGGTAGGACAGCTCGAGCTGGACGAGGCCATCTTCGGTCTTGAGCCGCGCGCCGACATCCTGGCCCGCATGGTTCGCTGGCAGCTCGCCAAGCGCCGCGCCGGCACGCACGCGGTGAAGAACCGCGCCGCGATCTGGCGCACCGGCAAGAAGCTGTACAAGCAGAAGGGCACCGGAAACGCCCGTCACGGCTCGGCGCGCGTTGCGCAGTTCCGCGGCGGCGGACGCGCGTTCGGGCCGGTGGTTCGCTCGCACGAGCACGACCTGCCGAAGAAGGTTCGGGCATTGGCGCTTCGTCACGCCCTCTCGTCCAAGGTCAAGGACCAGTCGCTGATCGTCGTGGACGACGCGACGCTGGCTGGTCCGAAGACGAAGGCGTTGAAGGAGCAGTTCGGGAAGCTCGGCCTCCTGTCCGCGCTGATCATCTCGGGCGCCGAGGTCGAGCCGAATTTCGGTCTCGCGGCCCGCAACCTGCCGAACATCGACGTGCTGCCCGTGCAGGGCATCAACGTCTACGACATCCTGCGCCGGGACAAGCTCGTCCTGACCCGCGCGGCGGTCGATGCGCTGGAGGCGCGCTTCAGATGAATCCCGATCCACGCCATTACGATGCGATCGTCAGCCCGGTGATCACCGAGAAGGCGACGAATCTGTCGGAACAGAACAAGGTCGTGTTCCGGGTTGCCCCAGACGCGACGAAGCCGCAGATCAAGGAGGCGGTGGAACGTCTCTTCGACGTCAAGGTCCTGAGCGTCAACACGCTCGTGACCAAGGGTAAGGAGAAGATGTTCCGCGGGCGCCGGGGACGGCGTTCGGACGTCAAGAAGGCGGTCGTGACCCTCGTCGAGGGCCAGTCCATCGATGTGACGACCGGGCTCTGAGGCGCAGGGGTCGAACATGGCACTGAAGACATTCAAGCCGGTCACGCCGAGCCTTCGCCAGCTCGTGATCGTCGACCGCAGCGAGCTCTACAAGGGCAAGCCGCTGAAGACGCTGACAGAGGGCAAGTCGCATTCGGGCGGCCGTAACAATCATGGCCGCATCACGGTCAGGTTCCGGGGCGGCGGCCATAAGCAGACGTACCGCAACGTCGACTTCAAGCGTCGTGAGCACCCGGGCGAGGTCGCGACGGTGGAGCGGATCGAGTACGATCCGAACCGCACCGCGTTCATCGCGCTGATCGGGTTTCCGGACGGTACGAAGTCCTACATCCTGGCGCCACAGCGGCTGCCGGTCGGGGCGACGGTGACGTCGGGACAGCAGGTCGACATCAAGCCGGGCAACGCCATGCCTGTCGGCAACATTCCTGTCGGCACCATCGTTCACAACGTGGAGATGAAGATCGGGCGGGGCGGGGCGATCGCGCGTTCGGCGGGGACCTACGCGCAGATCGTCGGCCGCGACCAAGGCTACGTCAGCGTACGCCTGAACTCGGGCGAGCAACGGCTCATCCACGGCAACTGCTTCGCGACGGTCGGCGCCGTGTCGAACCCCGACCATATGAACATCTCGATGGGCAAGGCCGGCCGCAACCGCTGGCTCGGGATGCGCCCGCACAATCGTGGCGTGACCATGAACCCGATCGACCACCCGCACGGTGGCGGCGAAGGCCGGACTTCCGGCGGACGCCACCCGGTGACGCCGTGGGGCAAGCCGACCAAGGGCAAGAAGACGCGTTCGAACAAGCGGACGGACACGTTCATCGTGTCGTCCCGCCACGCACGCAAGAAGAAGGGCTAGTCGCCGTCATGGCACGTTCGATCTGGAAGGGGCCGTTCGTCGACGGCTACCTGCTCAAGAAGGCCGATGTCGCCCGCGCGGGTGGTGGCGGCCGCAACGACGTCATCAAGATCTGGAGCCGCCGCTCCACGATCCTGCCGCAGTTCATTGGCCTGACGTTCGGGGTCTATAACGGCCACAAGCATATCCCGGTCTACGTGTCCGAGGAGATGGTGGGTCACAAGTTCGGGGAGTTCTCCCCGACCCGAACCTTCCACGGCCATGCCGCGGACCGCAAGGCGAAGAGGCGCTGAGATGGGCAAGGCAGCCACCCCGCGCGCGCTCCCGGAGAACGAGGCGCAGGCCGTCCTGCGCATGGTGCGGATCAGCCCTCAGAAGCTGAACCTCGTCGCGCAGCTGATCCGCGGCAAGAAGGTCGCGTCCGCGCTCGCCGACCTGGAGTTCTCGCGCAAGCGGATCGCCAAGGACGTGCGCAAGTGCCTCGAGAGCGCCATCGCGAATGCCGAGAACAACCACGACCTCGACGTGGACGACCTCGTGGTCAGCCAGGCCTTTGTCGGCAAGGCGCTCGTGCTGAAGCGCTTTCATGCCCGCGCCCGCGGTCGCGGCGCGCGCATCCTGAAACCGTTCTCGAACCTCACCATCGTGGTTCGGGAAGTGGCCGAAGCGGCCTGAGGTCAATCCATGGGTCAGAAAGTCAATCCAATCGGGCTGCGGCTCGGCATCAACCGGACCTGGGATTCCCGCTGGTACGCCGGCAAGGGGGAATATGCCCGGCTGATGCACGAGGACATGGCCATCCGGGCGGCGCTGATGAAGCAGCTGAAGCAGGCGGCCGTCTCGAAGATCGTCATCGAGCGTCCGCACCGCAAATGCCGCGTCACCATCCACTCGGCGCGTCCGGGCGTGGTCATCGGCAAGAAGGGCGCGGACATCGACAAGCTGCGCAAGCTCGTCAACTCGATGACGAAGGCCGACGTCGCGATCAACATCGTCGAGGTGCGCAAGCCCGAGATCGACGCCGTGCTGGTGGCGGAATCGATCGCGCAGCAGCTGGAGCGCCGCGTCGCCTTCCGGCGCGCCATGAAGCGTGCCGTGCAATCCGCTATGCGGCTCGGCGCCCAGGGCATCCGGATCAACTGCTCCGGCCGTCTCGGCGGCGCCGAGATCGCCCGGATGGAGTGGTATCGCGAGGGCCGCGTGCCGCTGCACACGTTGCGCGCCGACGTCGATTACGGCACCGCGACTGCCTTCACGACCTACGGGACGTGCGGGATCAAGGTGTGGATCTGCAAGGGCGAGATCCTGGAGCACGATCCCATGGCTCAGGACCGACGGATGAACGAGGAGGCCGGGTCCCGGTCGACCGGTCGTCGCTCGGCCGAGCAGGCCGCGTAACGCGGCTGACGGCGAGACAAAGGTTCACGTGTCATGTTGCAACCGAAGAAGACGAAGTTCCGCAAGCAGTTCAAGGGCCGCATCCACGGGGTGGCCAAGGGCGGCACGGATCTGAATTTCGGCCAGTTCGGGCTGAAATGTCTGGAGCCTGAGCGTGTCAACGCGCGTGAGATCGAGGCGGCCCGCCGCGCGATCACCCGCGAGATGAAGCGCGCCGGTCGTGTCTGGATCCGCATCTTCCCGGACGTGCCGGTCTCCTCCAAGCCGACCGAGGTCCGCATGGGCAAGGGCAAGGGCGCGCCGGAGTTCTGGGCGGCCCGCGTCAAGCCCGGCCGCATCATGTTCGAGATCGACGGCGTGCCCGAGGACGTGGCGCGCGAGGCTCTGCGCCTCGGGGCCGCAAAGCTCTCGGTCCGCACGCGCTTCGTCCAGCGCATCGCCGAGTGAGGGGACGATGAAGACCAGCCAACGCCATTCCGACCTGCAGCGCCTGTCGGCCGACCAGCTCCAGGACGAGCTCCTGGGTCTGAAGAAGGAGCAGTTCAACCTGCGCTTCCAGCGCGCGACCGGACAGCTCGAGAACACGTCCCGCGTCCGCGTGATCCGGCGCGACATCGCCCGTATCAAGACGCTGCAGAGCCGGCAGCGCGTCGCGGCGGCGGCGTCCGCGCCGACCGGCGCCTGAGGAGAACAAGATGCCGAAGCGGATATTGCAGGGGGTCGTCGTCAGCGACAAGACCGACAAGACGATCGTCGTGAAGGTCGAGCGGCGCTTCACGCACCCGGTCCTGAAGAAGACGGTGCGCCGCACGAAGAACTACCATGCGCACGACGAGGCGAACGTCGCGAAGACCGGCCAGACGGTTTCGATCGAGGAGTCGCGTCCCTTCTCCAAGACGAAGACCTGGAAGCTGGTCGGCGGCGCCGAGTCCGGCGCTCCCCCGGCCGGCGGTCTCGTGTCGAGCGTCACCGAGGCGGTCGGAGCAGTCGTCGACAAGGTCAAATCGGCCGTCGGCCTGTCCTGAGGACAGAATAAGCTGGCTTTTCGCGGCCGGCGGTGTCATTGACGCCGCTTCGCGACATCGGCGAGTGATCCGAACGGCGTTCGTCTCTGGCGGACGTCGTTTC
>CAXUHE010000258.1:0-5480 GCA_964250725.1 uncultured Enterovirga sp. | reverse complement strand
GCGCAGCGCCAGAACAGGTAGGTCGGGGCGGTCGTCACCACCGTCATGTCGGGCCCGAAGGTCGCGACCGCGTCCGCGAGGTCCGCGAGGGGCGTCGCGAAGAGCGGCCCGTCCAGCATCAGGACCTCGTGGCCCGCCGCCTCCAGCAGCACCTTCGAGCAGCCGAGCTCCAGCGGCAGGTGCGGCTCGCGGCAGCCGAAATAGATGCTGTCCGTGAAGTCCCAGGTCGGGTTGACGAGCGCGACTTTCATGACATCGCCCCAACGCGGCGCGGGGCCGCGGGTTCGGCGCCCTCCAGCCCGCGCTCTGCCTCGAGCCAAGCCGCGAGTGACGCGACCCCGGTCCGCCACGGGATCGGCGGCGCGAGGCCGAGCGCCGCGCGGGCGGCGCGGTCGTCGGCCACGAAGTAGCGCTGGTCGCCCGGCCGCCAATCCGAGAACCGCGTCTCGACGCGCCGCCCAGCCACCTGCTCGAGATGCGCGACGAGGTGGCGCAGGCTGACCGCGTTCGCCGGACCGCCGCCGAGGTTGAAGGCGCGTCCCGACACGACATCGATCCGCGCGAGCCCCGCCATGTAGGCGTCCACCGCGTCCGAGACGTCCAGGATGTCGCGCACCTGCGCGCCGTCGCCGAAGATCGATATCGGCTCGCCCTCCAGCGCCCGGATGGCGAAATGCGCGACCCAGCCCTGGTCCTCCGTGCCCATCTGGCGCTGCCCGTAGACGCAGCTCATGCGGAACACGAGCGTCGGCACCCCGTAGGAGCGCGCGTAGTCCAGCACGTACTGGTCGGCCGCGCCCTTGGAGCAGCCGTAGGGCGTGTGGAAGTCGAGCGGGCGCGCCTCGCCGATGCCGTGCGCCCGGATCGCGGGATCGACCGGCAGGTAGGCGTCGTCGACGAGCGCGAGTTCGACATCCTCCAGGTCGCCGTAGACCTTGTTCGTCGAGGCGAAGATGAGCGGTGCCGGCCGGTCGCGTCGCCGCAGGGCTTCGAGGAGCCGCAGCGTGCCCCCGATGTTCACGTCGAAATCCGCCACCGGGTCGGTGAGGCTCGTGGTCACGGCGACCTGCGCCGCCATGTGGAAGACCGCGGAGGCGTCGCGGCCTGCATCCGCCACCGCCGCGTCGTCGCGGATATCCGCCACGACCGCCGAGATCCGGCGCGGATGGCGCTCGGTCAGCCAGGCGAGGTTGCGCTCGACGCCGGGGCGCGCCAAGGCGTCGAGGACGAGCACGTCGTGGCCGTCGCGCGCGAGCCTGTCCGCGATGTTCGAGCCGATGAAGCCCGCCCCGCCGGTCACGAGAACCGGGCGACGGCCGATCGCGGCCGGGGCCGTGTGCGACGGGTCCGTCACGCCACGAGGCCCCGCATCTCGAGTTCCTTGCGCGCACCCTCGACGCGGTCGACCGCCTCCTGTGCGGCGACCCAGCGGGCGAGTTCCGCGAGTCCGGCCGAGAAGTCGGTCCCGGCCCGGTAGCCGAGCTCCGTCTCGGCCTTGGTGATGTCCGGGATGTTGTGGCGGATGTCGCCCGCGCGCGCCTTGCCGGCGATCTCCGGCGTCAGCTCGGGCCGGCCCATCGCGACTGCCAGGAGTTCGGCGACCTGCTGCACCGTGCGGTCGACGCCGCTGCCGATGTTGTAGACTTCGCCCGCGGCCTTCGGCTCGTCCAGCGCGAGCAGGAAGGCCTGTGCGACGTCCGCCACGTGCACGAAGTCGCGACGCTGCAGCCCGTCCTCGAAGATCACCGGGCGGTTGCCGTTGTGGATGCGCGACGCGAAGATCGCGAGCACGCCCGTATAGGGGTTGGAGAGCGCCTGGCCCGGCCCGTAGGCGTTCCACAGGCGGAGCGCCACGCCCTCCATGCCGTAATAGGGCGCGAGCGTCAGGGTCAGCCGCTCCTGGACGTATTTCGTGATGGCGTAGACGGAGGCGAGCGTCGGGCGCTTCCACTCGGGCGTCGGGACCGGCACGAGCGGCCGTCCCTTCGCGTCGGCCGGGTCCCAGGGCGCGCCGCCGTTCGGCTGCCGGATCGCGTCCTCCACGAGGGTGCCGTCGGCGTCGCGGTAGAGGCCCTCGCCGTAGATGCTCATTGAGGAGGCGACGACGACGCGTCGCACGGGCCTCGCGATCAGCTCCTGGAAGAGGGTCGCGGTGCCGTGGTCGTTCACCGACACGTAGCGGTCGACCGCGTACATGGACTGGCCGACCCCGACCTCGGCCGCGAGATGCACGACCTTGTCGACGCCCCTGAGCGACGTGCGCAGCGCGCTCTCGTCGCGGATGTCGCCGACGATCAGCTCGGCACGGGAATCGAGCCCGTCCGGCTCGTCCCTCCGGCCGTGGACCTGCTCGATGAGGCTGTCGAGGATGCGGACCTTGTCGCCCCGGTCGAGGAGCGCGCGGGCGAGATGGCGGCCGATGAACCCGGCCCCGCCGGTGATCAGGATGGTCTGTGGCACGGAGTGACTGGACACCTCTGTCTCGCGCCGGCCTTACCGACGCCGGATCGACCGGATACGCTGAGCAGCACTCGCCCTATAGACACCTCAAGCCTACAAACAAAGCTTCTTCATCTTTGAAGGTTCATGCGCGGTGGATGAGGCTGGAAGAGTAAGCGGCTTACGTTTGGAAGGCCGCTTGGAGAACATCACGATAGCGCAAGATCGTCCCGGCGACACGAACGACCTCCTCGCCGGAGACGGCGTCCGCCGTCATCGTCCAGGCGCCGAGCTGGTAGGCCGCGTAGCCGAGCGCCATGAACGACACGAGTTCGGGGTCGGTCGGGACGCCGCGTGCGCCGAGACGGGCCGTCAGGTCGGCGCGTTCGTCCCGATCGAGCGCGAACTCGAGGCCTGCGCCCGCGACGTCCCAGGCGATATCCTGGCAGCCCACGAGATCGTGCCCCGCATGATGATCGACCGCGTCGGTCTTGAGCATCCGACCGTCGATCTCCAGCCACTCCCAGGCATGCAGGCGGTTGTCGGTCTCGATCGGTTGGACCTGGGCGGCGAGCCGGGGCAGGGCAGGGCGCCAGCGTGCGACGATGCTCTCGGCGTTGGGCCCGAGGGCCTGACCGGCATTGTGGGATGTCATTGCGAGAAGCGCGTCCGGCGAGGCGCCGGGCTCGGCGGCCGGGAAGGCCGTCGCGCGGAACGACAGGTACTCCGCGAGCCGCGCGATCAGCCGGTCGCGGTCGAGCGTCGCGAGGTCCAGCGGGCGCGCCTCGCCGTGCCAGCGCTCGACCAGGAAGCCGTGCACGAGACCGGCGGGCTCGGGTGAGAACCCCGCTGCGGCGAGCCGGCGCGCGCGGGCCAGCGCCTCCGTTCCGCGCCGCCCGAGGCCGGCGAACTTGACGAGCCACGTGCCGTCACGGGTCTCCGCCAGGAACTTGCGCCGCTCCTGCCAAGGGTGGACGGGCGGCCAGGCCCTCTCGTTCTTCCAGCGCAGCGGGCGCCAGGCACCGCCGGAGATCTCGCGCAACGGGCCGAGCAGCGGCCCCACCAGGTTCGCGACCCACTCGGAAAGGTGATGGCGTGCGTCTTCGGCACCCAGGATGACGTCGTCGAATGGCGCGACATGCGTCGCATGGCCGGACCAGATCGCCTGGACGTCCTGACTCGCCTGCGATCCGGGGCCGTTCGCATGGCCCGGAAAGAGGTGGATGCACTCCGGCCGATGGCCGAGCCTGGTCAGGTGGGTGACGACGGCCGCCATCGACGAGCCGGACAGGCCGGGTCCCTCGTCCACCACCGCGATCTCGCACCCGACCGCCTGCCCCAGTTCGGCCTCGATCGCGGCCCCGAGCGCGAGGTGGCGCGCGAAGGGATGGCCGACCGGCCGAACCGTGATCGGGGAGGGCGCGCCGGCTGCAGCCACCACCATCGCGGACAGGGCCGTGCCGATGCTGCGCAACCCGATCACCCGGAGATCGTGCCCGGCGAGTACCCGTGCGGCCTCCGCGAAGGTCTCCGGGTAGAGCGCGTAGAAGGCGAACCCCTCGGGAGTCTTGACGGTGATCTCGTTCGGCAGCGGGATCGCCCGCAGCGTGGCAAGCGCCTTGGCCGGGCCGGGCGTGTCGGCCGAGAAGCCGTTCCGCCACGAGGTCACGACGCTGCTCGCGAGCGCCGAGACCAGCGCCATCGCGGCATCCGCCTCCGGCGAGCGGTCGTCGCGCCCACCCCGCGCCGCGAAGGCCGCATCCGCGACTCCCTGCGCGAGCTCGCCGGCCTCGATCAGGAGCGCCACCAGGGCGGCGTGGCGTGAGAGCCCCGTTAAGTCGTCGAGACGGCCGAGTCCCTCCGAGATCACGTCGAGCAAACCCGGTGCCGCCACGCGCCGGGCGTGGTCGCCGTAGACGATCACCCGACCGACAGGTGGCGGTAGGCGATCGCCTTGAACGCGTCGAAAGAGGGAATGGGCGAAGCCGCGCGGTGCTCGCGCATCCATGCGACCCAGCACTCGTACTGGGCCGGTGAGGGCGAGATCAGCGCGCGGCGGTCCTTCGCGAGGGCGAGCGCATCCAGCGGCTCCATCCCGCCTTCCACCAGGATGCACAGCGCCAGCGTCGCGGAGCGCCCGATCCCGTGCTCGCAATGGACGAGGACGCGCTCGCCGCGGGCGAGATGCGCGGTCGCGAAGGCGACTCCGTCCTCGATCTGGGCCGGCCTCAAGGCGCGGAGATCGGCGGTGGGCAGGTGGAGCAGCGTGATCCCGTGCCGGTGAAGGACGGCCTCGTCGTCGCGGGTCTCGCCGCGCAGGTCGACGACCGCCCGGATGGCATGGTCGCGCGCCAGATGCTCGGAACGCTCCGACGGGAAGCTCCCGCCGACCGCGAGCGTGTCGGTGATCCAGCTCAGGTTGGGGCGCCACTCCGTCATGACGATCGGCCGGATGTCCTCGTTCACCCCCGGGCCTCCCACACGGGACGGCGCGGCACAATGTCTTGACAATCCGTGCACCCGTGGCTAGTGCGAACTCGTCAATCGAGACGAACGGCTGTCGAGCGATGCCCGATCGGGGTGTCGTCGCGCCGCTTTTTTCGATGGCGGCACGGCTTGACGGCTGTGACGATGAGGACGGCGTCGGCTGCGTGTCGATGCTCCAGGAGAGGCGTACGTGGCCCGTATCGCAGGCGTCAACATTCCGACGAACAAGCGCGTCGTCATCGCGCTCCAGTACATTCATGGAATCGGCTCCGCCAAGGCGGCCGAGATCGTCGAGAAGGTGTCGATCCCGGCCGAGCGCCGCGTGAACCAGCTCACCGATTCCGAGGTCCTGCAGATCCGCGAGACGATCGACCGCGACTACATGGTCGAGGGCGACCTGCGCCGCGACGTCTCGATGAACATCAAGCGTCTGATGGACCTCGGGTCGTACCGGGGCCTGCGACATCGCCGCAACCTGCCCGTGCGCGGACAGCGCACCCACACCAACGCCCGCACCCGCAAGGGCAAGTCGAAGCCGATCGCCGGCAAGAAGA
>CAXUHE010000257.1:0-5491 GCA_964250725.1 uncultured Enterovirga sp. | reverse complement strand
CGACGCGGGCCGGCATCCTCGTGGCCAAGGCCGCGGCCGACACGGTGAAGCGCGTCCACCAGGAACTCGGCGGCAAGTCCGCCAATATCCTTATGCCGGATGTGGATCTGCGCGACGCGGTCACCAAGGGCGTCGAGGGCTGCTTCGGTAATTCGGGCCAGTCCTGCAATGCGCCGACCCGGATGTTCGTGCCCCGCGACCGGCAGCGCGAGGCGGCCGAGATCGCCAAGAGCGCCGCCGAGACCTTCACTGTCGGGGCCGCGGACGCGCCCGGCACGAAGCTCGGGCCGGTGGTCAGTCAGGTGCAGTTCGATAAGATCCAGGACCTGATCCAGAGCGGCATTGCGGAGGGCGCGACACTCGTCACGGGCGGCCCCGGCCGGCCGGCGGATCTCAATCGCGGCTACTATGTCCGGCCGACCGTGTTCGCCGACGTGACGCCCGAGATGCGCATCGCTCGCGAGGAGATCTTCGGGCCCGTCCTGTCGATCATGCCGTACGACAGCGTCGACGACGTGGTCGAGGAGGCGAACAACACCGTCTACGGGCTCGCCTCCTATATCCAGGGCAAGGATCTCGGCCGGGTGCGCGAGGTCGCGAGCCTGATGCGCTCCGGGAACGTTCACATCAACTACCCGGCCTGGGACGCGGGCATCCCGTTCGGCGGCTACAAACAGTCGGGGAACGGCCGCGAATACGCCGAGTACGGGCTCGAGGACTTCCTGGAGATCAAGGGCATCCTCGGCTACGAGGCAGCCTGATTGCGTCGAGTCCTTGCGCCGGAGCTGCGACGAGACGTCTGCCGGCAACTCGATTGGCCGTCTCTCGTCTGCTCCGGCTCTCGGCTTCGCCAGGCCAGAGGCGTCCTCTCATGCGACCCGCCGCTCGGACTTGCAGCCGAGTGGCCACATCTGGGATCGCGCGTTCATCGCGACGACCATGACCATGTCACGGCTTTGAAGAGGTGACCTCATGCCGCTCGTCCCCGACCCAGTATGGTTCATCACCGGTTGCTCGACCGGCTTCGGCCGCGAGCTCGCGCAGGCCGTCCTCGCGCGCGGCTGGGGGGCGGTGGTCACGGCCCGCGATCCGGCCAAGGTGTCCGACATCGTGGACGGTCACGCCGACCGCGCTCTCGCGCTCAGGCTCGACGTCAACGACCCCGCGGACGTCACCGCATCGGTCCGGGCCGCCGAGGAGCGGTTCGGGCGGATCGACGTGCTCGTCAACAATGCCGGCTACGGCTATCTCGCGGCGATCGAGGAGGGCGAGGACGGGCCGGTGAGGGCCATGTTCGAGACCAACGTCTTCGGCCTGATCGAGATGACCAAGGCGGTGCTGCCCGGCATGCGCGAGCGCCGCTCGGGCCACATCGTCAACGTCTCGTCGATCGGCGGCCTCGTGGGCTTCGCGGCGAGCGGCTACTATCACGCCACGAAGTTCGCCGTGGAGGGCCTGTCCGCCTCGCTCGCGGCCGAGTGCGAGCCGCTCGGCATCGGCGTGACGGCGGTCGAGCCCGGTCCCTTCCGGACGGATTGGGCGGGCCGCTCGATCCAGCAATCGGCCACCCGCATCGCGGATTACGAGGCCACGGCCGGCGCGCGGCGCAAGCTGACCGAGGAGCGCAACGGCAACCAGCCGGGCGATCCGGCCCGTGCCGCGGAGGCGATCATCGCGGCCGTCGTGGCCGACAAGCCGCCCCGCCATCTCGTGCTCGGACGGCCCGCCCTCGATCTCGCCCGCGCCGACCTCGACGCGAAGCGCAAGGAGTTCGACGCCTGGGAGGCGACGACACTCGGCGCCGACTTCCAACAGACGGCCTGAGAGCCAGCCGAGGATCGCCGACACGGACCACCTCAAGTTCGGCCGGACCGGGTCGAAGTCTCGCGGCTCTGTCTCCGCTGGATGACCTACAGGGATGGAGCAGCTGTTGCGGCGATCGGCATCGCGGCGTCGCCGAGCAGCGCGGACGAAGTCGCACAATCCCGGCATCGGTGACGGATCTCGTGCGGAAACCGTTGTATTGGCGGGCGGCTGCTTTTAGGGGCGTCCAAGGCGTCTCCAGCACACCGCCGACGTGACCAGCGCCGTATCCGGCTACACGGGCGGCGATAAGAGCACTGCGCGATACGAGACCGTCAGTGCGGGCATACGGGGCACGCCGAAGCCGTTCGTGTCACTCACGGTCCGCGTCGGATCTTCTGAGGCCTTCGGCTTCCGGATGATCTCGTACATGTCGCGTCGATCGCCTCCACGGCCTACCACGCCACGCTTCAGTGTCGCCCAGAAGATCTCGCCGTTGCAACGCCGCGCGACACGCTGCTAAGCGGCATGTGCCCCGGAGCACATTGGTTCATGTCCGTGTCCAGAACTGCCAGCAAGGTCGTGCTCGCCTATTCGGGCGGGCTTGACACCTCGATCATCCTGAAGTGGCTGCAGACGACCTATGGCTGCGAGGTCGTGACGTTCACGGCCGATCTCGGCCAGGGCGAGGAGCTGGAGCCGGCGCGGCACAAGGCGGAACTGCTCGGCATCCGCCCCGAGAACATCTTCATCGAGGACCTGCGCGAGGAGTTCACGCGCGACTACGTGTTCCCGATGTTCCGCGCGAACGCCCATTACGAGGGCCTGTACCTGCTCGGCACCTCGATCGCCCGGCCGCTCATCGCCAAGCGCCAGATCGAGATCGCGGAGCGCCTCGGGGCCGACGCCGTATCTCACGGGGCGACCGGCAAGGGCAACGACCAGGTCCGCTTCGAGCTCTCCTATTACGCGCTCAAGCCCGACATCACGATCATCGCGCCCTGGCGGGAATGGGAGCTGCGGTCCCGCGAGCAGCTGATCGAGTTCGCGCAGATGCACCAGATCCCGATCGCCAAGGACAAGCGCGGGGAAGCGCCCTTCTCGGTCGACGCGAACCTCCTCCACTCCTCCTCCGAGGGCAAGGTGCTGGAGGATCCCGCGGCCGAGGTGCCGGATTACGTGTTCTCGCGCACGATCTCGCCCGAGGAGGCGCCTGACCGACCGACCATCATCACGATCGGCTTCGAGCGCGGCGACCCCGTATCGATCGATGGCGAGACCCTGTCGCCCGCGACGCTGCTCGGGCAGCTGAACGATCTCGGGCGCGACAACGGCATCGGCCGGCTCGACCTCGTGGAGAACCGCTTCGTCGGGATGAAGTCGCGCGGCATGTACGAGACGCCGGGCGGCACGATCCTGGCGCTCGCCCACCGGGCGATCGAGTCGATCACGCTCGACCGGGGCGCGGCGCATCTCAAGGACGAGATCATGCCGAAATACGCCGAGCTCATCTATAACGGGTTCTGGTTCTCGCCCGAGCGTGAGATGCTCCAGGCGCTGATCGACAAGAGCCAGGAACTCGTCGCCGGCGAGGTGCGGCTCAAGCTCTACAAGGGCGGCGTCCACGTGCTCGGCCGGACCTCGCCCTACTCGCTCTACGACCAGGACCTCGTGACCTTCGAGGAGGGCGCGGTCGCCTACGACCATCGTGACGCGGCGGGCTTCATCAAGCTGAACGCGCTAAGGCTGCGCACCCTCGGGCAGCGGAAAAAGAAGCTCGGTCTGTGACGCGGCCTTGCCGCCGCCCGATTGTCTTGCGTTGATCGAGCCGTCATCCGAACCGGATTCATGCGCCGCCCAGCCCTCCTCGTCCTCGCGACGTTCTTCCTGCTCGCCGGCGCGACCCTCGTCGGCTGGCGATACATGTCCTCGCCCACCCCGCTGCGCGTCGCAGTCGGTCCGGCGGGAAGCGAGGATGCGCGCCTGATCGCCGCCGCCGCGCAATACCTGTCGCGAGAGCACGAAAACTTGCGGTTCAAGATCGTCCCGACCGAGGGCGAGGCGGACAGCGCCCGCGCGATCGACGAGGGAGAGGCGGATCTCGCGGTCGTTCGCACTGACGTGACGATGCCGGCCCGAGCCCAGACGGTCGTCGTTCTGCACAAGGACGCCTTCGTGCTGGTCGCGCCAGTCGGACGCGGGATCGACACCGTCGGCTCGCTCAAGGGCCACACGGTCGGGATCGTGAAACGGCTCGGAGCGAACGCGAAGCTCCTGGAGACGCTGCTCGCCCATTACGAGATTCCGGCGGGCGACGTGAAGACCGTGGTGATCGAGAACGCGCGCGACGTGGAGGCGGCCCTGCGCTCGAATCAGATCGACGCGGCTCTGGCGGTCGGCTCGATCGGCGGACGCAACGTGCTCGATACCGTCGCGTCCGCCCTGGCGGCCGGGGACGGTGCGGCTCCGGTCTTCGTGCCGATTGCCGAGTCTGACGCGATCGCGCAACGCTCGGCTGCGCTCGAAACCTTCGAGATCCTGCGTGGCGCGTTTGGCGGGGCGAGCCCGCGCCCCGCCGACACGGTCAAGACGCTCGGCGTCAGTCACCGGCTGGTCGCCAACGCAACGGTCTCCGAAGCCACGATCTCCGAACTGACCCGGCTCATCTTCGTCATGCGCCCGACGCTCGCCTCCGACGTGCCGCTCGCGAACCGCATCGAGGCGCCGGAATCCTCGAACAGCGCCGTCCTGCCAGTTCATCCGGGCGCGCTCGCCTATTACGACGGCGAGGTGGAGACCTTCTTCGACCGTTACGACGACTTCATCTATATCGGGGCGATGCTGCTCTCGGTCGTCGCCTCCGCGACGGCCGGGCTCGCTTCGACCGCCTCGGCCCGGCGGCGGGCGCGCACCCTGGGGCTGCTGGACCGCCTTCTGAGCATCGTGCGCCTGACCCGCAGCGCTCAGACCGACGTCGAACTCGACGGGCTGGAGCAGGAGACGGACGAGATCCTGGCGGTCGCCCTCGCCAAGGCGGGGACCGGAGGCCTCGACGATGCCGGCGTGTCGGCCTTCACGCTGGGGCTCGACCAGGCGCGGCACGCCATCGCGGAGCGGCGCCTCCATCTCGCGAGAGGCCCTCGGTTCCTGAAGGTCGCGGCCGAATAGGCCGGACAAGACGGCCGGCCGGCGCGAAGCTCCGGTTGAAGCGCACGCGTTTCTGCACTATGTGCGTCGCACAATCGTAAAGTCCGGACGATACCGCACGGCATGCGCGTCGACCCATGGGGGTCGAGGCTGACGAGCCGGGCGCTCTCACGCGTCGAGCCTTGATCCATGAAACTACGCAACATCGCCATCATCGCCCACGTCGACCACGGCAAGACGACCCTCGTCGACAAGCTCCTGTCGCAGTCGGGATCGTTCCGCGACAACCAGCGCGTTGCCGAGCGCGTGATGGATTCGAACGACCTGGAGAAGGAGCGGGGCATCACGATCCTGGCCAAGGCCACTTCCGTGGTCTGGAAGGACACGCGCATCAACATCGTGGACACGCCCGGCCACGCCGATTTCGGCGGCGAGGTGGAGCGCATCCTGTCGATGGTCGACGGCGTGGTGGTGCTGGTGGACGCCGCCGAAGGGCCGATGCCGCAGACGAAGTTCGTCGTCTCGAAGGCGCTGAAGCTCG
>CAXUHE010000256.1:0-5521 GCA_964250725.1 uncultured Enterovirga sp. | reverse complement strand
CGCAATGCGCCGCGAAGGCGCGCGTGCGGATGATCGCGTTGTGGCCCCAGTAGTTCCCGTCGCGGCCGGACCAGATCGCGAGGCCGGTCGCGATGACGGGGCCCGTGACCCGCGCGGCGAATTGCTGGACCCGCGCGAAGAGCGTGTTGCGGTTGAGGATGAGCGGCAGGCTCTGCACGATGCCGGCTCGCGGGTCCGCCTCCATGGTGCGCACCAGCGTCAGGATGCAGTCGCCCGTCATCAGGCTGTCCGCGTCCAGCACGATCATGTGCTCGTAGGCGCCGCCCCATCGCGTCGTGAAGTCCGCGATGTTGCCGGCCTTGCGGTGGTGGTTCTTCTCGCGGTGGCGGTAGTAGAGCCGCGCCCCCGGGCCGATCCGGTCGCGCAGCGCGAAGAAGGCCCGCTCCTCCGCGACCCACGCGTCCGGGCTCGTCGAGTCCGACAGGATGAAATAGTCGAAGGCGCGGCCCTCGCCGGTCGCCTCGACGGATTCGCGGATGGCCTCCACGGCCGAGAAGGTGCGCGAGGTCAGCTCGTTGTAGACCGGCATGACGATCGCGGTGCGGGTCGAGAGCGGCGTCGCGTCCGCGGTCGCGACGGCGCCCGGCCGGAACAGGAGCTTCATGAAGCCGAGAACGGCGCTCGTGAAGGCGAGCGCGATCCAGGAGAAGTTGACCACGAAGAGGCCGAGCAGCACGTACTGGAGAACCGTCGTGCGGCTGACCGCCACGACCTCGTACATCTCGTAGGCGCCGTAGGCCGTGAGCAGGAGGCCGCCGCCGAACACGAACGCGCGGGCGGCCCACGGCTTCGCCGCGTCGGGAGCCGCGAAGCGAGCACGTTCCGCGTCGCTCCAACGCGACAGCGACTGGGTCGGCATCGCGAGGCGGCTCTCGGGCGGCAGCGGAAGATCCTCGGGCGCGCGCCGGACGGGCGCGAACGGCGCGACGTTCAGGTTGTCCAACGATACAGCCATGTCTCTGTGAGCGGCCTGTCGCCCACTTGCAGCACGAGCCTCATCTCACACGCGGTTTCGCCCCCGTGGTCAAGCTCGAAGGAGACCCGCACGACCTTGGCGGCGGGGTAGGGCCAGAGCCTCACGTTGACGATCGTGCCGGGCGCGGCCGTGAGGGCGGCCCGCATGTCGGCGAGGGGCGCGGCAAGCGTCTCGCCCGCGAACTCGACGATGAAGCGCCGCCGCCGGTTGGTGGTGCCCCGGCCGGAGCGCGTCGACGCGACCGTCGCCAGGGCCGGCCGCTCGGGCGGCGCCCAGCACCAGAACTGGCGATAGGCGAGCGACACCTCCGAACTTGCCGCCATCGGGGCCTTGGGCCGCCAATAGGCCAGGATGTTGTCGTTGATCTCCGAATCGCTTGGGATCTCGATCAGCTGGACCGCCCCCTGGGCCCACTCGCCGATCGGCTCGATCCACAGGCTCGGGCGGCGCTCCAGGTGCTGCGCGTCGTCCTGGAAGGCCGCGAAGTCGCGTTCGCGCTGCACGAGGCCGAAGCCGCGCGGGTTCTGGTCGAGGAAGGCCGAGATCTGGAGCGTGTCCGGGTTGTTCAGCGGCCGCCAGATCCACTCGCCCTGGCCGTTGAGGATCTGCAGCCCCGACGCCTCGTAGACCGCCGGGCGGATGTCGTCGCTGCCACGCCGCACGTTGGGCCCGAACAGGTACGTCGCCCCCATGCCGCCGAGCCCGACATGCTCGAGCGCGACGCGCGGGAAGAGGGTCGTTTCGACGTCGACGATCGTCATCTCGCCCGGCCGGAACGTCATCCTGACCGCGCCCGCGACCGAGTCCGAATCGACGAGCCCGTGCACGACGAGCGCGTTGGTGCCGGGCGTCGGCCGCTCCAGCCAGAACGCGCGAAAGACCGGGAACTCCTCGCCGCGCGCCTCGGCGGGCTTCAGGGTCAGCGCGCGCGTCTGGATGCCGTAGTTCTGGCCCCGCGCCAGCGAGCGGAAGAAGGTCGCGCCCTGCACGATCGCGAAATCGAGCGGCGGCCCGTCGGGCGCCGTCGCGAGCAGGCGGAAGCCCGAGAAGCCGAGGTCGGAGAGGTTCTCGGGCAGCTTCATGCTGCCGAAATCGAAGCGGCCGCGGTCGAAGGTGATCCGGCGGATCCCGCCGTCCTCGACCGTGAAGAGCGTGACGCCGGCCGAGAACACGAAGCCGCGCGGCAGCGGCTCGGCCACGAACCCCCGGCCCTCACCCTCCCAGAGCCGGCCGGCCGCCGTCGGCTTGATCGCGATGTACTGCTCGTAGGTCAGCCCGCCGAAGGGGTCGGGCAGGTCGTTCGGCGGCGCCGAGAACGGGCGGCGCGAGAGCGTCCGGGCGAGGTCGACGACGCCTTGGGGGCTGAAGCGCTGACCTTCGCCCAGCGCCGCCTGGATCGCCGCCTGCGGGGTCGTGGCCTGGGCCTGCGCCGGAGCCACGCCCGCCAGGACGGCCGCGAGCCCGAGCCCCGCGATGGTCTCCCGCCGCGTCGCTCCGGTCGGCGGAGCCGCCAGGTCGTCGGCAGGCTTGCGTAACGTCGGAATCATGTGCCGAGAATGGTCCTTCGGTGAGGTCGCCTGAATGCCGGCCGACGCGAGGCTAAAGGTTTGCGAACGCGTGGCGCCCTAGGATAGCTGCCGCCAGCCGACATGCGTTCCGCCCGGACAGCCCCATGAGCGACGTGACAGATCGACAAGCCCCCCGGACCCGCTCGTGTCTATCAATCATCCTGGCGGCTGGCGAGGGCACGCGGATGAAGTCCGCGACCCCGAAGGTTCTGCACCGGATCGCCGGCCGCACGCTGCTCGCCCACGTGCTGGAGGCGGTCGCCCGGGCGGGCGCGGATCGCGTCGCGGTCGTGGTCGGCCCCGGTCGCGAGGACGTCGCGGCCGAGGCGCGCGCCGCCTGCCCGGGCGCGTCCGTCTTCGTGCAGGCGGAGCGGCTCGGGACCGCCCACGCGGTGCTGGCCGCGAGGGCCGCGCTCGAGGACCCCGCCGACGACGTCGTGATCGCGTTCGCGGACACGCCGCTCGTCTCGGCCGAGACCATCGCGCGGCTGCGCGGCCCCCTGGGAGCGGACGCGGCGGTCGCGGTGCTCGGCTTCGAGGCCGCGATCCCGACGGGCTACGGACGGTTGGTCACCGAGGGCGGCCGCCTCGTGGCCATCCGCGAGGAGAAGGACGCCTCGCCCGCCGAGCGCCGGATCACGCTGTCGAATGCCGGGCTGATGGCGCTGAGCGGGGATCGGGCGCTCGCGATCCTGGACGCGATCGGCAATTCCAACGCGCAGCGCGAGTATTACTTGCCGGACGCTGTCGAGGTCGCGGCGGCGCGGGGGTGGAGTTCCGCCGTCGTGACCGCGCCGGAGAGCGAGGTGCAGGGCGTCAACGACCGCGCGCAGCTCGCGGCCGCCGAGGCCGTCATGCAGGACCGGCTGCGGCGGGCCGCGATGGCGGGCGGCGCGACGCTCGTCGCGCCCGCGACCGTGTTCCTCTCGTCCGACACGGTGCTCGGACGCGACGTCACGGTCGAGCCGAACGTCTGCTTCGGGCCGGGCGTCACCGTGGCGGACGGCGTCGTGATCCGGTCGTTCTCGCATCTGGAGGGTGCGACCGTCGGGGAGGGCGCGACCGTCGGCCCCTTCGCGCGGCTGCGACCCGGCGCGGTGATCGGGCGAGCCGCCCATATCGGCAACTTCGTCGAGGTGAAGAACGCTGAGCTGGGCGCGGGCGTGAAGGCGAACCACCTCGCCTATCTCGGCGATGCGACGATCGGCGACGGCACCAATGTCGGGGCCGGCACCATCACCTGCAACTACGACGGCGTCGCGAAGCACCGGACGACCATCGGCCGGCAGGTCTTCGTCGGCACGAATTCCTCGCTCGTCGCGCCGATCACGATCGGCGACGGCGCCTATGTGGGGTCGGGCTCAGTGCTCACGCAGGACGTGCCGGCCGACGCTCTGGCGCTCGGGCGCGGACGGCAGGTCGTCAAGGAGGGCTGGGCGGCGGCGAAGCGGGCGCGGAAGCGGAGCTGACGGGAGAGTTTCGAGAGGTCGCGATTGGCCTTTGTTCAGCTCTTGAGAGTAAGACGGCCTGACTGAACGAAGCGGGACACGTGAACTCATGTGCGGAATCGTGGGGATCGTCGGGACGAACCCCGTCGCGATGCAGGTGGTCGACGCGCTGAAGCGGCTCGAATACCGCGGCTACGATTCGGCCGGGGTCGCGACGCTGGAGAACGGACACCTCACGCGCCTGCGCGCCGAGGGCAAGCTGCGCAACCTCGAGCTGAAGCTCTCGCAGGCCCCGCTCACGGGCGCGATCGGCATCGGCCACACCCGCTGGGCGACGCACGGCCGGCCGAACGAGACGAACGCCCACCCGCACGCCACGGACAAGCTCGCGGTCGTCCATAACGGCATCATCGAGAATTTCCGCCCGCTGAAGGCCGAGCTGATGGCGAAGGGCGTCATCTTCGAGACGGAGACCGACACGGAGGTCGTGGCCCAGCTCGTGACGGACGAGCTGCGCCAGGGCAGGACGCCGATGGAGGCGGTCGCCGCGACGCTGCCGCGTCTGCGCGGGGCCTTCGCGCTCGCCTTCCTGTTCGAGGGCGAGGAGAACCAGCTCATCGGCGCGCGCCACGGCGCGCCGCTCGCCGTGGGCTACGGGGCTGGCGAGATGTATCTCGGCTCCGACGCGCCCGCGCTCTCGCCCTTCACCGACGAGGTCTCCTATCTCGAGGACGGCGACTGGGCCGTGCTGACGCGCGACGGCGTCGAGATCCGGGATGCCGGCGGGCACCCGGTCGAGCGGCCGCGCCAGACGATCCCGCAGGGTCAGTTCACCGCGAACAAGGGCAACCACCGCCACTTCATGGCGAAGGAGATCTACGAGCAGCCGGAGGTCGTGGCCCGCACGATCGCGCATTACGTCGATTTCGCGGACGGCATCATCCGCCTGCCCGAGATGCCGTTCTCCTTCGCGGACTTGCGGCGGCTGTCGATCTCGGCCTGCGGCACGGCCTATTACGCGGGGCTGGTGGCGAAATACTGGTTCGAGAAGCTCGCCCGCCTGCCCGTCGAGATCGACGTCGCGTCCGAGTTCCGCTACCGCGAGGCCCCGCTCGACGCGGGCGACGTCTCGCTCTTCGTGTCGCAATCGGGCGAGACCGCGGACACGCTGGCCTCGCTCGCCTACGCGAAGGCGCAGGGACAGCATATCCTGTCGATCGTGAACGTGCCGGGCTCGACCATGGCGCGCGAGAGCGTCGCCATCGCCCCGACGCTGGCCGGCCCCGAGATCGGCGTCGCGTCGACGAAGGCCTTCACATGCCAGCTCGCGACGCTGCTCGCGCTCGCGATCGGGGCCGGGCGTCAGCGCGGCACGCTCACGGCCGAGGACGAACGGCGGATGGTCGACCAGCTCGTCGCCGTGCCCGGCCTGATGAGCGACGCGCTGGGCTGCGAGAGCCTGATCGACCATCTGTCGCGCGAGGTCGCGAAGGCGAAGGACGTGCTCT
>CAXUHE010000255.1:0-5541 GCA_964250725.1 uncultured Enterovirga sp. | reverse complement strand
GTGCGCTTGTCGGGATCGGTGATGAGCACGACCGCGAACAGGAACTCGTTCCAGAGCTGGATGAAGTTCAGGATCAGCGTCGTGGCGATCGCCGGCATGCCGATCGGCAGCACGATGCGGCGGAAGATCTCGATGTCGCCGTAGCCGTCCATCTTGGCGGCGTCGAACAGGTCCTGCGGGATGCGGGCGAAAAAGCCCTCGAGCAGGTACACGGTCAGCGGCAGCTGGAGCGAGATGTAGACGAGGGTGAGCCCGATCAGGCTGTTGTAGAGCCCGTAATCGACCAGGATCTGGTAGAGCGAGATCAGGGTGATCTGCGGCGGGAAGATGATCGACGAGAACAGGATGCCGTAGATGATCCGGTTGCCCGCGAACCTGTAGCGCGCGAGCGCGTGCGCGGCCGCGGCACCCACCAGCGTCACGACCGCGACCGCGCTCACGACGACCACCGACGAGTTCCAGAAATAGGTCGCGAAGTCGGAATCGATCCAGGCGATCCGGAACTGCTCCCAGTGGAACACGCGCGGCCAGGCGTAATGGTCCTCCGAGATCTCGCCCGTCGTGCGCACCGACATGGTGGCGAGCCACAGGAAGGGGCCGAGCGTGTAGGCCGTGTAGGCGGCGATCACGAGCGTCAGGCCGGCGCGGCCCGCGAGGGCGCCGCGTCCGAACGCGGTAGGGCGGGAGACGGCGGCCGCCACGTCAGTATTCCAGCCGCTCTCGCGACCGGAACACGCGGTTCAGCGTGAGGACGGCCGCGCACACGACCCCGAACCACACGGTCGCGATGGCGGACGGGTAGCCGAGGTCGAAGGTGTTCCAGTTGAAGGCGCGCTTGTAGACGTAGGTCGAGACGGTCTCGGTCGCCCAGAGCGGGCCGCCGCCCGTCATGATCCACACGAGGTCGAAGACCTTCATCTTGCCGATGAAGGCGAGGACGTAGAGGTTGAGCAGCGTCGGGCGCAGCATCGGCACGATGATGTGCCTGAGCTTCGCGCCCCAGCCGCAATTGTCGAGCTCGGCCGCCTCCAGCACCTCGGAGGGCAGCGAGTGGATGGCCGCGAGGCACACCACCATGTTGAACCCGGCCCATTTCCACGCATGCGTGACGATGAGCGCCGCCAGCGCGAAGCTCGGGTCGCCGAGCCAGGAGCGGCTCAGGGCGTCGAGCCCGAGCGCACGCAGGGTGATGTTCACCACGCCCCAGTCGTAGTTGTAGAGCCACATCCACAGGATCGCCACGACCACGTAGGAGAGCAGGACGGGCGTGAACCACGCGATGCGCAGGAACCGCGCGAAGGGCACGCCCGCGTAGAGCGCGAGCGCCAGCAGCAGCCCCGTCGAGACGTCGAGAATCGGGGCGACGAACGCCCACACGAAGGTGTTGCGCACCGCGATCCAGAACGTCTCGTCGCCCGTGAGGTCGCGGTAGTTCGCGAGCCCGACGGGCACCCGCTCCATCCCCTCGATCGTGAAGAAGCTGTCGTAGATCGTCCGGACAGCCGGGTATGCGGTCAGGCCGGCGTAGACCAGGAGGGCGGGCGCCACGAAGACGAGCAGGACGGGCCAGCTCGTCCGCCGCGGATCGGCGATCGTCGCCCGAACCGGCGGGGCCGCGGAGCGGACCGGTTCGGGACGCGTCAGGCTCGCGGCGCTCGACATGGAGGGCTCAGCTGCCCTTCTGGCACGCCGCGTCCATCTTCTCGGCCGCGTCCTTGACGCCGATGAGGCCGGCCGGGAAAGCGTTGTTCATCACCTGCGTGTAGGTATCCGCGCATTTCGCGCGATAGTGGAAGAGCGGGGTGCCGAAGAAATACGTCACGTTCGTGTTGCGTGCGTTCAGGTCCTTGAAATAGGCCTCGTGCGTCGACTTGATCTTGGAGGTATCGGATTTCAGCCCGGTCTGGAGCGAGACCTGCTCCATCCACTTCGTGCCGTTCTCGACGTTCGCCATGGATTTCAGGAGCGCGCCCGCGCAGTCCTTGTTCTTGCTCTTCGAGAACATCACGAAGCTGCCGCCAATCGCGAGCGTCTTGCAGGTCGGGCACTTGCCCTGGTCCATCGCGGGGAACTGCATGATGCCGAGCGCGAAATCGGTCGGCATGCCGCCGCTCTCCGGCGGCGCGAAGGCGCGGCCCGTGAACCAGCTCGGGTCCGGGAAGGTGAGCGCGCCGGGCTTCTGGTAGAAATAGTAGTGCGACTCGCCGAGCTTCAGCGTCGCGAGGCTCTTCGGGTAGGCGCCGTCGTCGACGAGCCCCTTGAACCACCCCATCACCTCGGCGACGCGCGGGTCCTTGTAGGAGAGATCGCCCGCGAGCAGCCGGCCGTAATCGTCGGGGCCGAGCTTGCGCAGCAGCGACTCGAACATGAGGAGCCCGCCCGGGAAGGGCCGATCGCCGACCCCCTGCGCGACCGGCGTGATCCCGGCCGCCGCGCCCTTTTTGACGAGGTCCGCGAAAGCCCCTTGAGTGAGCTGGCCCGAGGCCGGCACGTCGACCCCGACCTTCCGGACGAGGTCCTTGTTGTAGTACAGCTCGACCGTGTAGGCCTCGACCGGCAGGCCGTAGACTTGGCCTTTCGACGTCCAGGCGGGCTTCGCCCAGTCTTCGAGACCCGCGAGGTCGATATACTTGTCGAGCGGCTCCAGGAAGCCGCCGGCCAGGAACTCGGGCTGGTCCGGCTCCATGTAGAAGATGTCCGGCGCCTGGCCGGTCCGCACGGCGGACTTCGCCTGCGTGTAGATGTCGGCCTTCGGGATGAAGCTGAGCTTCACCGAGCACTGCTTGTTCGACGCCTCGAAGTCCTTCACCCGGGCCGCGACCCAGTCCTTCTTGGCGGGCTCGTCCGGCCAGTTCGACCACATGGTGATCTGCGTGGCCTGCGCCGACGCCGCGCCGATCGATGCGAGCCATGCGGCGCCGACCAGAGCGGCTGAGATACCTGCCTTCGCCATCGCGTCCGTTCCTCCATGATCGTCTTCTTTGTTGACCGGGACAGGATCAGGCGCGGTGTCGATTGTCAATAACGCGATGGTCGGAGGCGTCGGAGGTGCCATCCACCCACGGAATGGCCGATGACGAGGTCCCGTTTATTGACAATCCTCGCCCGTTTCCTAGAACCGGTCGAACCGGCGACGACCGGCCGGGAGGACACGATGGCGAGGGGATTGCGGAAAGGGCTGACCGCCTACGGCGATGCCGGGTTCTCGCTGTTCCTGCGCCGCGCCTTCATCAAGGCGATGGGCTATTCGGACGACGCGCTCGAGCGGCCGATCGTCGGCATCACGAACACCTACAGCGACTACAATCCCTGCCACGGCAACGTGCCCGCCCTGATCGAGGCCGCGAAGCGCGGCGTCATGCTGGCCGGCGCCATGCCGATGGTGTTCCCGACGATCTCCATCCACGAGAGCTTCGCGCACCCGACCTCGATGTTCCTGCGCAACCTCATGGCGATGGACACGGAGGAGATGATCCGCGCCCAGCCGATGGACGCCGTGATCGTCATCGGGGGCTGCGACAAGACCCTGCCGGCGCAGATCATGGCGGCCGCCTCCGTGGACCTGCCGGCGATCGTGATCCCGGTCGGCCCCATGGTGGTGGGCCATCACCGGGGCGAGGAGCTCGGCGCCTGCACGGATTGTCGGCGGCTCTGGAGCGCGCACCGCGCGGGCGAGATCGACGCGGCCGAGATCGAGGTGGTGAACGGCCGCCTCGCGCCGTCCGTCGGCACCTGCATGGTGATGGGCACGGCCTCCACGATGGCCTGCATGGTGGAGGCGATGGGGCTGTCCCTGCCGATGTCCGCCACGATCCCGGCCCCCCACGCCGAGCGCATCCGGATCGCGGAGGCGAGCGGCCGGCGCGCCGCCGAGATGGCGGTATCGGGCGAGCCCCGGCCCAGCGCCCTCATGACCGCGTCCGCCTTCCGCAACGCGCAGGTCGTCATGCAGGCGATCGGCGGCTCGACGAACGGGCTCATCCACCTCACCGCGATGGCGAACCGCACGCCCGTCCGCATCGATCTCGGCGGTTTCGACGCGATCGGCCGCGAGGTCCCGGTGCTCGTCGACCTGAAGCCGTCGGGCGACCACTACATGGAGCATTTCCACCATGCGGGCGGCGTGCCGAAGCTGCTCCGCGAGCTCGGCGACCTCATCGATCTCGATGCGCCGAGCGTCGCGGGCGGCACGCTCCGCGACATCGTGGCGGCCGCCGAGGACGTGCCGGGCCAGACGGTCATCCGCACGCCCGCCGATCCCATCAAGCCGACCGGCGCGATGGCGGTGCTGCACGGCAACCTCGCGCCGCGCGGCGCGCTCATCAAGCATTCCGCCGCGACGCCGCGCCTTCTCCAGCATACGGGCCGGGCAATCGTATTCGAGTCGATCCCCGACATGGCGGCGCGGATCGACAATCCCGACCTCGACGTCACGGCGGACGACGTGCTGGTGCTGCGCCAGGCGGGTCCCAAGGGAGCGCCCGGCATGCCGGAGGCCGGCTACCTGCCGATCCCGAAGAAGCTCGGCCGCCAGGGCGTGAAGGACATGGTGCGCATCTCGGACGCGCGCATGAGCGGCACCGCGTTCGGCACGATCGTGCTCCACATCACGCCCGAATCCGCGGTCGGCGGGCCGCTGGCGCTGGTGCGGACCGGCGACACCATCCGGCTCGACGTCGAGGCGCGCCGGATCGATCTCCTGGTCGCGGAGGCGGAGCTCGCGTCACGTGCCGCGGCGCTTCCCCCGGTCACGCGCCCGGACTGGGCGGCCCGGGGCTACGCCCGGCTCTACCACGACACCGTCACGCAGGCGGACCTCGGCTGCGACTTCGACTTCATGCTCGCGCCCTGACGTCATGAGACGCGGACCGCCGGGAGATACGGAGACGTCAGGCCGACTTCGCCTCGACCTCCTCCGGCTCCTCACCGTCCGTCACGGCGTCCGCTCCCGTGAAACCGTCGATCCAGCCCTGCTGCTCGGGCGAGCCGTCCGCGTAGGGACAGCTGCTCCGGGGCTTGCCGTAGAGCCGGGCGTTCCGGCCCTGGATCAGCGGGCTGTCGCTCGCGGTGGCTTCCTCGTTCATGTGTCGTGTCCCGTCAGGCTCTCGTTGCCGACACGACAACGCGCCCGACCCGCGGTCGGGTTCGCATCACCTCGAACGTGATCGGCCTCGGGCGTCGACCGATCGAGACCTCGGCTCAGAACTCCTCCCAGCCGTCCTCGGCGGGCGCGCTCGGCTTCAGCGCGAGGTTGCCGTGCGTGACGGGCGAGGATGCGGACCTCGGCGCAGGACGTGCGGCTTGGCGAGTGGCCGGGCGGGCCGGGACCGGGCTGCGCGCCGGCGCACGGGCGGCTGCGGCGGGGCGGCGCGCGGCCGGCTGATCGCCGAGCCGGAACCGGCCGATGAGGGAGGCCAGCTGCTCCGCCTCGCCGACGAGCGAATGGGACGCGGCGGTCGACTGCTCCACCATGGCGGCGTTCTGCTGGGTCATCTGGTCCATCTGGTTGATGGCGGTGTTCACCTCCGCGAGGCCCGTCGC
>CAXUHE010000254.1:1010-5545 GCA_964250725.1 uncultured Enterovirga sp. | reverse complement strand
GCCGCAGCCCGGCGTGAAGGTCTACTCGAACCAGCGCGACGGCCAGATGACCTACTCGGTCGACGGCACGGGGGCGAACAAGCACATCAACTACGAGCCTTCGACCCTGAACGAGGGGCTGCAGGAGGCCCCCGAAGCCCGCCCGGGAGTATCATCAGGTCGTGGAGGGCCATCTCGGCCGCTACCAGCCGACCCGCGTGCAGGACGACTACACGCAGGCCGGCGAGCGCTACCGCACGTTCCAGGATTGGGAGCGCGACGACCTCATCGCCAACCTCGTCAACGATATGAAGGCCTGCCCGGAGCCGATCCAGCTGCGCAGGGTGTGGCATTTCTGGCATTGCGACGAGAATTACGGCCGCCGTGTCGCCGAGGGGGCGGGCATCGACCTTGCCAAGGCGAAGGCACTCCCCCCGCTGCCCGGCAAGCCTGCGCCGCACCAGAACCGCCAGGGTCCGACCTACACGGACGGCCGGGCCGAGCAGCCCATGCTGCAAGCGGCCGAGTGATATCTTGATCGGATGATCGCCGGATGCGGTGATCCTCCGATCCTATGACGACGGGACGGCGGGCGCGAGCCCGGCCGTTTTCGTTCGTACCCGTCATCGGTTATGGTCTCGCAGCTTGGAGAGCGCCATGTCGCAGCAGGCCGCCGTAGTGTCGATGAGCGTCGCCGAATTCTTCCGCTGGCAGGAGAGTCAGGACGAGCGCTACGAGTTCGTCGACGGTCAGCCGTTGCGCATGATGGCCGGGGCTACGAACGCGCACGACGATGTCGTGGTGAACCTCATCAGTGAGCTGAGGACCCAGCTGCGCGGCAGCGGCTGCCGCGCCTTCACGGGCGACGGCAGCGTCGAGACGTATCCGGGGCAGATCCGACGGCCCGATGCGGGCGTCGGTTACGGGCAGCGCCTCCCCAATGGGCTGCGCGCCGCATCGCCGCGCATGGTCGCGGAGGTCCTCTCGCCCTCGACACGCGATTTCGATACATTCGACAAGGTGCGCGAGTACCAGAGCATCGCCGGTCTCGATTATGTCGTGCTGATCGAGCCGAACGCGCCCGAGGCCGTCATGTGGGTGCGCTCGGGCGAGGGATGGACAGTCAAGCGCGCGGGCGGGCTCGACGCGGAACTCGCGCTCCCCGGGATCGGCGTGACGCTCCGACTGGCCGAACTCTATGACGGCGTCGTGTTCCCGACGGGGCCGCGCCTCGCCTTCGGACGGCTGCCAAACTCGGCCGCCTGATTGCAGGACGCCTCGACGCCGATCACGCCGGACGAACTGGTCCGGCGCCTCCTCTACCGCGACGGCCTGATGCTGGTCATCGACAAGCCCGCGGGGCTGCCGGTCCATGCCGGCCCGAAGGGCGGCCCGAACCTGACGGCGGCGCTCGATGCGCTCAGCTTCGGTCTGCCGAAGCCCCCGGCCCTCGCGCACCGGCTCGACCGCGACACCTCGGGCTGCCTCGTGCTCGGCCGGCATCGCGACGCGACCGCGAAGCTCGGCCGGCTCTTCGCCCAGAGCAGGGTCGAGAAGACCTATCTCGCGGTGCTCGCCGGCACGCTGCCCGAACCGGAGGGCCGCGTCGACGCGCCCCTCGCGCGGCGCTCGCCCGATCCGCGCTCCTGGTGGATGAAGGTGAGCCTGGACGGGCAGCCCGCCTTGACGGGCTGGCGGGTACTCGCGCAAGCGGACGGGCTCACGGTCGCGGAACTGAGCCCGCAGACGGGCCGGACGCACCAGCTGCGGGTCCACATGGCGCATCTCGGCTGCCCGATCGTGGGCGACGCGATCTACGGGGACGAGCGCGCCCGCACGGCGAGCCCCAGCCTCCATCTCCACGCCTGGAAGGTCGTGGTGCCTTTGCGGCAGGGCAAGCCGCCGGTCGCGGTCGAAGCGCCGCCGCCCGAGCACATGCGGGCGCTGCTCGCGCCCGCATGCCTGCCATGATCCTGCCTCGGCTGATCAGGCCCGTGCCGACAGGCGCGCGACGAGCTTCGCCAGCGGCGCGCCGGTCAGCACCACGACCAGCACCCGCATGGTCTGGAGCGCCATCACGAACCCCACGTCCACGCTCGACCCGACCGCGATGATCGCGACGGAATCGATGCCGCCCGGGCTCGTCGCCAGGTAGGCGGTGAGCGGGTCCGTGTGGCGCACTTGGATCAGGAGCCACGCGGACAGGCCGCCGAGCGCGATCATGGCGAGCGTCGCGGCGAAGACCTGCGGGATCAGCCGCCACACGAGGAGCAGCGTCTCGCGCGTGAAGCGAAGTCCCACGTACCAGCCGATCACCGTGTATCCGAGCGCGAGGAGCGGGGCGGGAATGGTGATCTCCACGACCCCTGTCGCGTGGAGCGCGGCGCCGAGCAGCATCGGGCCCATCAGCCCGCCGGCCGGGATGCGCAGCATCGGCCCGAGCCACGCGCCGCCGCCCGCGATCGCGAGCGTCTCCCCGATCGAGAGCGCCTCCGCCCGCAGATCGACGGGTAGCGCGTCGACCCGCAACGGCGGCGACGAGGGCCCGAGGACGAGCCGGGCGACGAGCGAGGCCGTCACCACCACGCACACGACGCGAAAATACTGCATGAAGGCGACGAGCCGCGGATCGGCCCCGAACTCCTCCGCCATCGCGACCATCGCGGAGGCGCCGCCGGGCGACGAGCCCCAGGCCGCGACCGTGCCCGGCAGCGACCCGTACCGGCCGAGCACCCAGGCCACGGCCGCGCCCGATAGGATCGTGCTCGTGACGACGAGCAGCATCGCGGGCCAGTCGCGCGCGACCGACGCCACGATCGCGCCCGTAATGGAGCGCGCGATGAGGCAGCCGACGATGCTCTGCGCGGCCATGAAGGCGGGGCGCGGCACCCGCACGGACGCGCCCGAGACGCCGAGCGCGATGGCGCAGAGCATGGGGCCGAGGAGAAGCGCGGCCGGCAGGCGCGCGGCCTCCAGAGGCCATGCCAAGGCCCCGGACGCGGCGACGAGGCCGAGCCATTGCACCACCTGTCCCGGCTTCATCCGTCTCACCCTTCGACCCGCCGACCTGTAGACGACCGCGCCGCGCGTGCCATCCTGTGCGTGTCCAGTCGCTCGGATCGTCGTTGCACGCATCGACTTCCATCGCTTCCGGATATACCGACACCCGAGATCGAAGTTGGCGCGACCAACTGCCGGCACGGTCAAGGGAGAGACTGGATGAAACTCTGCGCCATCGTGATCGCTGCCGCCGCCCTATGTCTCGGAGGCGCGTCCCCGTCCCACGCGCGCATCGTCCGCGTCGAGGTCGCGAAGGTCGAGCCCGCCTTCGGGGGCAGGAGCTTCGGGGCAGCCGGCCCCTACGAGCACGTGGTAGGCCGCGCCTTCGGCGAGGTCGATCCGGCATCAGCGACGAACGAACCCATCCAGGACATCGCCCTCGCGCCGCGCAACGCGCGGGGCATGGTCGAGTACGCGACCGACATCGCCATCCTGCGGCCGGCCGACCCGGCGAAATCGAACGGCGTCCTGCTGTTCAACGTCCTGAACCGCGGCAACAAGGGTGCACTCGCGCTCTTCAACGCGGATGTCCCGGGCGTCTCTGCACGGATCAACCGTCTCGACACGGCGGGCGACGGCTGGCTGCAGCAGCAGGGCACCACGCTCATCTGGTGGGGCTGGCAGGCCGACGTCCTGCCGGGCGACGACCGCATGACGTTCCAGGTCCCGGTCGCGCGTGCGGCCGACGGATCTGCCATCACCGGCGTCGTGCGCGACGAGATCGTGGTGCTCGCGCCCGCACCCAGCGTGAACCTGTCGACGGGCTACTTCACCGGGCTCATCACGGACAGCTACCCGCCGGTCAGCATCGATAACCGGACCACGCTCGCGGACGGGTTCCTGCCGACGCTCACCGTGCGTCCGCGCGAGGACGCACCGCGGGTCGCGATCCCGAACGCGAACTGGAGCTTCGCGAGCTGCCCGGCGGGCGGGCCGGTGACGCCGAGCGAGAAGCAGATCTGCCTCGGCGGAGGCTTCCAGCCGGGACAGCTCTACGAGCTGATCTACCGGGCGCGCGATCCCTCGGTCATGGGGCTCGGCTACGCGGTCACCCGCGATCTCGGGACCTTCCTGCGGGAGGATGCACGCGACGTGGCCGGCGCTCCCCTCGTGGCGCGTGGGCCGCGCACGAAACAGGTGATCATGGGCACCTCCCAGAGCGGGCGCATGATCCGGACGCTGCTCATGCTCGGGTTCAACAAGGGCGAGGACGGGCGGCAGGTCTTCGACGCCGCCCTGCCCCATATCGGCGGCGGCCTGATGCCGCTAAGCCTGCGCTTCGCCCAGCCCGGGCGCGCCTGGGGCGAGGAGATCGACCACCTCTATCCGGCCTACGACTTCCCGTTCGCCTACGGGCGGCAGCAGGACCCCGTGACAGGCCGCGAGGCGGGCATCCTCGACCGCTGCACGGCGGAAGCGAACTGCCCGCTGATCGTCCACGCCGCGACCGCGCTCGAAGTCTGGGAGGCGCGCCAATCGCTCGGGCTGACAGATCC
>CAXUHE010000254.1:0-1000 GCA_964250725.1 uncultured Enterovirga sp. | reverse complement strand
GCGCATACCGCACCGCGGTTACCGGCCTCGGTCACCATGCCGATGCCGGCGCCGCTCATTCCAAGCATCGAGACGCACAACTGACAGATCCGCTGGGGCTGCGTGACGCGATCCAGCCGGAGAACGTGCGCGTCTACATCATGGCCAGTACCCAGCACGCCCCGCCCGACCTTCCGTTGCCGGCCCAACCTCCCTTCGGCCTGTGCAAGCAGCAGCAGAACCCGAACCCCCATACCTGGACCATGCGGGCGCTCCTCACGGGACTGGTCGCGTGGGTGCAGGATGGACGGGCGCCGCCGCCGAGCACGACACCGCGCATCGATGACGGGACGCTCGTCGCGCCCGATGCGGTGCGTTTCCCGGCCATCCCCGCGACCAGCTACGGCGGCACGCCGCGTCCGGCCATGACTTATCTCGGCACGTTCAACCACCTGCACCCGCTCGATTTCGGGCCGGACTACAAGCCGGCCGTCAGCGGCGGCATCATCTCGCGCGAGCCACCCGGCATCGGGACGGGAAGCTACAACGTGCTCGTCCCGCAGGTCGACGCGGACGGGATCGATCTCGCGGGCGTGCGCAACGTCTATGTGCAGGCGCCGATCGGCACCTATACGGGCTGGAACGCGTTCCGGGCCGGCCGCTACGATGACGGCTTCTGTATCTTTTCCGGCAGCTTCAACCCGTTCGCCGCCACGAAGGCGGAGCGGGAGGCCGCGGGTGACGCCCGGCCATCGATCGAGGAGCGCTATCCCGACAAGGCGGCCTACGTGGCGGCGATCCGCCAGGCTTCCGAGTCGCTCGTCGCGCAGCGTCTCATGCTGCGCGAGGATGCGGACCGTGTCGCCGCCGAGGCCGAGCGCGACGGCGTGCGCAAGGGGCCATGACGGTCTCGCGTTGCCTCCGCGCGTTTCCCTTTTCCAGGCCGATCGGCTAATTCCCGGGCCATAAGAGCCCGACGAGAGCCCGCAACCATGTACCCGAAGCCGCGCCCGTCGCTCCA
>CAXUHE010000253.1:0-5554 GCA_964250725.1 uncultured Enterovirga sp. | reverse complement strand
TTCCTGCAGATGGCGGTCGTGCTCACCTTCGCGGGCGCCTCGCCCGTGGTGAAGGTCGGCCGCATCGCGGGGCAATTCGCGAAGCCGCGCTCGTCCGGGACCGAGCGGGTCGGCGATGTCGAGCTGCCGAGCTACCGGGGCGACATCGTCAACGACATCGCGTTCGAGCCCGAGGCGCGCCGTCCCGATCCGCGACGGCAGATAGAGGCCTACCGGCAATCGGCCGCGACGCTGAACCTGCTGCGCGCCTTCGCGACCGGCGGCTACGCGAACCTCGACAACGTGCATCGCTGGATGCTGGGCTTCGTGGCCGAGAGCGGGATCTCGTCGCGCTACCGGGAGGTCGGCGACCGGATCTCCGAGACGCTCGACTTCATGCGCGCGATCGGCATCGATCCCGAGGTGCATCCCGAGATGCGCTCGACCGATTTCTACACGAGCCACGAGGCGCTGCTGCTGGGCTTCGAGCAGGCCATGACCCGCGTCGATTCGACGAGCGGCGACTGGTACGCGACCTCAGGGCACATGCTGTGGATCGGCGATCGCACGCGCCAGCCGGACCATGCGCATATCGAGTACGCGCGCGGCATCCGGAACCCGATCGGGCTGAAATGCGGCCCCTCGCTCACAGGCGACGCGCTGCTGCGCCTCGCGGACATCCTCGATCCCGACCGGGAGCCGGGACGGTTGACCCTGATCTGCCGGTTCGGGGCCGACAAGGTTCTCGACCACCTGCCTGGGCTGGTGCGGGCCATGACGCGAGCCGGCCGGCAGGTCGTGTGGTCATGCGACCCGATGCACGGCAACACGGTCAAGTCGGATAGCGGCTACAAGACGAGGCCGTTCGACCTCATCGTCAGCGAGATCAGGTCCTTCTTCGCCGTCCATCAGGCGGAGGGGACGCATGCCGGCGGGCTGCATCTCGAGATGACCGGCAAGAACGTCACCGAGTGCACGGGAGGCGCCCGGCCCGTGATGGATGCGGACCTGCACGACCGCTACCACACCTACTGCGATCCGCGCCTCAACGCGGACCAGTCACTCGAGATCGCCTTCATGACGGCCGACCTCATCAAGCAGGAGCGGCGGTCGCGCGCCGCCCCGGTCCCACAGGCGGCCGAGTAGGTCCGCGGAGCTTCGGTCGGACTCCGTTAACCATCAGGCAAGGTTTCGTCAGTGCAGCCAGTTCGTGAACAGCGCGATGACGATGATGATCGGCAGCGGAATGCCGATGAGCCAGAGAAGTCCACCCTTGAACATTGAAACCTCCATGTCCTTCGCGTGCCATCAACACCGCCAAGCTTGAGGGGTTCCAGTTTGTCGCAGGCCTGGTGACGGTCCGGGATGCTGGCCGAGCTGATCCTCCACGCGACGGCGTGGAGCTCGCGCCCGCTGCGCCGGCTCGGGCTCGTGGGGGACGCCGTCGCGCTCTGGTCGCGCGCGACGCGGCGACGGCGCGACTGGGCCGAGCACGAGCGGCGCTGCCACGCTGTCGTGACGGAGGCGGTCGATCGGTTGGGCTCGCGGCGCAAGGTCCTGGTGCTGGGCTCCGGCCTCCTGCGGGACGTGCCGCTGCGGCTCCTGCGCGAGCGCTTCACGCAGGTGGTCCTTCTCGACGCCGTCCACCTTCTGCCGGCCCAACTCGCCGCCCGCCACCGCGACGTCACGGCCGTGGTGGGCGATCTCACCGGGTTGGCGGACATGATGGCGGGTGCGCCCGGGCCGCGCCGCGATCCGCTGGCGCGCTGGCGGGCCGACCCGGAGCTCGACCTCGTCGTCTCGGCCAACGTGCTGTCCCAGCTCGCGATGGCGCCCGCCGCCTGGCTGGAGCGCCGACCGGCCGTCTCAGGGCTGCCGCCCGATCTGCCGGCCCGCATCGTGGGCTGGCACCTCCACGACCTCCGCGCGCTCGGCTGCCCGGTCTGCCTCCTCACCGACGTCTCGTATCGCGAGCGGCGCCGGGACGGGACGGAGGGGCCGGCGATCGACCTCCTGCATGGTCACGATCTCTCGCGACCTCGCGCGACGTGGGACTGGGAAGTCGCCCCTCGGGGCGAGGTCGCGCGCGACGTCGCCCATGTCCACCGCGTCCACGCCTGGCCGAATTGGCGTGAGGAGACATGGGGGCCGGGAATCATTACATCGCGGCCCATGTCCACCATCGTGCGGTTCGCCCCGTCCCCCACGGGCCTCATCCATATCGGCAATGCCCGCACCGCGCTCCTCAACGCACTCGTCGCGCGGCGCGAGGGCGGGCGGTTCATTCTGCGCTTCGACGACACCGACCGCGAGCGCTCCCGCCGCGAATTCGCGGACCAGACGGAGGCGGATCTCGGCTGGCTCGGCATCGCGCCGGACCTCGTGGTGCGCCAGTCCGACCGGATGGAGCTCTACGCCGAAGCCGCGGAGCGCCTGAAGCAGGCCGGGCGGCTCTATCCCTGCTACGAGACGCAGGAGGAGCTGGAGCGCCGCCGCCGGCTCCAGCTCGCGCGGGGCCTGCCGCCGGTCTACGACCGGGCCGCGCTGGCGCTGAGCGACGCGGAGCGCGGCCGGCTCGCAGGGGAGGGACGCCGCCCGCATTGGCGCTTCCGCCTCGACGACGTCGAGGTCGCCTGGGACGACCTGGTGCGCGGCCCCTCGCACGTCGCCTGCGCTTCGCTCTCCGACCCGGTCCTGGTGCGCGAGGACGGCTCGTATCTCTACACGCTGCCCTCGGTCGTGGACGACATCGACCTCGGCGTGACCCAGGTCATCCGCGGCGAGGACCACGTCACGAATACGGGCGTGCAGATCCAGCTTTTCGAGGCTTTGGGCGGCCACGCCCCGGCCTTCGGGCACCACAATCTCCTCACCAGCGCGAGCGGGGAGGGGCTCTCGAAGCGCCTCGGCGCGCTCTCGCTCAAGAGCCTGCGCGAGGGCGGGCTGGAGCCGATGGCGGTCGCCTCGCTCGCGGTGCTGGTCGGGTCGGCGGAATCGGTGCGGGCGGTCTCGGGCCTCGACGAGCTCGCCGGCCTCGTCGACCTCGCGCACATCTCGCGCGCGCCCGCGAAATTCGACGAGGCCGAGCTCGACGCGCTGAACGCCAAGCTCCTGCACGACCTGCCCTACGGTGGCGTCGCGGCGCGCCTCAAGGCGGCCGGGATCGGCGGCGGCACGGCGTTCTGGGAGGCGGTGCGGGGCAACCTCACGCGCTGGAGCGACGCCGCCGCGTGGTGGCCCGTCGTCGACGGGCCGGTCGTGCCCGTGATCGAGGATCACGGCTTCCTGGGGCAAGCGGCCGCGCTCCTGCCGGACGGGCCTTACGACGGCGGGACATGGCGCGCCTGGACGGCACTCGTGAAGGACCGGACGGGGCGCAAGGGGAGGGCGCTCTTCATGCCGCTCCGTCTCGCCCTGACAGGGCTCGATCACGGGCCGGAACTCGCCGCGCTCCTCCCGCTGATCGGGCCGGAGCGCGCGCGGGCGCGGCTCTCGGGCCGGACCGCCTGAGCGATTTCGGCCACCGCTGTTTTTCCGGGTCGCCGCACCTATGTACGGCGCGGTCCGGAGAGCTGTGATGATGCGAGTTGGTTTGGTAGCCGCGGCTCTGGCCGTTCTCGGCGTCGCCACGCCCGCCCGGGCCCAGGAGCCCGACGCGATCTTCAAGAAGTCGACGGTCTGGCGCGCGCTCTCGCCGAACGACAAGCTCGCGGTCTACGGCATCGACGATCCGGTCGTGGAGGGCGTCGCGTGCCACTATACCGTGCCGGAGAAGGGCGGCGTGAAGGGAGCGATCGGCTTGGCCGAGCAGGTCTCCGACATCTCGCTCGCCTGCCAGCAGATCGGGCCGATCAAGATCAAGGAGAAATTCGATCAGGGCGACGTGGTCTTCAGCGAGCGCCGCTCGCTCATTTTCAAGAAGATGCAGATCGTGCGCGGCTGCGATGCCAAGCGCAACGTACTCGTATATCTCGTCTACTCGGACAAGATCATCGACGGGAGCCCGAAGAACGCCACGTCGTCCGTACCGATCATGCCTTGGGGCGCGGAGGCCGCGACCCAGCGTTGCTCGGATTTCACGAAGGGCTAGATCACTCGCCGCAGGTGATCGAGATCGGCCGTTCGGACGCGGCCGCGACCGAGCCGGTCACCTCGACATCCGCCATGCCGAACGACGAGGAGCGTGCGAACCCTTGAGCCTCGCACCACGCATCCGCCACGACCTTGCCGCAGGACGAGCCGGACGACACACACTCGCCGACCCCGTATCCATCATTCGCCGGCACCGTGAACGTTGCGTTCGCGGACGCGGCATGGCCCGCCTCGTTCGGAACGACGGACAGGATCAGAGCGGCGCAGACACTTGCGCCGATGACACCGAACATCGCGGACTTGGCGAACATCGTGAACATCCTCTTACCGGTATCGACCGTCTCTCGGCGAAACTGGCCCCGGCGCATGAACAAACGCTTAAACGCCGGGAGCGCGCTCAGGGTCCGATCCCCTCCGGCTTTTGTGCGATGCGGCCTATGTGACGGCGCGTCTTGACGGATTCGTCCTGACCCTTCAATCGGCCGGGCCACGTCCCGTCCTGTTGGTGGGCAGGTGTGGCCGACATGCACCGCGACACTTCGTGCAGTCTCGGCTGAGGTCCCGGATATCGCGATGAGCCCGACGCTTCGTCTCACGAACACGCTGACGCGCCGCAAGGAGGCGTTCGAGCCGATCGATCCCGCGAACGTCCGGATGTATGCCTGCGGTCCCACGGTCTACGATCTCGCCCATATCGGGAACGCCCGCCCGGTCATCGTCTTCGACCTGCTGTTCCGTCTGTTGCGGCACCTCTACGGGGCGGACCACGTCACGTATGTGCGCAACATCACGGACGTGGACGACAAGATCAACGCGCGCGCCGTCCGCGACTTCCCGGACCTGCCGCTGAACGACGCGATCCGGCGCGTGACGGACGCGACCGAGCGCCAGTTCCACGACGACATCCGGGCGCTCGGCGTCCTGATGCCGGAGGACGTCAACCTGCCCGGCCGCACCCCTCTCTTCATCGAGCCGCGCGCGACGGAGCATATCGAGGAGATGCGCCGCCTGATCAACCGGCTGATCGGCTCAGGCCACGCCTACGTGGCGGAGAGCCACGTGCTGTTCGACGTGCCGTCGATGCCCGATTACGGCTCGCTCTCGCGCCGGCCGCTCGGCGAGATGGAGGCCGGTGCGCGCGTCGACGTCGCGCCCTACAAGCGCTCCCCGCTCGATTTCGTGCTGTGGAAGCCCTCGAAGCCGGGCGAGCCGTCATGGCCCTCGCCAGGCGGCATCGAGGCGCCGGGCCGCCCCGGCTGGCACATCGAGTGCTCGGCCATGTCGTGGAGGCATCTCGGCGAGACCTTCGACATCCACGCGGGCGGCCTCGACCTCATATTCCCGCACCACGAGAACGAGATCGCCCAGTCGCGCTGCTGCTTCGGCACGCCCGTCATGGCGAATTATTGGCTCCACAACGGCTTCCTCCAGGTCGAGGGCGAGAAGATGTCGAAGTCGCTCGGCAACTTCACGACGATCCAGG
>CAXUHE010000252.1:0-5557 GCA_964250725.1 uncultured Enterovirga sp. | reverse complement strand
TCTCGTTGTAGCTGCCGAAATGGCCGGCATACCAGGAGAACGCCATCGAGAAGACCAGCCACGCGACGGCCGCGAGCAGGCTGCCCGGCGACACCCAGCGCCACTGCGCCCGGTCGCGGCTCGGTCCGTACCGGTAGAGGAGCGCGAGCGCGCCCAGCACGACCGCCAGGAGGGCGGGCCAGCGTCCCGCCCAGACGAGCCAGTCCACGATGCCTCCGAGCCCGAAGAAGGCGAGCACCACCGGCACCACCACGATCCCGCCGATCGCCAGGATGAGGAACAGGATCGCGCCGCCCGTGAAGGCGAGCGACCACAGGTTCAGCATGATGAAATTACGCTTCTCCTTCTCCTCGTAGGCGATGTTCAGCGCGTCGAAGATGGCCTTCATGCCCGCGTTGGAGCTCCAGAGCGAGATACCGAGCCCCGAGAAGAACGCGAAGCCGAGCGCCGCCTGGTCGCCCGACGTGATGCGCTTCACCTGCTCGCCGATCACCTCGATCGCACCCCCCGGCATCACGCCGTTCAGCGCCGCGAGATGCTCCGAGATGGCCGCACGGTCCGCCACGAGGCCGTAGAGCGAAACGAATGCCCCGATCGCGGGAAACAGCGCGAGGAGCACGTAGAAGGTGACGCCGGCCGCGACCGCCAGGATGCGGTCCTCGTCGATCTGCCCGTAGACGCGCCACAGGATGTCCATCCAGCCTCGTGCCGGGATGTCGGTCGGACGGTCCGCCTCGCGGCCCCGTCCGGGCTGCCGCGCGGCCGCGTCGGGCGAGTCCGAGGATGTGCCCCCGTCGGGCTTGCTCCCGAGGCGCCGCGAGCCCGACCGGGCCGCCTGCGATCCGCGTCCCAGCACGGGCGACAGCACGAGCGCCAGTGCCAGGGTGGACAGCGCGCGTGTCGAGGGCGGAGGTCCGACCTGGACTGCAACCCGTTTCGTCATCGGCTCGCCTAATCCGAAATCTGCGCGAGCGTACGAGCCCGCACGATCGCAATCGTGTCCATAACGTGGCGGCGTCGCCGGCTGTTCCCTTTTGGCGTCGGGGATACGGAGCCTCAGGGACGCGCGCGACCGAGCACGATCCAGGCGTGGCGGGCGGGCGCGGCCCCGCAGATGTCGGCCATCGCGGTGATGCGCCGGGCCGTGCGGGCGATCCAGGCCTCGGGGGTGAACTCGCGGCCCCCGACCAGCAGGAGCGCGACCACGATCCCGACCGCGACCGGCACCGCCGGCAGAGGTGGGCGGCCTGCCCTGCCGTGCAGCACCGCGACGAGCGCCAGGGAGGCGGCCCCGAGACCCCACCCGAACACGACCTCCTCGAGGGAATGCACATCCGTCTCGACGCGCGAGATCCCGATCCCGCCGATCAGGATCGCGGCCGCGAACGCTATCAGCCATGCCTGCCAGCCCGGGCGGCCCGTGCCGATCATCAGCGCGAGCGAGCCGTAGACGAGCGTCGCGAAACTCGCATGCCCGCTCGGGCTGACGAGGTCGAGACCGGAGATCTCCTGGCCGCACGCGTTGAACAGGAGCTTGGTCGCGAGCGTCGCGACACCGCACGCCGCGAGCCCCGCCGCGAAGGGCAGCGCGAGACCGAGCCGGCGCTGCACCGCCAGAAAGGCGAGAAGTGCCAGCGAGGCGGGTATCAGCAGGGCGGAATCGCCGAGCGCGGAGAGCTTGTCCATCATCGTGACGGTGCCGGTCGCCGAGGCGGGAGAGCCGCGACCGGCCTATCTCGACCGGGCGCCGTGAAGGATAGCTGAACCGGGACGAATATCCGCCGCGCTCCCTCGCCGCGCCCTCGCGCCGCATTACGGCCGCGTTCGGGCGCGATGCGGCGGCGCCGATCCCGTCAGACCCGTCCCATGCGCCTTCGATATCTTCTCGCGGCCCTGCCGCTTCTTCTGCTCGCCCGGTGCGCGGGGGACGACCTCGAGAAGGTGGTGGCATCCGACCGGGTGAGCGTCTCCTCGCGCGACGCCGGGCGCGCGGCCCTCCTCATCTCCGAGTACCGCCGCAGCCACGGCCTTCGCGAGGTCGCGGCCGACGACGGACTGAACGACGCGGCCGCGTTCCAGGCCCGCGCGGTCGCGGAAGCGGGCCGGCTCTCGCACGGCGCCTTCGCGAGCCGGATGCAGAGCTACCGGATCGCCGGCTACTCGGCCGAGAACCTGTCGGCCGGCTCGGACGACGTCGCGGGCGCGATCGGCCGCTGGAAGGCGTCGGCCGGCCACAACGAGAACCTCCTCATGCCGCAGGCACGGCGCATCGGCCTCGCGCGTGCTGATTCTCCGGGGGTCGGATACAGGCATTATTGGGCGCTGGTGCTCGCGCAATAGCGAAAACGGGGGAACCGGAGTCACGCTTCGTTCGGTTTTGCCGCGTAGGCTCGGCCGCCATGGACGTGGTGACCTATTCCCGGACCGGACTGCCCGCCCCGCGCCAGCGCCGCGGCGCACGGGTCGATTGGGTCGATACCGCCAAGGGCGTGTGCATCGTCTTCGTGGTCATGATGCACGCGACGCTGGGCGTCGGGCTGGAGACCGGCCAGGAAGGCTACATGCACTGGGTCGTCGCCTTCGCGAAGCCCTTCCGCATGCCCGACTTCTTCCTGATCTCCGGCCTGTTCCTGTCGCGCGTGATCGACCGCGACTGGCGGAGCTACGCCGACAAGCGCGTCTTGCACTTCCTCTACTTCTACGTCTTGTGGCTCGTCATCCAGTCCAGCTTCAAATACGGGCAGCTCTCCGGAGGTGACCCGGCGACCTTCGCGCGCCACCTGCTGCACGCGCTCTACGAGCCCTTCTCGACGCTCTGGTTCGTGTATCTCCTGGCGGTCTTCTCCATCGTGACCAAGATCGTGCGCCCGGTGCCCGCGCCGGTCGTCCTGGCGGCCGCGGTCGCGCTCCAGATCCTGCCGATCTCGACCGGCTCGTTCCTCTACGACCAGTTCTGCGCACGGTGGATCTATTTCCTGGCGGGTTATCTGTTCGCGTCGCGCATCTTCGCGCTGGCCGACCTCGCCCGCGCGAGACGGGGGCTCGCTGCCCTGGCGCTCGCCGGTTGGGCAATCGGCAACGGGGTGCTGGCGCTCGCGCCGAGCGGCCTCGCGGCGTTCCCGCACCCGGCCGACCTGCCCGTCATCGGGCTCGCGGCGGGGCTCGCCGGGGCCTGCGCGATCGTGGCCGTCGCGTCGCTCCTGACAGACACGGTGGCGGCCCGCCCTCTTCGGTATTGCGGGCAGAACTCGATCGCGATCTATCTCGCGTTCTTCCTGCCGATGGCGCTCACCCGCTTGGCGCTGATGAAGAGCGGCTGGATCACGGATGTGGGGACGATGTCGCTCGTCGTCACCGCGGTCGCGGTCGCGGTGCCGCTCGGCCTCGAACGGATGGTGCGCGCGACGCCGCTCGCGTTCCTGTTCCGCCGTCCGGCCTGGTGCCGCATCCCGGCCGCCAAACCGCGGCCGGCCTTGAGCACCGCGACCTAGGCTCCCTGTCGGCACAAAGCGTGCGTCCGGTTTCCGGGGCTGGACCAGACCGGCCCGTCCTGCCAGTCTGGCCGGATGTGATGAGCCCCGTCGGGCGTACCGACTGGCGACCCGGAGTGATTCCTACATGACGTTTCGACCTGCCCTCTGGGTTCTGGCCGCGACCGCCGCGCTCGCGGCCGCCGAGCCGGCCTCGGCCGTGACGTTCCGGTACGCGTTCCAGGGGGACGTCAAGTCGCTCGACCCTTACACGCTGAAGGAGACGTTCGCGATCGCCGCCCAGGGCAACGCCTACGAGGGGCTGACGACGCGCGACAAGGACCTGAAGATCGTGCCGCTGCTCGCCGAGAGCTGGGAGATCGCCGAGCCGACGCGCTGGCGGTTCCACCTCCGCCGCGGCGTCAAGTTCCACGACGGCTCGGACTTCACGGCGGACGACGTGGTGTTCTCCGCGACCCGCGTGCGCGCGCCCGGCTCGGATTTCGCCTCGAACCTGCCCAAGGATGCCGAGGTCGTGAAGGTCGACGATCACACGGTCGACTTCAAGCTCACGACCCCGAACCCGATCCTGCATTACCAGTTCGACAACTGGTACATCATGTCGAAGACGTGGGCGGAGGCGCACGATGCCGTCAACCCGACGCCCGCCTCCGCGACCACGCCCTCCTACGCGGCGCTGCACGAGAACGGCACCGGCCCCTTCGTGATCGAGAGCCACCAGCCCGGCGTGAAGACGGTCTTCAAGCGTGCACCGAGCTACTGGGGCAAGGTCGAGTCGAACCTCGACGAGGCGGTCTTCACGACGATCGGCAACGACTCGACGCGGGTCGCGGCGCTCCTTTCCGGTGAGGTGGACTGGGTCGATCCGGTGCCGCTGCAGGACCAGAGCCGGGTCGCGGCGAGCGGCAACGCGGTCATGATGACCGGGCCGGAGCTCCGCACGATCTTCCTTGGCATGGACCAGACGCGCGACGAGCTCCTCGAATCCAACGTCAAGGGCAAGAACCCGTTCAAGGACGTGCGGGTGCGCCAAGCCTTCATGCTGGCGATCGACGAGAACGTCATCCGGACCCGCGTGATGCGCAGTCAGGCGACGCCGACCGCGCTCATGATCGCGCCCGAGATGTTCGAGCGCGCGGGCGACTTCAAGCGTCCGCCGGCCGAGCCCGACCGGGCGAAGAAGCTGCTGGCGGAGGCGGGCTACCCGGAGGGGTTCGAAGTCGGGATGGATTGCCCCAACGACCGCTACGTCAACGACGGCGACATCTGCCAGGCCGTCGTGTCGATGCTCGCGCGGGTCGGCGTGACGGTGAAGCTGAACGCGCAGCCCAAGGCCAAGTACTTCGCCAAGGTGCTGAAGGCGGGCGGCTATTCGACCTCCTTCTACCTGCTCGGCTGGACGCCCTCCACGAACGATTCGCACAACGTGCTCTTCGAGATCATGGGCTGCCGCACCGATCCGAAATCGAGCCGGGGCGGCATGAACCTCGGCGGCTACTGCGACCCGAAGCTCGACGCGCTCACCGACCAGGCGCTCGTCGAGACGGATGTCGCGAAGCGCAACCAGCTCATTGGCCAAGCCTTCCAGATCGGGATCGACGATGCCGGCTATATTCCGCTGCACCAGCAGGCGCTCGCCTGGGGCGTCTCCAAGAAGGTGAAGCTGACGCAGCGGCCCGACAACCAGCTCAAGCTGATCTGGGTATCGAAGCAGCCGTGAGCCGCGCTCGACCGAACCTCTTCCCGTTCCACGAAGGGAGGTGACGCCGTGCTCGCCTTCATCCTGCGCCGGGTCGGGCAGTCGGTCGCGGTCCTGGCCACCGTCGGGCTGATCGCCTTCGCGATCTTCCGCTTCGCGGGCGACCCCGTGAACCAGATCGTCTCGCAGGACACGCCCTACGAGCAGCGGGTTCAGATCCGCCGAGACCTCGGGCTCGACGACCCGTTCGTGGTGCAGTTCGCGCGCTACATGGGGCGCGCCGTCACGGGCAACTTCGGCATCTCCTACGGATTCCGGCAGCCGGTCTCCGACCTCCTGAAGGAGCGCATGCCCGCGACGCTGGAGC
>CAXUHE010000251.1:0-5577 GCA_964250725.1 uncultured Enterovirga sp. | reverse complement strand
GGCTGGTCCTTGGAGGGCCGCATCTCGGCCGGGATCGCGAGCCACCATTCCTCGGTGTTGCTGAAGGTCGGGTCGACGTCGAAGATGACCCCGCGAAACGGGAACACCCGATGTCGGACGATCTGGCCGATGGAGAACCGCGCGGTGCGGGTTTGAACGGTGGTCGTCATGGTCGGACCCATATAGGGGGAGGCGGCCCGGCGCGTAAGTCGTCACGGTTCCGTCACGAGCGAAAGGACGCTGGTCGCCGCCCGGGCGCTCGGGCCTCGCGATGAGCGAACTCGCAAAACTCGTCGACCTCCTGTTCCCGTTCTTCGGCATGGTGGCGCTCGGGGTCGTGTGCGCGCGCGCGGCACGGCTGCCCGAGTCGGGCCTCGCCTGGATGCAGGTCTTCCTGATCTATCTCGCGCTGCCGTGTCTCTTCTTCCGTCTCGTCTCGCGGATCCCGGTCGCCGAACTCGCGAACGGACGCTTCATCGCGGCCACCACGGGCTCCACGGCCGTCGCCTTCGTGCTCTCCGTCCTGATCGGGCGGGCGGGCCACCTCCGGCCTCCGGAGACGGTCATCACCGGCGTGTCCGGGTCGTATTCCAACATCGGCTATATGGGGCCGCCGCTCATCGGCTCGCTGCTGGGTCCCGCCGCGAGCGCGCCCGTCACGCTCATCTTCGTCTTCGACACGGTGCTCTTGTTCACGCTCGTGCCGACCCTGATGGGCATGACCGACGCCGCGCACGGGTCGAGGACGAGGATCGTGGGCGAGATCCTGCGGCGCGTCCTGCTCCACCCCTTCGTGATCGCCACGATCCTCGGGCTCGCGGCGGGTCTCGCCGGCTGGCAGCCGCCGGGCGCGATCGACACGATCGTCGGTTGGCTGTCCGGTGCGTCGGCGCCGTCCGCGCTCTACATCCTCGGCCTGACGGTCGCGCTTCGCCCGACGCGGAGAATGACGCCCGGCATCTGGGCGCTCGTCGCGACGAAGCTCCTCGTACATCCGCTGATCGTGTGGGTCGTCCTGATGGCCATCGGCGGTATCGACAGGATCTGGATCGAGACGGCCGTCGTCATGGCGGCATTGCCGCCTGCGCTCAACATCTTCGTTCTCGCGCGGCAATACGATGTCGGCGTGGAGCAGGCCTCCGCGTCCGTGCTCGCCGGCACGCTCGCGTCGATCGTTACCCTCACGGCCTTCATCTGGCTGCTGGAGACGGGCCGGATGCCGCTCGATCTGTTCTAAGCGAGATGTGTCTAGGCAAGCCCCGCCCGCATCACCGCGCGGCGCAGCGGGCCGATGCGGGAGAGAGCGCCGAGGCCTATGCCGCGTAGCGCGTCGACCGGTACGAGGTCGCTGAGGAGCGCACGGTTGAGACGGTCGACCGCGAAGGTGCGCAGCCCGATCTCGCCGCGCCGCGCCCGGTCGTAGGGGGCGAGCGCGGCCTCGGACCCGAGGTCGAGCCCGGCCCGCCCCGCTCCGCGAAGTGCGCGTACCAAGGCCGTCACGTCCGCGAGTCCAAGGTTGAGCCCCTGCGCGCCGATCGGCGGCAGAAGATGCGCGGCCTCGCCGATCAGCGCCACGCGCGCCTCGGTCAGGCGCGCGACCGACGCGCCGCCGAGCGGCACCGTCCCGCGCGGCCCGTCGACGCGGATGCGCCCCAGCATGCCGTGCGACCGCCGTTCGATCGCGCGCGCGAGGTCCGCGTCGTCCATCGTCTTCATCCGCTCGGCATCCGCCGGCCGCGTGACCCAGACGAGGCTCGACCGGCGGCCGGGGAGGGGCACGAGCGTGAACGGGCCGGCCCGCGTGTGGAACTCGGTCGAGACGTCGTCGTGCGCGCGCTCGTGGCCGAGGAGCGTCGTGACGGCGGATTGCGGATAGGTCCAGCGCCGCGTCGCGATGCGGGCGGTCTCGCGCACGCGCGAGCGGCGTCCGTCCGCCCCGACGACGAGACGCGCCGTCAGGGTCTCGCCCGAGGCCAGCCTCACGGTCGCGACCTCGCCGTCGAGCTCGATGCCGGCCGCGAGGTCCTCGCGCCAGGCGAGCCCGCCCGTCCGCGCAGCCCCGGCCAGGAGACCGACCAGCGTCGCGTTCTCGATGTTCCAGCCGAAGGCCTCGAGCCCGATCTCGGCCGCGCGGAACGTCGCCGGGGGCGGGCGGAACAGGCTGCCCGTGTCGTCGACGATGCGCAGAGCGCGCAACGGGGCCGCCACCTCGCGCACACGGTCGGCGAAACCCAGCGAGCCCATCAGCTCCATCGAGCCGGACATGAGCGCGGCCGTCCGCCCGTCGCGCCGCTCGGGCGCGGGGCCGAGAAGACAGGTCGAGAACCCGGCCCGGGCGAGCGCCAGCGCTCCCGCGAGACCGACCGCCCCGGCTCCGACCACCACCACCTCGTAATCCGCGCGCGTCATGGGATCGGCCAAGCCGGTTGTCGAACGCGCCGACGGCGCTTACTCGTGCGGGTCATAGCCCAGCAATCTCATAGACCAGGAGTCCAACATGGTCGCGGCCGTTCGCGTTCACGAATACGGTGGTCCCGAGGTCCTGAAGTTCGAGGATGTCACGCTGCCGCCGCCCGGACCCGGCGAGATCCGGGTCCGGCAGACGGCCATCGGCGTCAACTATATCGACACGTATTTCCGCAGCGGGCTCTACAAGGCGCCCTCGCTGCCCTTCATCTCAGGGAACGAAGCCGCAGGCGAGATTACGGCCGTGGGCGAGGGCGTCACCGGCTTCGCGGTCGGCGAGCGCGTCGGCTACGTGGGGACGCTCGGCTGTTACGCGGCGGAGCGCAACGTCGCGGTCGCGATCGCGGTCAAGCTGCCGGACGGTGTCTCGGACGAGCTCGCGGCCGCGATCATGCTGAAGGGCATGACGACGCAGTACCTGCTGCGCCGCACCTACAAGGTGCGACCCGGCGACACGATCCTCATGCACGCGGCCGCGGGCGGGGTCGGGCTCCTGCTGTGCCAATGGGCGAAACACCTCGGCGCGACCGTGATCGGCACCGTCGGGAGCGAGGACAAGGCCGAGCTTGCCCGCGCGAACGGCTGTGATCATGTGATCCTGTACCGACAGGAGAACTTCCCGGAGCGCGTGAAGGAGATCACCGGGGGCAAGCTCTGCCAGGTCGTCTACGACGGCGTCGGCCGGACCACTTTCATGGGCTCGCTCGATTGCCTCGCGCCGCTGGGCGTACTCGCGAATTTCGGCTCGGCATCCGGGCCGGTCGAGGATTTCTCGGTCGGGATCCTGGCGCCGAAGGGTTCGCTCTACGTGACCCGGCCGACGCTCGGCACCCATACGTCGCGGCGCGACTGGATCGAGGAGATCTCGAAGGATCTGTTCGAGGTGGTGGCGTCCGGCGCCGTCAACATCTCGATCAACCACCGTGCCAAGCTGTCCGACGCGGCGGACGTGCATCGGATGCTGGAGGGCCGGGAGACCACGGGCGCGATCATCCTCACGCCGTAGGGCTCACACGGCGGTGGCGAACAGGTCGTAATCGTCCGCGCGATCGACCCGGCAGGTGACGATGTCGCCCGTCCTGAGCGGGCGGCGCGACGTGACGTGCACCGTCCCGTCGATCTCGGGCGCCTCGTAGCGGGAGCGCCCCTTCGCGACGAGCCCGTTCGCCTCGTCGATGATGATGGGCAGCCGCCGTCCGACCTTGCGGGCGAGCTGCTTGCGGCTGATCTCGCGCTGCGCCGCCATGAAGCGGTTCCAGCGGGTCTGCTTGACCTCCTCGGGCACCGCCGGCCCGGCGTCGTTCGCGGGCGCGCCGCGGACGGGCTCGTATTTGAAGCACCCGACCCGGTCGAGCTTCGCCTCCCGTATCCAGTCGATGAGGTAGGCGAAGTCCTCCTCGGTCTCGCCGGGAAAGCCCACGATGAAGGTGGAGCGGATCGCGAGGTCGGGGCAGATCTCGCGCCAGCGCCGGATGCGCTCCAGCGTCCTCTCCTGGTTGCCGGGCCGCCGCATCGTCTTCAGCACGGCCGGCGAGGCGTGCTGGAAGGGGATGTCGAGATAGGGCAGCACCCGCCCCTCGGCCATGAGCGGGATCACCTCGTCGACATGCGGATAGGGGTAGACGTAGTGCAGCCGTACCCAGGCGCCGAGCTCGCCCAACTCGCGAGAGAGATCGAAAAAGCGTGTCCTGACAGTCCGATCGCGCCAGATGCTGTCCTGGTACTTGATGTCGATCCCGTAGGCGCTGGTGTCCTGAGAGACGACGAGAAGCTCCTTCACGCCGGCGCGCACCAGCTTCTCGGCCTCGCGCAGGACCTCGCCCGCGGGACGGCTGACGAGGTCGCCGCGCAGCTTCGGGATGATGCAGAAGCTGCAGCGGTTGTTGCAGCCCTCCGAGATCTTGAGGTAGGCGTAATGCCGCGGCGTGAGCTTGATCCCTTGCGGCGGCACGAGGTCCAGGAACGGGTCGTGGGCCGGGGGCGATGCGAGGTGGACCGCGTCGAGCACGCTCTCGTATTGCTGCGGCCCGGTGATCGAGAGCACGCCGGGGAAGCGCTCGCGGATCGCCTCGGGCTCCGCCCCCATGCAGCCCGTCACGATCACGCGGCCGTTCTCGGCCATCGCCTCGCCGATGGCGCCGAGCGACTCGGCCTTCGCCGAATCGAGGAACCCGCAGGTGTTGACGATCACGACGTCCGCGCCATCGTGGCGCTTCGTGAGTTCGTAGCCTTCGGCCCTGAGGCGGGTGATGATCCGCTCCGAATCGACCAGCGCCTTCGGGCAGCCGAGCGACACGAAGGAGACCTTCGGGGCAGGGGCGTTCATCACATGATCCTGTCGTGCCAGGACGCCCTGTCCCGTGATCCGGCGATCCCGTGACGAACGCTTCAGCCTGGTCGGCGCGTCGACGGTGCGAAGAGCCTGCGCACGGTCGCGAGCCGACACGCGGTCACGCGACGGCGCTGCGTCCCATATGGCGTGTCCCGGCCGCCTTGGGAACCCGCGATCCCCCCATGCGGTCCGTCCCGGCGATCAGCCGAGTGCCGCTTCGAGTTCGGTCAGGGCCGCGAGCGCGAAGATCGTCATGTTGCCCGCCCGGTCCGCCGACCCGGTCTCGAGCGTCGTGACCCTCATCGAAGGGCCGTCGACCGCGAGGCAGCTATGGCCGGCCGCGTCGCCGTAGCGATTGCCGGCCGGCCCGGCCGCGCCCGTCTCGGCGAGCCCCCAGGTCGCGCCCAGGCGCTCGCGCACCGTCCGGGCGAGCAGCGCGGCGTAGGGCTCGGATGAAGAGCGCAGGCCCGCCATCTCGTCGGGCGTGATGCGCAGCAGCGCCTCGCGGGCCTCGCCGGTGTAGACCACTGCACCACCCAGGAAGTAGCGCGACGCGCCCGGCACCGCGAGGAGCGCCGCCGCCACGAGGCCGCCGGCCGAGGACTCGGCGACCGCGACCGTCTCGCCTCGTGCGATCAGCCGTTCGGCGACACGGGCCGCCGCAGCCTCGAGCTCCGTCATGGGATCACCTCGCGTTGGTGGATCTGGCGGAAGGGGTGGGATTCGAACCCACGGTGGAGTTGCCCCCACGGCGGTTTTCAAGACCGCTGCCTTAAACC
>CAXUHE010000250.1:0-5590 GCA_964250725.1 uncultured Enterovirga sp. | reverse complement strand
CGCCGGTCTATCTCGAGGCCGTACGCCAGGCCCGCGGCTGGTCCGTCGCGCTCGTGTCCGGCGCCGTCACGCTGCACTTCCTCGCGGGCGTGCTCGTCGTCGCGAACCTGCCTGCGCTTCACCGGCGCTTCGGCCTTCCCGCCGTGACGCTCGCCGGCGCGATCCTGCTCGCGGTCGGAGTGCTCGGATGGTCGCTCGCCCGCACGCCCGCGCAGCTCTACGCGGCGACGCTCCTCACCGGAGCCGGCTGGCCGGCGCTGGGCGCCGCGGCCGTGAACGCGATCGTGTCGCCGTGGTTCGCGAGGCGCAGGCCCGCGGCGCTCAGCGCTGCCTATAACGGGGCGAGCATCGGAGGCGTCGTCTTCTCGCCGCTCTGGGTCGCGCTGATCGGCTGGCTCGGGTTCCCGCTCGCGGCTGCGATCGTCGGGATCGGGATGGTCGCCACGGTCGCGATCCTGGCCGCCACCGTGCTGACCCGCACGCCGGAGAGCATGGGGCAGAGCCCCGACGGCGAGCCGTCCGCCGCGGCTGCAGCCCTCGGCACGGACACCCTGCCGCGTCGCGATCTCTGGCGCGACCGCGCGTTCCTGACGCTCGCGGCCGGCATGGCGCTCGCGCTGTTCGCGCAGATCGGGCTCATCGCCCATCTCGTGTCGCTGCTCGTGCCGGCACTGGGACCGCAAGGCGCGGGGCTCGCGGCCGGGCTATCGACCGCCGCCGCGATCCTCGGGCGAACGCTCGTCGGAGCCCTCATGCCGCCCGGCGCGGACCGGCGCCTCGTCGCGTCGGCGAGCCTCCTCGTCCAGGTCCTCGGCTGCGGCGCGCTGCTCCTGGCCGGCGGCACGAGCGTGCCGCTCCTCCTGACCGGCGTCGTGCTGATCGGACTCGGCATCGGCAACGCCACCTCGCTGCCGCCGCTCATCGCCCAGGTCGAGTTCGCCAGGGAGGACGTCGCCCGAGCGGTCGCGCTCATCGTGGCGATTTCGCAAGGCGCCTACGCCTTCGCGCCGGCCGCGTTCGGCATCCTGCGCCAAGTCGCGCCCGAGACTGCATTCTACGCAGTAGCCGCCCTCGTGCAGCTCGCGGCCGTCGCCGCCTACATGGCGGGCAGGCGCGCGCCACGGGCTCGATAGACGTGCGGTGTGCTCGCGGAAGATTCGCTTCCGCCGGACTGCAACGATTCGCGAGCGATACTGGTCGCCGCCGCACCGACGACCAGCGACTGCCCCAATCTGGACCTGCAAATTTTGGGTCCGCGCGACCGGTGTCCCTACGACCACATTGAAGGTAGTCAGGAATGTCGACGCTCGACAGCTACCTTGCCGATGCTTTGATGTTCCATATGTAGATCGATATCCCTGTATTCCTGATTTTCGATTGGCTTGTCGAAATGGAATGCCTTCCAGGTCAAAGCGTCGCCACCTACACCGGAAGTGGAAACAACGACATCAAGGATCAGAGTCACAGGAGAAATGCCGGGAGGCTGTGCCTCCGTCACATTCGGCACGCCGTTGGTCGTCTTCACTTCGATCTCACCGTCGACGGTGAGCTTTCGGTTATGTCCGGCGAAATCCCCATCCGCGTCGATCGCGACGAGGTTGCGGACCTTGAGCATGGGCTCGGTCATAGCTTCTCTCCCTTAGGTCCGGCGGTGCTTGACATGGCCGCCGGTCCCGATTTGTCGGCCGAGATCTACCAAGATGTCGAGTCGCATTGTATCTTGAGGCTTACGTGGCAACGAAGCCAGAAGATGTCCTGAGGCGCGCGCATGTCGGACGAACGCGGATCCTCGGTGCAGGGTGTCACGGCGACGTCGGTCGCATCGTTGCTGATCTACCCCCCGCTCGGCATTGCGCGGGTCGGGAATTACAAATCGGAGGCGTCCGACTTCGAGGACGACTTCCTGGTTACCACCGAGACGATCGGCGGCCCGGCCACACTGGTGGACGGGTCACCGGCCGAGACGGAACTCGACTTTCGAGGCGCCGACGGCGCGATCAAACGCTGCGCCGCCCGATTCCGGGTGTACGCGAATCTCCTCGACGGCACGATCGTGGAGCTCACGCTCGACACCGTGGACAGGATCGAATGGCGAGTCTCGATCGCGAACCTGAAGGCCGGCTGGTACGAGTTCAACCAGGCCATGGATCTGCCTCCGAAGTTCGTGAAGGATGCGGCGCGTCGGAACGAGACGCTGCCACTGCCCGACCAGGACCGGCGCAAGATGCTGGACATCGTTCCGGCGGCGCGCTCGATCGCCGGACGCTCCGTCTCGGGCGTCTCCTATCAGTTCGGCGACGGCCTGTTCTGCGGTTCGCCCGTTTATCTCGGCGAGGTCCGCACGGACGAGGCCGGCCGTTTGCTCGTCCTTGGCGGTCGCGGCCTCTCGGGCTCCTTCCCGGCCAAGCGCCGTCCTGTCACCTTCGCCAACAACGAAGGTTGGCACGACGACGTGAGCGATGGCCCCGTCCGGGCGACCGTCCATTTCGCCGATGGCTCGACGCTCGAGGCGGAGCCAGGCTACGTCGCCGTTACGCCGCCTAACTTCGCCCCTGGACTGACCGGTCTCGTCACGATGGACGACACGGTTCGGGAGGTGTTCATCGCCCAGAAGTGGCTCAGACGGCCAGCGACCACGTCTTTCGCGGCGGACATCTATCCGATCTTCGCGCGGATGACTGGGCTGCAATGGGTGAACCACGGCTTCTTCATGCTGCACGGGCATGGTGGCCCGCTCGACGCCGAGGACGGAGAGATCCTGGCGAAGCTTCGGGATCGGAGCGCCGCCGCTGCGACTTGGCGGCGCGAGGTCTTCGCGCTGTTCAGGACGCAGGAGGACAGCTTCGCCGAGGACAAGGGAGCGCTTCCTGAGATCTACGGCGACGCGACCGGCGAAGGTGGTGTCGAATGGCCTTGCCTCGCGGTAAACGCCACTCAGTACGGGCACCTCGAACGATGGGCGGCCGGCCAGTTCGACGACGACTGGCCAGGAGCGCCGCCCGCTGCGCCTAATTTCGCGTCCCTCTCGCCCTCCGAGCAGGTTCATCACCTCGAGCGAGCCGCGCTGCACGAGTGCCTGGGTGGCCCTTTCCACCCGGGAATCGAACTCACGTGGACCATGCGGATTCCATACGTGTGGACCAGGCCGTACCGCCTCAAGGTGCTCGACGGAGATGGGCCTGCGCGGCAGGGCTGGGGCGACGTTCTCACCGCCGCCGTCTGCACGGGCACGAGTGGACCCTATGACGGGCTTGCGGCCGGCGCATTGACCCGCTTCCTCGGCGTGCCCTGGCAGACGGACGGCGCTTCCTGCAACTCGCAGGCGGATTACAGGCCAAGCTACTTCCTCTCCATGCCGACGTTCTGGGGCGCACGTGTGCCCGACCAGGTGCTGTCCAGCGAAAGTTTCGTGCGCGTCTCGGCCAACGCGAAGGCCGGGAAAACGGCCCAGACCTGGAAGCATTTCGGTACCCGGGTCGACTGGCTGCGCGACGTCAGGGGCAACAGCTATTTCGATCGGATCGCACACATGGTCGCGGAGTGGCAGAAGCTCGGCATGGTGATCCCCGCGGCCGAGCCCGTCGCAGGCTTCCCCGGCACGATGCGCATCGAGCAGGGCCGCGCGTCCGACGCGGTGGCCGGCGATCCCAGGCCGAAGCTCGTCGCGATCGCGGAGACACTCGGCGGCGCGACACCCGACGCAGAGATCCACGCCGCGACGCAGCGCATGGCGCGGGCTGCGGAGCCGCGGCCCGGCAAGCCCCGACGGAGCTTCCGCCAGGGCGAGATCTGAGTTTTCCGTTGGGCGAACGACCGATCGTCGTGGTGGGCGCGGGGCCGGCCGGCGCAACACTGGCGCGGCTGCTCGCCGTCAAGGGCCGGGCGGTCATCCTGGTCGATGGATGCACCCCGCCGCACGGCAGATTGGAGCTGGTGGCGCCGAAGACGGCAATCCTGTTCCTCGCGGCAGGCTTGGGGGAGGTTCTGGACGATCCGAGTGTCTCGCGCCCGTGCCACGGTATCCGCCGGATATGGCACGGTGCCGCCTCCGACAGCGACTTTCTCGCCGAGCCCCCAGGATGGGGACGCACCATCGACCGCGCGCGATGCGACGCGATCCTCGTGGAACTCGCTGAAGGTTCCGGCGCGAAAGTGGCAAGGGGTCGCGTTTCGGCGGTTTCGGCGCTCCGCGATGGTATCGTGATCCACCTGGCCGACGCATCCCGGATCGAGGGCGCCTTCGTCGTCGACGCGACCGGACGCGCGGCGGCGGTCGCTAGGCGCCTCGGCGCGAAGAGGCGATCGGCCGAGCCGCTGGTCGCCACGCGGGAGCCCTGCCGGGCGACGACGGACAACCGCCTGATCGTCGAGGGGACGTCGTCCGACTGGCGCTACTCGCTCGTCGGACCAGGCGGGCGAACCGACGCCTGGCGAATCGGCCGCCCAACGCGGCTCCGTCGTAGGGCGGCTCTCTCCGTCGACGCGTCTCCGGCGTGCCTCGACGCCTTCTCGGGCGAGCGCTGGCTGGCGATCGGAGACGCCTCGGTATCCTTCGACCCGATCGCGTCGCAGGGCCTCGGACACGCCGTCGCCGGCGCGATGACCGCGGCCGGCAAGCTCGTCGGGGAATGCCGGATGTCGACCGAGGACCAGGACGCGTTCGCGCTCCTCAACCTGGAGACCTGGGCTGGCCACCGGCAGGACGACGAGAGACCTGACCGCACCGGCGGCCTCGTCAGCGCGGCTGCTCCGGCTCCCGCATCGACTGGCCGTTGAGGCTGCGCCGGAGCGCTGCCGAGGAGGGGTACGCAAGGCGCCTAGCATCGGCGATCGAGCCCAGGGGCCGGTTCTCGTGCAAGGTACGCCATGGGGCGAAGGCCAGCGCTTCGCCATAGGTGGCCTGGCCCTCCCCGTCCATGTCTTGCGCCGGTATGTCGAGCCTCGCCACATCGACGAACGGCGCGTGATGCTCCTCCCAGCGACAGGTCGCGCGGTCGACCGGCGTAACGCTCGAGTCGACGAAAGCCTGCGCCTGGAGGACGAAGGCGTGGCTCTGCGACCCGAGCCGCGAGCGCAGATCATCGGCCAGGTAGTTCGCACTGGTGCCCGGGACGCCGCCATCCGGGATCTCCGGGACGAGCCGATACTTCACGATCGCCTTGCCGAGGGCGTAGGGATGCCCGCTGTGATAGGTGGTCGCGAGGAGGCTCGTCTCGCGTTTCGCCATCTCGCGCAGGATCTCGCTCGAGCGCAGGTGCGTCGCCTCGAAGGCTGCATCGTCCGTCGAGATCGAGCACATCTCCCGCGCGTCGTCGACGAAGAACACGTCGCTGTTCTGGAACACGAGATCGGCGGTGCGGCAGACAGGATCGTCGGTGGCGAGGGATCGGCCGACCACACCGAACAGCTTGATGGCGAAGCCGAGCGTGTTGTCCTTGAGATCGGACGTGTCAGGCGGCGCGTCGCTCGACCACCGCATCCAGGCATCATAAGGGCCGCCGGACCACAGCCCGACGCGCCATGGAGCGGGACATCCGTCGACGACCGTCAGCGACCCTTTGGCGACCCCGTGCTGCTTGCGGAAGACCGC
>CAXUHE010000249.1:0-5625 GCA_964250725.1 uncultured Enterovirga sp. | reverse complement strand
GGCCTCCAGGGCCTCGCGGGCGAAGCGGCCCCGCGCCCGGGTATCGCCGAGGCTGCGCGACGGCAGGTCGGCGAAGCGCTTCGTCCCGCGCCGCGAGAGGACCGTGCCGGAGAGGTGGGCGCGCAGGGCCCCGGCATCGAGCGCCGCCCAGTCCATCATGGCGGTGAGCGCCCGGCTCTCCTCGAGCTGGAGGCTCGGGAGCGCGCGGCCGACGAAGTCGTCGATGTAGCCCGGCGGCGCGACGCGGCGCGCCTCGGAGAGCGGGCCGTGCCCGTAGGTCTTGCGGACGCGGGCCGAGCAGAACTCGAGGAGCGCCTTGTGCAGCGCGCGGTCGCGGTCGGGGTCGCAGGCCTCGCCGCAGGCCGACAGCATGATGGGGACGCGGGGACCCGCGCCCTCGCGGTCCTGGCCCACCACGTAGAGGTTCGCGAGGCCGAACTCGTCGGTGGCGAATTTCGGCAGGACCTCGATGCCGAGGTCGTCCAACTTCTGGACGAGGTCGCGCGTCTGAGGCGCGAGGTCGTGCGCGAGGTCCAGCACCACGCCCTGGTCGAGGGCACGGAAGAGCAGCCCGTTGCCGTCGCGCTGCAGGCATTCGAGGAGGCCGTGCCCGACCGCCCACTCGACGTCGGGGCCGGCCCCGAGCCCGTTCGTGATCAGCGTCGTGAAGGGCTTGTAACCCTCGGGCAACTCGAAGACATCGCAGGCCGCGACGTCGAGCGGCACGAGCACGCTCTCTCCCGTCCGGGCGCGGATCGCGGGCGTCCAGGCGAGCGGGGTCGCGCGATCGACCGGGCTGCCGGCCGGCAGGCAGAGCGTCAGCGGGTCCGCGATCCCGCCCGGCCCGACCTCTCGCACCAGGTCGTCGTAGGACCCGAGCCGGGGCGGCACTGTCTGTAGGCGCAGCGTCGGCCAGATACCCTCCGCGATCTCCGCCAGCGCGCCCACGATCGCGTCGCCGTCGCTGACGCCGTAGCCGTAGCCGGACGGCATGGCGCCGGGCAGCGTCCCGGGATCGTCGAGGAAGAGCCCGACCTTCCAGGCCGGCACGCCCGTGCGGTCGAGCGGCGCCATCGAGAAGCCGACGACGCGGCCCGGCGGCAGCGTGTCGAGGTAGAGCCGCGCCGCGTCGGGGAGGTCGGCCGGCAGGCCCTCCACCTGTCTGCCTTCGACGTGTCTCATGTCGGCTCCACGCGCTCCCTCTCCCGGAGGGAGAGGGTTGGGGTGAGGGGATCGCCCTCTCCGGATGGGGCACCCCCCTCACCCTGTCCCTCTCCCCACGGGAGAGGGGACCCGCGCCTCGGTCCCGAACTCGCGTAGGCGGCCTCGATCAGCGCCATCGTGTGCAGATCCCTCTCGGCCGAGAACTCGGCCCAATCGCCGGAGCGCATCGCCGCCCCGAAGGCGCGGACCTGGTTCAGGAAGGGCGAGGCGTCCGCGTCGGTGACGGGCAGCGGGGCGGACGCTCCGGTGACGCCGTCGATCCGCGTGACGCGCCCGCCCGGGTCCTGCCCCATCGTGTCCTCCGCGACCAGCATGCCCATGGAACCCACGACCTCCAGCCGGCGGCGGGGCAGGGTTTCGGGGCAGTTATACGCGACGTTGAGGGTCGCCAGCACCCCGTCTCCCGTCCGGCCGATCAGCACCGCGCCGTCATCGACCGCGTAATCCTGGATGCGCGTCTGCATCATGGCGGCGATCTCCACGACGGGCGAGCTCAGCAGGAACTCGACGAGGTCGAGCCCGTGCGGCGCGAGGTCGATCAGCGCGCCCCCGCCCGCCTTCGCGGCGTCGATACGCCAGTTCTCGCGGGCCGCCCCGTCCGCCCAATCCGCCCCGACCCAGCAGGCATAGACGATCCTGACCGCGCTGGGTCTGCCGATCGTGCCGCCGCGGATGGCGTCCCGCATCGCCCGGTGCGCCGGATGGTGGCGCTGATCGAAGGCCGTACCGTAGAGGGTGCCGGCGCGCCGGCATGCCGCCGCCATGCGCCTGGCATCGGCCAGGTTCGTGGCCATCGGCTTCTCGCACAGCACCGCCTTGCCGGCGGCCGCCAGCACCGCGACGGCGTCCGCGTGAAGGTGGTTCGGGGTCGCGACGTAGACGGCGTCGACGCGAGGATCGGCGGCCAGTGCCGCGACATCGTCGCAAGCCGTCGCGCCCGCCGCCTCGGCCCGCAGCCGCGCGGCGGGATCGGGGTCCGCGACCGCGACGAGCCGGTCGCCCGCGCCCGCGATGGCGGGCGCCATGTAATCCTGCGCGACCCAGCCGAACCCGACGATCCCCCAGCCAATCGAGTGATCGCCCGCCATCACCACCGCTCCGGCATGTCGACGACCTCGCGCCGCCGCGCCTGGTCGAGGGTCCAGCCCGACGCGCCGAGCATTTCGGGCAGGCCGGTGCGCGCCGGGTAGGTGGCGCGGGACGCGTACTCGTCGCGGTAGCGCGAGGACGGCCAGTCGATCTCGCCGGAGCCGTCGTAGAGCGGGTTGCGGCGAGGCAGGCAGCCCGCCGGCAGGCGGCAGAGCGGACCGTCGGCGGGACGGGGCGACGTCGCGCCGCCCTCGACGAGCCCGAAGGCCTCGACGTCGCGCAGCTCCGCCGGCGGTCGAGGCCGCGGTGCGCGGCCGTCGCGGGCGGCCCGCGTCAGCTCGGCATCGTCGTAGATCGTCGCGCCGGGAAACATCGCGGCGATCCCGGCCGCCGTCACGCCGGAGCCCGCCGACATGTTCTCCGCCTCGCTGTTGTGGACGTGGCCGACGACCAGCGCGCCGCCCGTCAGGCCCCGCAGCCGCGCCAGGATCTCGGCCTTCGGCTCCAGGAAGTAGAACGCGTCCTGGCAGAGCACGAGGTCGAACCGCCGCTCCGCGATCGGCCAGGGGGAGCGCGCGTCGAAGCAGACGAGCTCGGCCTCGGGGCCGACGACCCAGTGGCGCGCGAGCCAGAGCTTCGAGAACACCACGTCCCCGCCCACGACCGGGACGCCCCGGAGCGCGAGGTCGCGCAGGTAATGGCCGATGCCGCAGGCGAGCTCGAAGGCGTTCGCCGGATCCGCCCAATGCGCGTCGATCAGAGCCAGCCCCGCGAGATAGGTCGGGTCGCTCCAGCGATGCGCGAAGTAGTCGCCGACGCGCCCGTAGGCGAGCCGGCCCATCGCGCCGCGCAAATTCAGGCTGTCCCGCTCGGCCACGAGCGCGCGGAGGTCCGCCTCCGAGGGGGCGGGTCCGTCCCACCAATCGTCCTGGTCTGCGAGGAGGTGCACCAGTGCGCCGTCCGGGTCGTCGCGGTCGAGGCACGCGAGGACGCCCGCGACCAGCACCTCGCGGCCGGTGCGCAGGTAGGGGATGGCGTCGAGCACCGGCCAGCGCTCGCGCCCGTCGGTGAGCACGTGCGGCCCGTCCGGACGCAGCGGCAGGCCGGTCGTGGGAGAGCGAAGAGGCTGCTGCTCCGAGCTCGACGCGCTCCCTCTCCCCTTTGGGGAGAGGGTTGGGGTGAGGGGGAGAGTGCTGGAGGACCCTTGGTTCCCCCTCACCCGCCCTCCGCTCCGCTCGGGCGACCTCTCCCCATCGGGGAGAGGGGACGATGAACGTTCGGTGCTCACGGCAGGCCCATCTCCGCGAGAACGCGGTCGTGGAAGGGCTTCACCGGCCCGTCATGGACGAGCGCCATCGGGCCCAGCACGTCCGCCATCGTGACGCGCGCGGCCGCCAGGTGCTGGTCGATCTCCAGCACGCGGTCGATCACGTCGGCCGCGTGGAAGGCGCGGCCCTCGGGCGTCGTGTCGTCCGGCAGGATCGCGCGGGCATCGATCACGGTGCGGCGGAGGTCGGGGCGGAGCTCGCCCAGAGCCGCGTCGGTCGCGCGCGTCATCACGGGCCCGAGATGGGCGCCCAGCAGCATCTCGCCCGTGAAGCCCGAATCCGGCATCGCGGCGTTGTGCAGGTGATGCGCGAGCGCCGCCAGGAACACGGTCTCCGGCTCCGCGCCGTAGCTCCCCGCCAGGACGACGCCGTACACGGCGACCAGCAGGCAATGCTCGGCGTGGTTCTCGGCCGGCTGGAGCATGATGCGGGGCCGCCCGGGGCAGGTCACGCCCGCGCGGGGCTGGTTCGCGAGCCGCTCGACGAAGGCCGGCAGGGCGTCGGCCCCGTCCGGACCGGCGTCGAGGCCGTCGCAGAGCGCCGCGAGGAGGTCGGGATCGAGGAACGCCGCGAACTCGCGGACGCCCTCCTGCTGAATGCGCAGCGCCTCGTCCGGTGCGAGCCCGAGCCCGATCAGTGCGGCCCGGTCGAGATCGCCGAGCCGTGCCGCCGCGAGGGCGCGCGCCGTCGTCGCCATCGCGACGGCGTCAACCTCCTGACCCGCCACGAGCTGCCCCCAAGCGGAGCGGAACAGCCGGGTCGCGATCGAACCCGGACGCCCGGCCGAGGTCGTGCGCTTCAGGTCGCCGAGCTCGCGCAAGAGGGGGAGCAGGTCTGCGCGGTCCGGCTTCACCACGGCCGTCATGCCGAGGAAGGCCGAAGGCCTGTCTCGAGGCACGCACGACGGCTCCTGCGTGCTTCGAGACGCCGCGTTCCGCGGCTGCTCGGCATGACGACGCCGGTGCGGGAGGCCTCCCCGTCATCCCCGGCCGGAGCGAAGCGGAGAGGGAGGTGATCCAGACGGCTCGCGACGGCTCTGAATCCCCGTCCCGGCTGCTGCGCAGCCGCCGGGGATGACAGTTCGACCCGTTGCCCTGAGATTTCCAGCATGACGACGTCGGGCGTGTGAGACGACGGACGGCTCGCGCCGAGCATCGGCCGGAGTCTCAGTTCCTCGCGCCGAGCCAGTCCAGCAGCATCTTCTCCTGCGTATGGAAGGCGTGCTCCGGCCCGTGGCCGTTCGCCACCATGGGGGCCTTGAAGAAGATGGAGAGTTGCTCCTGCACCCCGCCGTCGCCGCGCTTCTTCGCGAGGCCCAGCACCCGGGCGATCTCGATCGCGAGCGGGGCCGCCAGGATCGAGTCCTTGCAGAGGAAGTTCACCTTGATCTGCATGCGCTGCCCGAGGAAGCCGGTGACGTCGATATTGTCCCAGGCCTCCTTGTCGTCGCCGCGCGGCCGGTAGTAGCGGATGTCCACGATGTGGTCCTCGACCTTGTAGCCGAGGATCTGGTCGAGCACCGACCCCTTGGTGTTCAGCTTGGATTGCAGCGACGCCGGGTCGTCGAGCGCGAGCCCGTCGCGGTTGCCCAGGATGTTCGTCGAGAACCAGCCGTCGACGTGCAGCGCGCGGGCCTTGAAGGCGGGGGCGAGCACGGTCTTCATCATGGTCTGGCCGGTCTTGCCGTCCTTGCCGGCGACCGGGACGTTCAGCGCCTTGGCGAGGTCGAGGAGCGCCGGCACGTCGGCGGCGATGCTGGGCGTGAAGTTGGCGTAGGGGATGCCGCTCTTGATCGCCGCGTAGGCGTAGAGCATCGCCGGCGAGATCGCCTCGTCGCTCGCGTCCAAGCCCTTCTCGAAGGCGGCGGTGGAGTTGAGCGCCGGATCGTTCAAGTCCGGCCAGCGCTCGGTGGAGGCGAGGTTGACCACTACCACCTCGTCGAGGTTGCTCTCCTTGCGGAAGCGCCGCAGGTCGTTGGCGATGA
>CAXUHE010000248.1:0-5634 GCA_964250725.1 uncultured Enterovirga sp. | reverse complement strand
GAGGCGGCGGCGCGCGCCTCGTCCGTCACCGAGGCCCCGGCCAGCATGCGGGCGATCTCCTCGCGGCGCGGCGCGGGGTCGAGCGCCACGACCCGCGTCGCGACCCGGTCGGATCCCTTGACCGGCTCCTTGGCGATGAGGAAATGGCTCGCGGCCCGGGCCGCCACCTGCGGCGCATGGGTCACGGCCATGACCTGCACGCGCTCCGCGAGCCGCGCCAGCCGCTGGCCGATCGCGTCGGAGACCGCGCCGCCGACGCCCGTGTCGATCTCGTCGAACACGAGGGTGGGGGCCGAGCCCCGGTCCGCGAGCACGACCTTCAGCGCCAGGATGAAGCGCGACAGCTCGCCGCCGGACGCGACCTTCATCAGCGGACCGGGCCGGGTGCCCGGGTTCGTCTGCGCCCAGAACTCGACGCGGTCGAACCCGGCCGCATCCCGCGCGGTCTCGTCGGTGTCGATCCGCGCCGCCAGGATCTCTGCAGCCCGCCGCCGTCCGGCCGAGAGCGCGGTCGCGGCCGCGACGTAGCGCCGGTCCGCGCCGGCGACGGCGGAGAGCAGCTTCGCGACGCGGCTCTCGCCGGCCTCGAGCGCCGCGAGTTCGCCCGCGAAGCGGTCGCGCAAGTCCGCGAGGTCGTCCGCCGGCACGGCGAATTTCCGCGAGGCGGCGCGCAGCTTGAACAACCGCTCTTCCGTCCGCTCCAGCTCGTGCGGATCGAAGGCCGTCGCCCGCACCACCTCGTCCAGCGCCGACCCGGCCTCATCGTAGGCGACCAGCACGGTGTCGAGTGCCGCGATCGCGGGCGTCAGGATCTCGCCGAGCTGGGCCTGACGGCGCTCCAGCTTGCGAACCACGGAGGCGAGCGTTGCGGTCGCGGAACCGGGTCCGGATACGGCCGAGACCGCGTCGGCGAGATCCTGCGCGATCTTCTCGGACTGCATCATGATCTGGCGGCGTTCGGTGAGCCCCGCCTCCTCGCCGGGCTCGGGCGCCAGCGCGGTCAGCTCCTCGACCGAATGGGAGAGGTAGTCCGCCTCGCGGCGCGCCGCCGCGACCTCGCGCTCGACACTCGCGAGCTCGGCCGCGAGGTCGCGCAGCGCGCGGGCCGCCTCCGCGACCTCGCGCAGCTCGGCGTGGAGCCCCGCATGCGCGTCGAGGATCGCCCGGTGGCTCGCCGGGTCGACGAGCGCGCGGTCGTCGTGCTGGCCATGGATCTCCACAAGGCTGGCGGCGATGCCGCGCAAGGCCCCGACACCCACCGGCTGGTCGTTCACGTAGGCGCGGGTGCGCCCGTCCGCGAGCTGGACGCGGCGCAGGATGAGGTCGCCCTCGACGTCGAGGCCCGCCGCGACCGCCATGAGGCGGGCCGGGTGGTCCAGTGCCAGATCGAACGAGGCGGTGACCTGGCCCTGCGCTGCTCCATGCCGCACCAGCGTGCCGTCGCCCCGGCTGCCGAGCGCGAGCGAGAACGCGTCGAGCAGGATCGACTTGCCCGCCCCGGTCTCGCCCGTGAGCACGCTGAGGCCGGCCGGGAACCGCAGGTCCAGCCGGTCGATCAGGACGATGTCCCGGATCAGGAGCTCCGCCAACATGGGGTGGAGCCTACTTCATCCGTGGTGAGCGCGGGAGGGTCTCACGCGAGAGGAGAGCATCTCGCGTCGGGGCGACCGAGGGCTGACGCGGATCAGCCGCCGAGCGCGAAGCTCTTCAGGCCCTTGAAGGCGCGGCTCAGCTGCGAATCCGCATCCTCGCGCGGCTCCAGGCCGGCCGACTTCACGAGCGCGAAGCTGTCCTTGTACCAGGGGCTGTCGGGGAAGTTGTGCCCGAGCACCGCGGCGGCGTTCTGCGCCTCGGCTGTCAGGCCCAGCGACATGAAGGCCTCCGTCAGGCGCTCCAGCGCCTCCTCGACGTGCCGTGTCGTCTGGTACTTGGCCACCACGACCCGGAAGCGGTTGATCGCGGCCGGGAAGTTGCGCCGTTCCAGGTAGTAGCGGCCGACCTCCATCTCGCGGCCCGCGAGGTTGTCGCGGGCGATCTGGATACGGCTGCGCGCATCGGACACGTACTCGGATTGCGGGTACTTCTGGACGAGTTCCTCGAGCGCCGCGAGAGCCTTCTCGGACCGCTCCTGATCCCGCGTCACGTCGGGAATCTGGTTGTAGTTCGACATCGCCATCAGGTACTGGGCGTAGGCGGCATCCTTGGTGTTCGGGTACTTCGTCAAGTAGCTCTTCGAGGCCGTGATCGCGTCATCCCACTTCTGGGCTTCGTAGTTCGTGAAGGCCTCCATGATGAGACCGCGCCGCGCCCACTCGGAATAGGGATAGTTCTTGCTGAGCGTCGCGAAGCGCCTCGCCGCAGCCTCGTGATCGGAATCCTTGAGCCGCTTCAGCCCCTGATCGTAGACCTGCTCGGCCGGCACGTCGGCCACGACCTTCATCTCGTACTTCTCGGTCGTGTCGAACGGGTTGATCTTGGCGAGCGTGTCACATCCGCCGAGACCGATCAGCCCCCCGCCGATCAGGACAGCGCGCCCGATCCGGCCCGCAGGCCAGGCAGGGAAAATCGCCAGGATATTCGTCGCGAACAGCATCCGCATCGTGCCCTCGAATGTGGAACAACCCGCGTCCGACCGCGTTGAGGTTCCGATGACGGTGGATACCGTCTTGACGTCGGATCGCGAGGATACGCGGTCGTCAGATGGAGCTAGCGGGTGTCCGGCGCGAATGCCGGAACTGCTAGACCCTTGCCGATCTCGGCGTAGCGCGCGTCGCGCTGAACTTCGTCATCCACGATGGCATAGTTCGCACGGTCTGCGAACAACGCGTTCAAGACGGCGACATTGAGGCGATGGCCTCCACAATACGATCTGTACGTACCTAGGATCGGGAACCCCGCCAGAGCGAGGTCCCCGATCGCGTCGAGTAGTTTGTGCCGGACGAACTCGTCGGCAAATCGAAGTCCCTCCGGGTTCATGATCTGGCCGTCGCCGATCGCCACCGTGTTGTCGAGCGAGGCGCCGAGCGCGAAGCCGGCCTTCCACAGGCGCTCGACATCCCCGATGAAGCCGAAGGTGCGGGCAGGCGCGATCTCGCGACGGTAGACGCCCGGGGTCAGCTCCGCGACCCGACGTTGCCGGCCGATGATCGGGTTCTGGAAGTCGATCTCGACATCGAGCTTGAAGCGGCGCGCGTTTGGCATGAGCTCGGCCGACGCGATGCCGAGTTCGGCTCGGACCGGCCGCAGGACCTTCAGGTAGCGTCGTCGCGCCCGAACGAATGTCACGCCGACCCTGTCGATCGCCTCCACGAACTCGCTCGCGCTGCCGTCGAGGATCGGGATCTCGGGTCCGTCCGTCTCGACGAGCACGTTGTCGATGCCGAGTCCCGTGAGCGCCGACATCAGGTGCTCCACCGTCGCGACGGCGCAACTCGCCTCCTGGCCGAGCACCGTGCAGAGCTCTGTCGCGGTGACCGAGAGGTGCCGCGCCGGGATCAGGCGGTCGCGACCATCCGCCAGGCCCGTCCGGAGAAACACGACGCCGTGATTCGCCTGAGCCGGGTGGAGATGGAGGTGGACGACCTTGCCCGAATGCACCCCCACCCCGGAGATGGTGACCGGTGCAGCGAGCGTGGACTGACGACTTTGCTTCATTCTCTCACCTCGGGCCAACTCATGGCGGCGACTGGCTGACTGGCCAGATACTCACTCGCCCTCATGCTGATGCCCGGCTGGTCCGACCCCTCGTGAACGGGCGGCGTCGTGACCGTTTTGACGTGGCCGGACCTTATGGTTCGTCGTCGAGCGCGCCAAATCACGCTTTCTTACCGAATGTTACGAAGGCACGTCCCCGAACGGAGAGGAGCCCCGGGCGCGGTGACCGGGGGCTCCTCTCGCCGGGGATTCGGGTCAGGCCGATGGCCGAATCAGTTCGATTGCCGCCGCAGGAAGGCCGGGATCTCCAGCTGGTCGTCCTCCGCGGGCCGAATCGGGGTGACACGGCCCTGGTTGTCGAGGTTGCCTTGCGCCGGGCGGTAGCCGGGCGCGGGACTCCGCTTCGCGTAGTCGCTCGCGGCCTGACGCGACGCGGCCTCCACGATCGCGGGCACGGGCGCGGCGGGCGCCTCGACCGGGACGCCGAGCGGAGCATCTTCGCGCCGGCCGAAGCCGACGGTCGCGAGGCGCTGCAGCAGGGACTTCTTCTCGGGCGAGACCGCGTCGTCGCCGCGCGCGGCGCGCAGCTGCTTCTGCGCGGGGATCGGCAGGTCCTCGACGCGTGGCATGCGCGAGGGCCGCATGACCCGCTCGGGGACCGGCGGGATGAAGACGCCCGACGCCGGCGCGTAGGTCTCGCTCGGCGCCACGTCCGCCTGGGCGAAGGTCTCGAAGCTCGCGGCTTTCGGCTGGCTCGGCGTCAGCACCACCGTGTCATGCGTGACGGGCGCCTCGACGAGCGCCGCCTCGGCGACGATCTCGGCCGCCCGGATCGCGGGGGCGGGATCCATCGTGCGCGCCATCGCGGTCTCGGGCGCCCGCATGGTGGTGACGGAGACCGGCGGGACCGCGCGGGCGCGCGCCTCGGCGCGAAGCCGCTCGGCCACCTCGGCGATGCGCTGCTCGGTCGCGGTCACGGGGTTCTCGGCGATCGCCGGCTGGTCGATGCCTGTCGCCACGACCGAGACGCGGATCGTGCCTTCCAGTGCCTCGTCGAAGGTCGCGCCGAGGATGATGTTCGCGTCCTGGTCGACCTCCTCGCGGATGCGGGTCGCGGCCTCGTCGAGCTCGTAGAGCGTCAGGTCGCGCCCGCCCGTGATCGAGATCAGGAGCCCGCGCGCGCCCTTCATGGACACGTCGTCGAGCAGCGGGTTCGCGATCGCCGCTTCGGCGGCGCGGTTGGCGCGCTTCTCGCCGGACGCCTCGCCGGTGCCCATCATCGCCTTGCCCATGCCGCGCATGATGGCCCGGACGTCCGCGAAGTCGAGGTTGATGAGGCCTTCCTTGACCATGAGGTCGGTGATGCACGCCACGCCCGAATAGAGCACCTGGTCGGCCATCGCGAAGGCGTCCGCGAAGGTCGTCTTCTCGTTCGCGATCCGGAACAGGTTCTGGTTCGGGATGACGATCAGCGTGTCGACCGATTGCGAGAGCTCGTTCACGCCGGCCTCGGCGACCCGCATGCGGCGCATGCCCTCGAACTGGAAGGGCTTCGTCACGACGCCGACCGTCAGGATGCCCATGTCGCGGGCGGCCCGGGCGATGACGGGCGCGGCGCCGGTGCCGGTGCCGCCGCCCATGCCGGCCGTGATGAAGGCCATGTGCGCGCCGGAGAGCTGGTCGCGGATCTCGTCCATGACCTCCTCGGCGGCCGCGCGGCCGACCTCGGGCTGCGAGCCCGCGCCGAGCCCCTGGGTCACGCCGAGGCCCATCTGGATGATGCGCTCGCAATGGGACGAGGTCAGCGCCTGAGCGTCCGTGTTCGCGCAGACGAACTCGCAGCCCATCAGCCCCGAATCGATCATGTTGTTGACGGCGTTGCCGCCGGCTCCCCCGACCCCGAACACGGTGATGCGGGGCTTGAGTTCCCGGATGTCCGGCGCTTGCAGAGTGATCATGACCGTTGCCCTCTATGTGGCC
>CAXUHE010000247.1:0-5642 GCA_964250725.1 uncultured Enterovirga sp. | reverse complement strand
AGATCTGGCTGGAACGGCAGAACCCGGCCGACCTGTTCCTGTCCGCCGTGACCGTTCTCGAGTTCGAGCTGGGCGTGCTGCGCCTCACGCGACATGACACGCCTCAAGCCCAGCTCATAAGGCTCTGGCTCGAGAACAAGTGCTATCGCGAATTCGCCCCGCGCATCCTCCCGATCGATGCCGACGTCGCGCGCCGCTGCGCCAAGCTGCACGTGCCGAACCCGCGGCCCGACCGTGACGCCTACATCGCGGCGACCGCGCTCGTGCACGGCCTGACCGTCGTCACGCGCAACACCCGCGACTTCGAGCCGACCGGCGTGACGCTCCTCGATCCCTGGCTGCCCGCTTAGACGATCCGCAGGCTCGGCGTCGTGGCGAAGAGCCGCCGGTGCTCCTGCATCGCGTAACGGTCGGTCATGCCCGCGATATAGTCGCCGACGCGGCGGGCGAGCCTCGGGCCGCATGGCGTCTCGGCATCGGAGCGCCAGTCCTCGGGCAGGCAGGATGGGTCGGCGACGAGCCGGGCGAAGAGATCGCGCACCACCGCTTCGGCGTCCCGGCGCACCGCCATGATGCGGGGATGGTGATAGAGCGCGGGAAACAGGTAGGCCTTGATCGCACGGTCGCTCTCCGCCATCGCGGGCGAGAACGCGACGACCGGTCCGCCTGCCTGCCGGATCGCGTCGGGCGAGGACGGCGCCAGAACGTCGAGCCGGCGCGAGCTCTCCCCGATGGCGTCCTCCACGAATCGCGTGATGACGCGGCGGGTGAGTTCGTGGATGCGACGCGACGGGTCGAGCGCCCCGTAGGCGGCGGCGATCTCGCGCAGGAGTTCGTCGAGCAGCGGCACGGCGCGCAGGTCCTCGATCTCCAGGATGCCGGCCCGCAAGCCGTCGTCGAGGTCGTGCGCGTCGTACGCGATGTCGTCCGCGAGCGCCGCCGCCTGCGCCTCGGCGGGCGCATGGGTCGAAAGGTCGAGCGGGCGTGCCCTGTCGTAATCGAGGATCGCGGCCGGCACGCCGCGCCCGGCATGGCGGCCCAGCGGCCGTCCGGCGTCGTCCAGGAGAGGGCCGTTGTGCTTGACGAGACCCTCCAGCGTCTCGAAGGCGAGGTTCAGCCCGTCGAAGGCGGCGTAGCGCCGCTCCAGCCGGGTGACGACGCGGAAGGCCTGCGCGTTGTGATCGAATCCGCCGACCTCCGAGAGGCATGCGTCGAGCGCGTCCTCGCCCGTATGCCCGAACGGCGTGTGGCCGAGGTCGTGCGCGAGCGCCACGGCCTCCGCCAGGTCCTCGTCGAGCCGGAGCGAGCGCGCCAGCGCGCGGGCGATCTGGCTCACCTCCAGCGTGTGGGTCAGGCGCGTCCGGAAATGGTCGCCCTCGTGGTAGATGAAGACCTGCGTCTTGTGCATGAGCCGGCGGAAGGCCGCCGAGTGCAGGATGCGGTCGCGGTCGCGCTGGAACTCTCCGCGCGTCGGCGAGGACGCCTCCGGGTGGAGCCGGCCCCGGCTCGCCGCCGGATCGCAGGCGTAAGCCGCGCGCGAGCCTCGCTCTGAGGACACGATCTTCGTCCCGGGTTGCACGGCTTCGGGCCGCCCCTTACCTTGTGACGGCGAGGCGGCGCAACGCGCGCCGCTGGCCCGACGCCGAGCCCGACACCATGAACGCGCTCATGACCGACATCATCCTGACCGACAACGCGGCGCGCCGGATCGGCGAGATCCTGGCCGGCGAGCCGCAGGGGTCCATGTTCCGCATCAGCGTGAACGGCGGCGGCTGCTCCGGGTTCAGCTACGGGTTCGACATCGACCGGGAGCGCCACGGGGACGACAGGGTGGTCGAGCGGGGCGACGCGACCGTGCTGGTCGACGAGACCTCGCTGCAATATCTCAAGGGCTCGATCGTCGACTTCGTGGACAACCTGATCGGCCAGTCCTTCCAGATCTCCAACCCGCAGGCGACCGCCTCGTGCGGTTGCGGCACGTCGTTCGCGATCTGACGGCCAAGCGGCCGCTTCGGGCGGACGCCAGCGTGTCCGGCCGGTCCTGGCAGGGCGTGTTCTGCACCCTGTCGCTCGCGGGCACCCTCGGCGCCTACATCACCTTGGCGCAGGCGGCGGATGTCACGCTGACGGACCTGCGCTACACGGCGGGTCCCCTCACCTATCGCCTACCGACGTTGGTCATCCGAGGGACGCGAGCGAGCCGTGACGAGCTGACCCGCCTCGTCGATGCCGCGGCAGCCGGAAACCTGGATGTCCTGCGCGCGCTCGACGCGGAGGAGATCAGCGTCCCTGAGATCACCGCCGAGACGGGCCAGGCCGACCGGCGTGTGGCGATCACCACCCGAGACATCCGCGCGTCCGCGATCAGGGCCGGCCGGGTCGCGTCCATCATGGCGGGCGGGTCCGAGATCCTGGCCGTCCCGGCCGGGGCCAAGCCCCAGGACGGGGTCTTGCGCGGCGGCATCGGCCGGATGGCGATCCAGGATCTGGACCTCGCACTCGCGGCATCCCTTACGGAGCCGGGTACGGGCGAGGCCCTTCAGGTGCTCTACGGCTCGGTTACGCTGGAAGCCGTGAGGCTCACCGATCCGAGCGGCGCGATGCTCCGGCTCGACCGGCTCACCTCGCGCGACGTCCGGGCGCGCCGGACCACCACGGGCTGGGCCGCCGCCGTCGCGGCGCTCTCCGCCGCGACGGGTCCCGTCCCGGCGGACAGGCTGGCCGCGATCCTGGCCGACTGGGCCGGGTCGGTGAGGCTCGGGTCGTTCGAGGCCGGCGGCCTCGGCTTCGAGCTCGCCGGACCGGACCGACAGGCAGCCCGCATCGGCCGGATCGGCTACGCGGAGGGGACGATTGCGCTGAACCTGGACGACGTGGAGGTCGGCGGGGCGGATGGACGCCTCACGGTCGCCCACGCGACGCTGGAAGGTGTGGCGAGCGGGATCGCAGCCGCGCAAGGCGGCCGCGAAGCCCTGCGCGGTCTTCTGCCAAGCTCGGGATCGATCCGCCTCGATACGGTCGTCCTCGCGGGGCCGGACCGGAACGCGGCGACGGTCGGGAGGGTCGAGCTCGGCGTCATGCGGCCTGCCGCGGCGGCAGACGCCCCGACCACGGACGCACCGTCCGCGCTCAGCTTCGCGGCCCGCGACATCGCGATGCCGTTGGCTCTGCCGAATTCGAAGCCGTTGATCGATCTCGGTTACGCGAGGCTTGAGGGCTCCATCGAGGGCGCGGCGACCTATGACGCGCCGCGCGAGGAGCTGTCGGTCGAGCGGCTGCGGTTGCGGGCGGACGGGATGGGCGAGATCGGCGTCGGTGCCCGATTCGCCAAGGTCTCCCCGGACCTGTTCCAGCGGGACGCGACCCTCGCCGCGAGGGCGCTCCTCGACACGCGGGTGCGCAGCCTCGACATCGCGATCGAGAATGGCGGCCTCGCCGAGCGCCTCGTCGATCGGCAGGCACGGCTCACGGGCGCGAAGCCCGACGACGTCAGCCGGCAATATGGGGCCGCGGCCGGGTTCGGCGTCCTGATGACGCTCGGCCCGGCACCCGGCGCACAGACGCTCGGGACCGCTCTCGCACGCTTCGTCACGAAACCAGGCCGGCTCGCGGTCACCGTAACCGCGAAGGACGCGGCCGGGCTTTCGGTCGCCGACCTCGTGATGAGTCCCGACCCCCGCGCGATCCTCGATCAGGTCGACGTCGCGGCGAGCGCCGAGTAGCCTCTCAGTCCTCCGGCGACGGGGCCTGCGATTGCGCTTCGACGACGGCGACCGCCGTGATGTTGACGATGCCGCGCGCCGTGACGGACGGTGTCAGGATATGGGCGGGCTTGGCGGGACCGATCAGGATCGGCCCGACTGGCAGCGCGTCCGCCACCACCTTCACGAGCTGGAACGCGATGTTCGCGGCGTCGAGGTTGGGCATGATCAGCACGTTCGCCTCGCCCTTCAGCGTCGATGACGGGTTCACCCGGTCGCGCAGCATCTGCGTGAGCGCGGTATCGGCCGCCATCTCGCCGTCGATCTCGAGATCGGGCGCGGCCGCCCGCACGATGTCCAGGGCGCGCTGCATCTTGCGTGCTGACTCGGTGTCGGCCGAGCCGAAATCGGAATGCGACAGGAGCGCGATGCGGGGCTCGATGCCGAAGCGCCGGACGTGGCTCGCGCAGGAGACCGCCATCTCGGCGATCTCCTCCGCGGTCGGGTCGGCGGTCACATGCGTGTCGGCCAGGAAGTAGGCGCCCTTCTGCGTCACGAGGAGGCTGAGGCCCGCCGGCTGGTGCACGCCGGGCGCGAGGCCGAGGATCGTCGTGATGTGGCGCAGGTTCGACTGGAAGCGCCCCTCCAACCCGCAGATCAGCGCCTCCGCGTCGCCGCGCTGCAACGCGATCGCCCCGATGACGGTCGCGTTGGTGCGAACCAGCGTGCGGGCCGCGTCCGGCGTGATGCCCTTGCGGCCGGCCGCCGCGAGATACGTCGCCACGTAGTCGCGGTAGCGCGGGTCGTCCTCCGGATTGATGAGGTCGAAGTCGCGGCCCATCACCATCGACAGACCGAAGCGCTTCAGCCGCGCCTCGACGACCGCCGGCCGGCCGATCAGGATCGGGTACGCCAGCTTCTCCTCGATGACCGCCTGGACGGCCCGCAGCACGCGCTCGTCCTCGCCCTCGGCGTAGACGACACGGCGGGGCGACGCCTTCGCGGCGGTGAAGACGGGTTTCATGATGAAGCCCGAGCGGAACACGAACCGGTCGAGCGACTCGATGTAGCCGTCGAGATCGGCGAGCGGACGCGTCGCGACGCCCGTTTCCATCGCGGCCCTGGCGACGGCGGGCGCGATGCGCAGGATGAGGCGTGGGTCGAACGGGCTGGGGATCAGCGAATCGGGGCCGAAGGGCCTCGCCTCGCCCCCGTATGCACGCGCCACGACGTCGGACGGGGCCTCGCGGGCGAGCGCCGCGATCGCCTTCACGGCGGCCGCCTTCATCGCCTCGTTGATCGTCGAGGCTCCGACATCGAGCGCCCCGCGAAAGATGTAGGGGAAGCAGAGCACGTTGTTGACCTGGTTCGGGAAATCCGAGCGGCCGGTGCAGATCAGGGCGTCCGGCCGCGCCTCGCGGGCGAGTTCCGGCATGATCTCGGGAGTCGGGTTCGCGAGCGCCATGATGAGCGGCGTCGGGGCCATCCGGGCGAGGAGCGCCGGCTTCAAGACGCCCGCCGCGGAGAGGCCGATGAAGACGTCCGCGTCCTCGATGACGTCGGCGAGCGTGCGCTTGTCCGTCGGCTGCGCGTAGACCGACTTCCAGCGGTCCATGAGCGAGGTGCGACCCTCGTAGACCACCCCCTCGATGTCAGTGATCCAGATGTTCTCCCGGCGCACGCCGAGCGTCTGGAGGAGGTTCAGGGTCGCGAGCGCGGCCGCACCCGCGCCCGAGGTCACGACCTTGATCTCGGATATGATCTTGCCCGCGAGCTCCATCGCGTTGACGACGGCCGCCCCCACGATGATCGCCGTGCCGTGCTGGTCGTCGTGGAAGACCGGGATCTTCATCCGGGCCTTCAGCCGGTCCTCGACGTCGAAGCACTCGGGCGCCTTGATATCCTCGAGGTTGATGCCCCCGAAAGTCGGCTCCAGCGCCG
>CAXUHE010000246.1:0-5665 GCA_964250725.1 uncultured Enterovirga sp. | reverse complement strand
ACGAGATCTGGGCGCCGTCCATCTGCACGGGTTCGGCCACGGTGCAGGCGAGGTCCTCGTGCCGCGCGAGTCGCGCCAGCATTGCCGGCGTCCCCTCGCGCCCTCGGCCGAAGTGAAAGTCGGGGCCGACCACGAGGCCTGCCGCGCCGAGCTGCCGCCCGACGATGCGCGACACGAACTCGGCCGCGCTCGTCTGGGCGAGAGCCGCGTCGAACCGGAGCACGTAGGCGAGGTCCAGCCCGAGTGCCGCGAGGACCTTGAACTTGACAGGGTCTGAGGTCAGCCGGAACCGCGGCTGGTCGGGCGCGAAGAAGGCCGCGGGATGCGGGTCGAAGGTCAGGATCGCGCTCGGTCGCCCCGAGCGCGCGGCGCCGTCCCGAACCGTCGCGACGAGGCGCTGGTGCCCGAGATGGACCCCGTCGAAATTGCCGAGTGCCACGATCGCGCCGCGCGCATCCTCCGGCACTGTCTCGGGATCCCGCAGCACCCGGAAGGCGGCCCCATCTGCGCGCAGGTTCGACGACATCCAGACCAAACTACCTGCAGGCCCGATCGGCCCGGCCGTCCCTTGAAGAGCGCGTGGCCGCGGGTCAAGCGTCGGACGTCGGGGGTTTCGTCCCGAAGCTTAACGCGTCTTCAACCAAGCGCGTGCGAAGACGGCCGACGATCGCGATCCCGAGATCGATGTCTCGGGGGGAGGATGACGAGTGGCTCTGGATTGCCGAATACCGATCCTGGTCGTCGACGACTACCAGACGATGGTGCGGATCATCCGCAACCTGCTGAAGCAGTTGGGGTTCGACGATGTCGACGAGGCGGCCGACGGCGGTGCGGCGCTCGATAAGCTGAAGATGAAGCGCTACGGCCTGATCATCTCCGACTGGAACATGGAGCCCATGACGGGCTACGAGCTCCTGCGGCACGTGCGGGCCGACGAGGGCCTGAAGACGACCCCGTTCATCATGGTGACGGCCGAGTCGAAGACCGAGAACGTGATCGCCGCGAAGAAGGCCGGCGTCGACAATTACATCGTCAAGCCCTTCAACGCCCAGACGCTGAGAACCAAGATCGAGGCGGTGTGCGGCGTCTGACGCGCATCCTGGGCCGCAAGCGCCGGACCGACGCCATCCTGGAGCTGACCCCCGCCGACTTCTGGCGTCCGAGCGCCGGGCGCGAAGGGTCGGCGGCCGACCTCAAGCGGATCGCGAGCGAGGTCGAGGCGGTCGGCGACTATGTCACGCGGCTGAGGAAGGAGATCGCCCGCCTTCAGCTCAACCGGACCTTGATGAGATCCATCCCGAACTGTCGCAACGATCTCTCGGGCGCGCAATCCGCGACCGAGGAGGCAACCCACACGATCATGTCCGCGTCCGAAGCGGTCCTCGGATCGACGCAGACCGATCTCGACGCCTACAGGGTCGAGGTCGAGGCGGCCCTGCTCGAAATTCTCCAGGCCTGCTCGTTCCAGGACCTCACGGGACAGCGACTCGTCCGCGCCATGGAGGCGATCGCCCAGATCGAGAGGCGGCTGCAACGCTTCGCGAAGAACGTCAGGATCTCGGATACGGCCGACACGTTCGACCGGCAGGCGATCGTGCAGGAGGCGCGGCGCGAAACCCTGCTGGTGGAGGGACCTCAGGATTTCGGCAAGGCCATCCATCAGAGCGATATCGACAAGCTGTTCTCCTGATCGAACTCGATCACCACCTGAGATCGGCCGCGAGATGCGTCGGTCGGACAGCTTGGGACCGGATCCAGTCCAGCGCGATTACCGGGTCGAACTGCCCCTCGGCGCATCCCATCTCGCTCGCGTGGATGCCGCGCGCGAGCAGCAGGACATCGATCCCGAAGGCGCGCGCGCCCGCGACGTCCGTGCGGATTGCGTCGCCGATCGCCAGGATGCGCGAAGGATCGATCGTCCGGCCCGTGACCTCCTCGCCGGCCGCGAGCGCCGCCTCGTAGATCGGACGGTGCGGCTTGCCGGCCGTGTAAGTCGACCCACCGATCTCCTCGTAGGCCGCCGCCAGCGCGCCCGCGCAGGCGATCAGCCTGTGGCCGCGCTCCACGATCAGGTCCGGGTTGGCACAGACCATCGGAAGGTCCCGCTCCCGCATCCGGCCTAGAACGGGCGCATAGTCCGCGACGGTCTCGCTCTCGTCGTCGTCTAGCCCCGTGCAGACGACGTAGCCCGCGCGGTCGAGGTCACCCGACACGGCGTCGAGGCCCTCGAAGAGGGGCAGGTCGCGCGGCGGCCCGATATGGAAGAACGCCTCGCCTCCGCGCCGACGGATCTCGGAGCGCGTGAGGTCGCCCGACGTGACGATGCCGTCATAGGCGTCCCGCGAGATGCCGAAGACGTCGAGCTGCTCGGTCACGAGGTGACCCGGTCGCGGCGCGTTGGAGACCAGGATGACGCGGCCGCCGGCGCGCCGGTAACGCCCGAGCGCGTCGTCCGCGCCGGCCAACCCGCGCAAGCCGTCGTGCAGCACGCCCCAGACGTCGCAGAGCACGAGATCGTAGCGGCGCGCGAGGCTGCCGAACTCAGGCGTGAGCGCTACCGATTCGGCCGAAGCCGGATGCGCGCGCGTCGGATCGTTCGGACTCGTCATCCGTGGCCGCTAGGGGCGGGGCGGGGCCCTGTCAACCGGCGTTGCGCGTCAACCCAGGAGTAACGCGTTTGTGCGCTTGGCTCGGGTTCACCTCTCCCCGAGGGGAGAGAGCCTGCCCCGGACGCGATCCGGGGTCGAGTCGGCGCGAGCCGACCGGGTGATGGGGGAAGCGCCATCTCCGGATGAGGCGGCACCCCCTCACCTCCCCCCCAATCGCGAGAGGGTTCCCCGCGCCAGGTTCAGGTCTCGAATGCGATGGTCCTGCGCGTCAACCGGCCCGGCGAAGGATGCTCTTCAGCGAGAGAGGCTCGGTCGCGACCGGGATGTCGGTGGGCGCGCCTCCCGGTGCGGGCGGTTCGCGGGGCACCGCGAAATCCGATGCGCCGGCGCGGATCAGGCGGGGCATGCCGAACACGAAGCCCTGGGCCAGGCTTGCGTTGATCTCCAGGAGCTCGGGCACGAGCTCCTCCTTCTCGACACGCTCCGCCACGAGCTGGATACCGCTCGCGCTCAGCTCGGCGACGAGCTTCGCGATCCGGCTCTCGTCTTCCGCGAGGAGCTGATCGGCCGGCAGCTTCGCGTAACGCACGCCGAGCCGCGCCAGCCGTTCCGCGTCGACCGTCAGATCCGTCGCGCGATCGAGCGCGAACGCCACGCCGAGCGCGCTGAGGCGCGAGACGCTCTCCTCGAATGTCGCCGTGTTGCGCCAGGAGCGCTGCGAGATCTCGAGGATCAGCCGGCGGCTCGCCTGCGGATCGTCCGTGATGATCCGCGCGGCCGCCTCCAGAAAAGCCGCGTCCTTCAGCGAGGCCGGCGAGAGATTGCAGCTGATCGCGACCTCGGACCCGCGCATCGCGAGTTGCCGGGCGGCCGCGACCGCGCGCGTCAGTACGAGCCCGTCGAGACGGATCACCCGGCCGAGCCGCTCGAGGGTCGGGATGAACTCGGCCGGCAGCAGCACCGTATCGTCCGAGATCCGCAGCCGCGCGAGCGCTTCGTAGAATCGGACGCGTCGCTGCGGCAGCGTCACGACAGGCTGGAGGTGGAGTTCGATCCGACCCGAGTCGAGAGCCGTGGCGATGGCCTCGCGGCGCGCCTCCGGACTGACCGCATCCGCGTCGGCTCGCGGAACAAGCGCGGGCATCGGCAATAGCGAGGGCACCATCGGTGCCACCGGCGGCGTCGGGGCGGGGTGGGGCGGGAGCTCCGCTCGATCATACCGCGGCGGATCGGGACGCGCTCGCTCGGGTTCCGGGCGGAGCTTCAGCGCCGCGATCTCGCGCTCCTGCCGCGCCATCGTGTCCGCCAGGCTCGCGACCGTCCGGCTGAGGATGCCGACATCGTCGCAGAGCTCGGCCAGATCCGCCGGCAGCTCCCGGGACACATCCGGCGCCCTCGTGGCCGGCTGCGTCTCCAGCCGGAGGAGGCGCGCCGAGATCAGGTCCATCTCGCGGGAGAGCTTGTCGCCGCGTGCGCGCTGCCCGCGCGATTGCCGGACCAAGGCGAAGCCGAGAAGCGTTGCGCTGCCCGCGATCGCGACGGCCGAGCCTTCGGCGACGAGCACGGCCCCGTCCCCGGCCGCCATCGCGGCGAAGCTCAGCCCTCCGGCCACGATGGCGAAAGCCGCCAAGGCGAGCGTTGTCTGAAGGGCTGTCCGCATGGTCCGCTCGAGTTCCGTCGAACGTCGAATCGCTCGCTATCGTTTGTTCCCGACCACCGGCCGGGGGACAAGAGTCTTGCGGCCACGCTTCGCCGTAAAGCGTCGTCCGGATCGGAATCGCTGCATCGCGAGTTCGACCCTCATCGAGGTTCAGGTGGCGCGACCTGGAGACGACGTGATGGCGGGCGACGGCATGAAGGAGCTGGAGTTTCGGCTGGGCGGAGTATCCGAGGCCGCGCCTCGGATCGAGGACACGGTCCGGCAGGTGGACACGCGGGCCGGCGTCAGGATCGACCCGCGGACGGGCATCCTGCACGTCACGACGAGCCTCGACACCTTGGAGGTCACGGCCGTCCTGTCCCGCGCCGGATACGACGTCACCGCGATGACCGGCTAGGCGAACCCGCGCGCAGGGCAGCTCGTGCGGCCGGCGAATTGCTGTCGTGGCATATCGCCTGCTAGAGCCCTGTCACGCCGACCGGAGAGCGATGACCATGGCCGTAGCGCAGACTTTGAGGGCGGCGAACGACGTCGCGAGCCCCAACAATCTCGATGCCTGGTGGCTTCCCTTCACGGCGAACCGCGCGTTCAAGCAGCGGCCCCGCATGGTGGCGCGCTCGAAGGACATGCACTTCTACACGCCGGAGGGGCGGCCGATCCTCGACGGGTCGGCGGGCCTGTGGTGCTGCAATGCCGGCCACAACCGCGACCCGATCGTGAAGGCGATCCAGGCGCAGGCGGCCGAGCTCGACTTCGCGCCCGCCTTCCAGTTCGGGCACGGCAAGGGGTTCGCGGTCGCGAGCCGCATCGCGGACCTGGCGCCCGGCGACCTCAACCACGTGTTCTTCTGCAACTCGGGCTCCGAGGCCGCCGACACCGCGCTGAAGATCGCGCTCGCCTACTGGAACGTCTCGGGCCAGGGACAGCGCACCCGCTTCATCGGGCGCGAGCGCGGCTATCACGGTGTCGGGTTCGGCGGCATCTCGGTCGGCGGCATCGTGTCGAACCGCAAGTTCTTCGGCACCGCGCTCGCGGCCGACCACCTGCCGCACACGCACAACCGGGCGGAGCAGGCGTTCTCGCGCGGCGAGCCCGAATGGGGCGCGCATCTCGCGGACGATCTCGAGCGGATCGTGGCGCTCCACGACGCCTCCACCATCGCGGCCGTGATCGTCGAGCCGATGGCGGGCTCGACGGGCGTCCTGCCCCCGCCCAAGGGCTACCTGAAGCGGCTGCGCCAGCTCTGCGATAAGCTCGGCCTCCTCCTGATCTTCGACGAGGTCATCACGGGCTTCGGCCGCACGGGCTTCGCCTTCGCGGCCGAGCGCTACGGCGTCGTGCCGGACATGATCACCTTCGCCAAGGGCGTCACCTCGGGCGCCGTCCCGATGGCGGG
>CAXUHE010000245.1:0-5665 GCA_964250725.1 uncultured Enterovirga sp. | reverse complement strand
CTCTCGGCCGGGCAGTTCCAGCGCGTGCTCTTCGCGCGGCTGCTGCTCCAGGACGCCCCGGTGATCGTGCTGGACGAGCCCTTCACGGCGATCGACGCGCGCACGACCCGCGACCTCCTCGACATCGTGCAGGGCTGGCATCGCGGCGGCCGCACGGTCGTGGCGGTGCTGCACGATTTCGATCAGGTGCGGGCGCATTTCCCGCAGACGCTGCTGATGGCCCGCAGGACGATCGAGTGGGGACCGACCGAGACGGCGCTCTCCTCCTCGAACCTGCTGCGCGCCCGCGCGATGGCGGAGCGCTGGGACCACGACGCCGCCGTCTGCCATCCCGGACATGCGCGGCCGTGACCCTCTACGAGATCCTGATCGACCCGTTCGTCGCGTACGGGTTCATGCGCCGGGCGCTCGTCGCCTCGATGGCGCTCGGCCTCGGGTCGGGACCGATCGGCGTGCTGCTCATGCTGCGGCGGATGAGCCTCGTGGGCGACGCGATGAGCCACGCGGTCCTGCCGGGCGCGGCGATCGGCTACCTGATCGCGGGTGGTCTCTCGCTCCCCGCGATGGGGCTCGGCGGCATGGTGGCGGGCCTGAGCGTCGCGCTCCTGTCCGGGCTCGTCAGCCGCACGACGGCGCTCAGGGAGGATGCGAGCTTCGCGAGCTTCTATCTCGCGTCGCTGGCGCTCGGCGTCCTCATCGTGTCGCTGCGCGGCTCGAACGTCGACCTGCTGCACGTCCTGTTCGGGACGATCCTGGCGATCGACGCGGAGGCGCTCTACCTCGTCGGCGGCATCGCGTCCCTGACGCTCGTCACCCTGGCGGTCGTGTACCGGCCGCTCGTCGCCGAGTGCTTCGACCCGGGATTCGTGCGGGCCGTCGGCGGCCGCGGCCCGCTCTACCACCTCCTCTTCCTGTTCCTCGTCGTGGTGAACCTGGTGGCGGGCTTCCAGGCGCTGGGCACGCTGATGGCGGTCGGCATGATGATGCTGCCCGCCGCCGTCGCGCAGCTCTGGGCGCGCACGCTGCCCGTGATGATGCTGATCGCGGCCTCGACGGGCGCGGTCTCGGGGCTGGTCGGGCTGATCGCGTCCTTCCATCTCGGCTTCGCGTCCGGCCCGACGATCATCCTCACCGCGAGCCTCGTCTACGCGGGCTCGCTCCTCGTCGGACCCGCGAGCGCGGTCCGCGGCCTCTTCCCGCGCCGGCATTTCGCCGCTTGATCCGGAGATCCACCATGCGGCCGTCCCGATTGCTCGTCGCGCTTCTCGCCTCCGCGTGTCTCGGCGGCTCGACGCTCGCGGCCCCCGCCAAGGTTCTCGACGCGGTCGCGAGCTTCACGGTGCTGGCGGACGTCGTGGCCCAGGTCGGGGGCGACCGGGTGCGCGTGAGGAGCCTCGTGCCGGCGAACGGCGACCCGCACGAGTTCGAGCCATCCCCGGACGATGCCCGCACGCTGAAGGGCGCTGACATCGCGTTCATCAGCGGCGAGGGGCTGGAGACCTGGTTCCAGCGCCTCGCGAAGGCGTCCGGCTACAACGGCAAGCCGGTCGTCGCGTCGATCGGGGTCAAGACCTTCACGATGCGGGAGGGCGGCAGGTCCGTCACCGACCCGCATGTCTGGAACAGCGCCGCGAGCGTGATCGTGTGGGTCTCCAACATCGAGACCGCGCTGAGCGCCGCCGATCCCGAGGACGCGGCCGTGTTCAAGGCGAATGCCGAGCGCTACACGAAGGAGTTGCAGGAGTTGCACGCCTACGCGCAGGCGAAGATCGGAGCCGTCCCGAAGGAGAAGCGCAAGGTCCTCACCAGCCACGACGCCTTCGGGTATTTCGGCAAGGAATACGGCGTGACCTTCCTGTCGCCGCTCGGCGTCTCGACCGAGACGGAGGCCTCGGCGGCGGACGTCGCGAGGCTCATCGACCAGATCAAGCGCGAGAACGTGAAGGTGTACTTCTTCGAGAACTCCAACGACCCCCGGCTGGTGAAGCAGATCGCGGCCGCGACGGGTGCCCAGCCCGGCGGCGAGCTCTACGTGGAGTCGCTCTCGAAGGCTGACGGGCCGGCTTCGACCTACGCGAAGATGTTCCGCTACAACGTGGACGAGATCGCGAGCGCCATCGCGAAGTGATGCGGGCGCCTACCCGTAGAGGTGGCACGCGACGGAGCGGCCGGGCGCGGCCTCCTTCAGCACCGGCCGCTCGGCCCGGCAGCGCTCGAACGCCCTCGGGCAGCGCGGGTGGAAGTGGCAGCCGGGCGGCGGGTCGAAGGCGGAGGGGGGCTCGCCCTCCTGGAACGCCATCACGACCGGCTTCTCGGGGTCGGGCACCGGCGAGGAGACCTTGAGGAGCTGCGTGTAGGGGTGCAGCGGCTCCTCGAAGATCGCCGGCACCGGCCCGGTCTCGACGACCCGGCCGAGATACATCACGCAGACGCGCTGGCAGATGTGCCGAACGACGCCGAGATCGTGCGAGATGAACACGAGCGCGAGATTGCGGGTCGCGCGCAGCCGCTCCATGAGCTGGAGGATCTGCGCCTGCACGCTGACGTCGAGCGCGGAGACGGGCTCGTCCGCGAAGACGAGGTCGGGCCCGAGCGCCAGCGCCCGCGCGATGCCGATGCGCTGGCGCTGGCCCCCTGAGAACTCGTGCGGGTAGCGGTCCGCCGCGACGGGCGGCAGCCCGACCTCGGCCAGGAGCTCGGCGACGCGCTCCCCCACCGCCTTCCCGCGAGCGATGCCGTGGACGCGCAGCGGCTCGCCCAGCGCGTCGCGGATGCGCTGGCGCGGGTCGAGCGAGGAGGCCGGGTCCTGGAACACCATCTGCATGCGCCGGCGCAGACGCCGCATCTCGCCGGAGCCCGCCGCGAAGACGTCCTGCCCGTCGAACCGGACGCTCCCGCCATCGGCCGGGCTGAGCCTGAGCGCGACGCGCGCGGTCGTCGACTTGCCGCAGCCGGATTCGCCCACGATCCCCAGGACCTCGCCCGCCCCGACCGAGAAGGAGACGCCGTCGAGCGCGCGCAGCGACACGGTCTTCGCGACCGGGAAGCCGCGGCGCAGCGAGAAGGTCTTGGTGAGGTCCGCGACCTCGAGCAGCGGCGCGCTCACGCGGCGCGCACCCAGCAGCGCACCTCGTGCGCGGGGTCGGCCCGCAAGGGAGCGAGCGGCGGGCGCTCGACGCAGCGCTCGATGCGCAGCGGGCAGCGCGCCTGGAAGCGGCAGCCGTCGGGCATGTCGGGCAGGGTCGGAACCTGGCCCGGGATGGCCACGAGCTCGCCGGCCGAGTCGACGCGCGGCATCGCCTTCAGCAGCCCCTCCGAATAGGGGTGGGTCGGGCGCGCGAAGAAGGACCGCACGGGCGCGTTCTCCACGACGTCGCCGCCATACATGACGAGCACCCGGTCGGCGACGGACGCCACGACGCCGAGATTGTGGGTGATGAGCAGGATCGCGAGCCCGGCCTCACGCTGCAGCTCGGCCAAGAGCGCCAGGACCTGCGCCTGGATGGTGACGTCGAGCGCGGTCGTGGGCTCGTCAGCGATCAGCACGCGCGGCTCGCAGGCGAGCGCCATCGCGATCATCACGCGCTGGCGCATGCCGCCGGAGAACTGGTGCGGGTAGGCGTCGATCCTGGCCTTCGCGGAGGGGACGCGCACCCGCTCCAGCAGCTCGATCGCGCGGGCCCGCGCGGCTTTGCGCGACATCCCGCGATGGCGTTCCAGCGCCTCGCCGATCTGGAAACCGATCGTCAGGACCGGGTTCAGGCTCGTCATCGGCTCCTGGAAGATCATCGCGACGCGGTCGCCGCGCATGGCCTCGCGCTGCCGCTCGCTCGCCGCCACCATGTCGACGCCGTCGACCGTGATGCGGCCGGCCGAGATGCGCCCGACCTTCTCGGCGAGGAGGCCCATGATCGAGAGCGCGGTCAGGCTCTTGCCGCAGCCCGACTCCCCGACGAGCGCCACCGTCTCGCGGCCCGCGACCGTGAAGGAGACCTCGCGCACCGCGTCCCGCCAGGCCCCACCGACCCGGATGGAGGTCGTCAGCCCCTCCACCCGGAGGAGCGGTGCCTCGGGCGCAGAGACGAGCGCGGCGCTCACGGGGTGGTTCTCATGGCGCGGTTCTCATAGCGCGGTCTCATGGTGCCGCCTTGGGGTCGGTCGCGTCGCGCAACCCGTCGCCGATGAGGTTGAGGCCGATCATCACGGCCAGGATCGCGAGGCTCGGGCAGACCGACATCCAGGGCGCGTCCAGCAGGCTGTCGAACCCCTCCCGGACGATCGAGCCCCAGGTGGCGGTGGGCGGCGGCACGCCGAGCCCGATGAAGGCGAGCGTCGATTCCGTGCGGATCGCGGTCGCGAGCCAGAGCGAGGCCAGGACCACCACCTCGTCCATGATGTTCGGCAGGACGTGGCCGAACATGATGCGCAGGTTCGAGAAGCCGAGCACGCGGCAGGAATCCACGAAGTCGCGCTCGCGCATGGCGAGCGTCGAGCCGCGCGCGATGCGGATGAAGGCCGGGATCGCCGTCACGGCGATCGCCAGGATGAGGTTGCCGGTCGAGGGGCCGAGGACCGCGACCAGCAGGAGGCCCATGATGAGCTGCGGGAAGCTCAGGAGCACGTCGGTCGCGGCCGTGATCGCGCGGTCGAGCCAGCCGCCGAAATACCCCGCCACGATGCCGATCGCGGTGCCGATCATCACGCCGGCGGCCGTCGACACGATGCCGACGGAGAGCGAGATCCGCGCTCCCCAGATCACGCGGGAGAGCACGTCGCGGCCGAAATAGTCGGTGCCGAACAGGTGCTCGGCAGAAGGGGCGGCCAGCGACTCGACGACGTTCTGCTCGTCCGGATCGTAGGGCGAGAGCCAGGGCGCCAGGACCGCGACCAGCACCATGCCGAGGACCACCACGAGGCCGACCGCGAGGCCCGGCGAGCGGCGGGCGCGCTGCCAGGCGGTCGGCCCGCCGGTGACCGCGGCGGCGCTCACTTGGTGGCGCTCCACTTGGTGGCGCTCACCTTGGCGGCGCTCACTTGGCCGTCACCCGCGGGTCGACGAGCCCGTAGGTGATGTCGGTGAGGACGTTCGCCACGATGATCCCGAAGGCCGCGACCACCATGAGACCTTGCAGGAGGTTGTAGTCGCGCTGGTTCAGCGCCGTCACGATGAGCTTGCCGAGGCCGGGGCGGTTGAACACGATCTCGGTCAGGACCGCGTTGCCGATGAGCGCGCCGAGATAGAGGCCGACGACCGTGACGATGGGAATGAGCACGTTGCGCAGAGCGTGCCGCCACACGACGACGCGGCCGCCCATCCCCTTCGCACGGGCGGTGCGGACATAGTCCTCGCCCAAGGCCTTCAGCATGCCGGAGCGCGTGACGCGGGTCACGTAGGCGACCATGAGGAGGCCGAGGTTGAGCGCCGGCAGGACGAGCGAGCCCAGCCTGTCGCCGAGCCCCGAGGTGCGGGGCGTGGAGATGACCGGGAACCAGCGCAGCTCGACCGCGAACACGATGAGGAGCAGGATGCCCGACACGAAGGCCGGGAACGAGACCCCGAGCAGCGACACGATGCGGGCGAACCAGTCCGCCACGCCGTCGCGGCGGCGCGCCGCCATGACGCCGAGCGGCACGCCGATCGCGACCCCGATGACGATCGCGGCCA
>CAXUHE010000244.1:0-5671 GCA_964250725.1 uncultured Enterovirga sp. | reverse complement strand
CGAGGTCGCGCCCCCGGCGCCGCAAGTATTGATGATGATGGGGATCTCGCCGCCCGCGAGGAAGGTCGCCGATTCGCCCGAGATCGCGACCAGAGTCGGTTCGGCGAGGACGCGCGACACGCCCGCCCGTTCGAGGGCCGTAAGCGTCCCCCCGAGCGTGGCGTTGTTGCCGACGTTCGTCTGGCCCTGGAGATTGAGGCCGCCCGTGGAGCTGCCCGCCGTCGCGGCGAGCAGGCCGGTTCCGACCCCGATCAGGCTTGAAGCCGGATTGGTGAACTTGGACGCCGTGTCGAGCACGTTCCAATTGCCCCCGACATTGACGCCGAGCTGTTTGAGGACCGATCGCGCCATCTCGACGACCGTCACCTTCAACATGACCTGATCGCGGCCGTTGATGGTGATCGCATTGATCACCGCGCCGGCAGTGGTCGGGCCCGCGGCCGACTGGCCCACGAAGGCGCGCGCGATGTCCACCGCCTGCTGAGCATCCCCGGCGGACGCGACCTGGCCCGTGAGCAGGATCGATTCGCCGGCCGGCCGGATATCGATCCGCGCGCTGGGGATCGCGGTGCGCAACGTCTGGCGCAGCACGTTGAGGTCGCGCCCGACATTGACCTCGATCGAGGCGATCTGTCGGCCCTCGGCATCCATCACGAACACGGAGGTGGCACCGTTCGCGATACCGATGAGGAAGATCTTGCGGGTGGAGCGGACCACCGCGTTGGCGACGCCGGGATTCGCGACGAAGACCTCCTTGGCGTCGCGCGGAAGGTCCACGACGACGGAGCGGCCGATGGAGAGGTCCATGCGGCGGCTGCCGGCATCCCCGTTCTGGCCATATGACACGCTGCCGGCGCCGGCCGGCTCCGCGGCCGCGAGCCCCGCCGGACACGCCGCTCCCACGAGGAGCGACGTCATGATCGCGAGGGCGTGGGCGAGGCGCCTCGGGGACGCCGATGTCGGGATCGTGGTCATGATGGGTGTCTCTCGTCGCGACATCAGCGCCTCGGGACCGGTCGGGCGACGCCGAACCGCACGACCGTCAGAGCCGCGTCTGGACGCTCGACCGGTTGCGTGTCGACCGTCTTGGCGTCCGCGAGGCTTCGCAGCACCAGCGAGAGCTGACCCGTGCGCTGCCCCAGGGTGACGACTTCCGCCTGGACCGGCGTCAGCTCCAGTGTCGCCGTCTCGCCGGTCACGACCTTCTCGCCGTTCTGCTCCTGGATCTTCTGCCCGATGGCGAGCACGCGAATGTTCGCCAGGATTGTCTCGCTCGTCTGAACCTCGCCGCCGCCTGACTTGGAAGCCTCCTCGTCGCGGAAGATCCGGAGCACGTCGACGTGGTCGTTCGGCAGGATGAAGCCGCCAGCCGCGTTGGCGCCCCGCGTGTCGATCGAGATCGCGACCGCGCGCATGCCGGACGGCAGGATGGCGGCCATGAAGCCGGATCCGTCTGCCCTGACAAGCCTCTCGCGCCGGATCGGCTCGCCGCCGACGATGTTCTGCCGCGCGATCGAGCCCGTCAGCTCCTCGAGCGCGCCCGGCGCTCCGCTCTTCACGATGCTGCCGCTCGGCACGTAATCGGTCGGCCAGGGCTGCCAGCGCAGCGTCTCGCGCGTCAGCGTCTGCCCGACCTGGACCTCGCCGGCCGCCACGAGAACCTCGGAAGTGGCGACCGGGGACGTGCGTTCGACGACGACAGGCGGGGTCGCCTCGGAGTTCATCATGAGAAGCGCAGCGCCACCGGCCGCGCCGAGGGCGATCAGGAGTACGATGATCCGTGCGGGCTTCATGAACAGATATCCGAACGCGACTGTATCGGGCCGTCGATACTGGTCCGGAAATCGTCAAGGCATGGTTAATCGGATGTGTGGAAACGGGGTTGATTTAGTGTTTCACATCGATCCATCGCGCAAGCGAGCGTTCAGGATGGGGCGAACGTCGTCGCGAGCGTGAACAACTTCTGGCGGATACCTGTGCCCACCGCGGTCAGGGCGCCGACCAGCCCGAGCGAGAGGATCGAGATCAGCAGGCCGTATTCGACGGCCGTCGCGCCGGCTTCGTCTCGGAGGAAGCGCCTGATCATGATCTGTCCACGCTCACGTTGCCTGAGCATCTTGACACGAAGTGGAACCGGCTTGCGTGAGGAACTGCCCTCGTTCGACGAATGGAAGCAATTCGGCGCAATCTCGTCCGCTATCGCTGGTTCTGCTCCGGCCATCGTAACCGCGGACAAGCCGGGATCGCCCGACTTCAAGCCCCAGGAATTCGGTGCGCCGGCTATGCTTGGACGAGATTCGAATCTTGCGATATGTCATATCGCGAGCGCCGCCGACCAGATCTGACTGTCCGGGTAGACCGCGAGCGCGGCACCAGCCAGCGCGATTCCGTAGGGCACGCCGTTATCGCGATCGTGAAGGCGCGAGATCCAGGTCCAGCCGCTCGCGAAACCGGGGAGAGGCCAACGGCGCAAGACGAGCACTGCGGCCGTGAGAACGCCGCCCGCAAGTGCCGCGAGCACGAGGTAGTCGGGCAAGGTGTCGAAACCGAGCCAGAGCGCGATGGCGGCCGCGAGCTTGGCATCGCCGCCCCCGATCCAGCCGAACGCGAACAACGTGAAGGTGACGGCGAGAACCGACATGCCGGCCGCCCCATGAAGCAGCATCGACTGCCAGGTCAGCCCGCCCAGCACGGCCATCACGCAGAAACCCGCGAGCAGCACGATCGAGACACGGTTCGGAATCGTCATCGTCAAAAGATCGCTGGCAGCCGCGTAGGCCATCAGCGCCGGAAAGATGACGAGGACCGCTGTCTCGATCATGACCGTTCCATACCACATCCTCGTGCGTCCGCCCCGACCTGTTCCGCCGAATGGGGTCACGGCGCAGGACACGAGGGAAGAGAGCGTTGAGGCCCGTCCACGATGGGGGCTCGACACCGACCGCGAGGGGAACGCACCCAACCCTCTCGGGTGCTGGATGCGGGTGCCCCGGGGCGCGTCGCAGGTCGCGCCGCGTCACTGGGTCATGTCATCGTCCCGGCTCGTTGCCTGACCGGAAGGCAACTCGACCGCGCGAGCACGTGACGCCGGTGAAGCCGTCTGCGCGATCAGCTCGAGCCGACGGAGGTCGCGATCGAGTTGAACTTCGCGTTGAGATTCGTCCCGAGCTTCGTCACCGCAGTGATGATGACGACCGCGATCAGGGCGGCGATCAGCCCGTACTCGATGGCCGTCGCGCCCGACTCGTCGGCGACAAACCTATTCATCAGCTTGGTCATGTGTAAGCTCCTGTCGCTGTCTGCCTCGATGTCCGCCGGTTCAGCGCCCGATCGGAACTGGCAGGACCATACAAGCGGCCCGTTTCGACAAGGTTAAATACGATGATGAAACGGACCTGCTCGCCCTCTGTGTACATCGTGGTTAACTCACAATTTCGGCAATGTTGAAGTAAAACGCTCGTCGACCGTTTCCAGATGTCAGTGCTGATGTCAGTTCAGTAGTAAAGGCTGACGAGGAGTGCTTGCGATGTCCATTGCCTCGTGAAGTCGGCGCCGTGTTAGCCGATCCTTCACCAATGGGTCGCTAGGCTCCGGCCAGTGTCGTGATGGTTGGGGACGGAGCGGTCATGAAGGCGGAGATGCGCCGGCGCAGCAGTTGCGCGATCGCCTTGGCGGTCCTGATCGCCGGACCCGCAGCCGCGGTGGAACGTGTGCGCACGGTGTCGCCGACCGTTGGGGGCGACCTTCGCGACGGTGTGGGACAGCCGCTTTCCGGGCCCACCGCCCGCCCCGGCAGCGCGGTCGCCGAGCGTGGCGAGGTCGCGGTCACGGTCGACCGCGCCAAGGTGATCCGCCTGCCGGAACGGACGCAGACCCTGATCCTCGGCAACCCGTCGATCGCGGACGTGGCGATCCAGAAGAACGGGATCGCGATCGTGACGGGCAAGAGCTACGGCGTCACGAACGTCATCGCGCTCGACTCTGCCGGCAACATGCTCGCCGAATCGACCGTCAGCGTCAGCGCCCCGAACGACTCGGTCGTGGTCGTCCAGCGCGGGCTCGAGCGGCAATCCTATTCCTGCACGCCATCCTGCCAGCCCGCCGTCGTTCTCGGCGACGCCAACGGCTTCTTCTCGGAGACGAAGGGCCAGGCCGACCAGCACACCCAGTTCTCGACGCAGCGCTGATCGGAAGCGCTGACCGAAGCTTGCGCGAAACCGACCGCCCCGGCGATCCTCGTCAGATCGTCTGGTTGTAGGCGCCGACCTCGGGGTTCTCGCGCAGCACGCCGTCGATCGCCTTGAACATCTCGCGCAGCCGCGTCTCGGAGACCGGGCTCTCGATCACGACCACCAGTTCCGGCTTGTTCGAGGAGGCGCGCACCAGTCCCCAGGTCCCGTCCTCGCTCACCACCCGCACGCCGTTCACCGTCACGAGGTCGCGGATCGCCTGGCCGGCGACCGTCTCGCCCTTCGCGTGCATCTCCTGGAAGCGGGCCACCACCTTGTCCACGACGCCGTATTTCGTCTCGTCGTCGCAATGGGGGGACATGGTCGGCGAGCCCCAGGTCTTGGGAAGCGCGCCGTAGAGCTCCGACATCGAGCGGTCCGGGTTGCGGTCCATCATGTCGAGGATCGCGATCGCGGTCACGAGCCCGTCGTCGTAGCCGCGCCCGACCGGCGCGTTGAAGAAGAAGTGGCCGGACTTCTCGAAGCCCGCGAGCGCGTTCAGGTCCTTGACGCGACGCTTGATGTAGGAATGGCCCGTCTTCCAGTAATCCGTCTTGGCGCCGTTCGCGAGGAGCACGGGGTCGGTCAGAAAGATGCCGGTCGACTTCACGTCGACCACGAAGGTCGCGTTCGGGTGGAGGCCCGACAGGTCGCGCGCCAGCATGGCGCCGATCTTGTCCGCGAAGATCTCCTCGCCGTGCTCGTCCACGACGCCGCAACGATCGCCGTCGCCGTCGAAGCCGAGCGCCAGATCCGCGCCGTGCGCCTTCACGGCCGCCGCCATGGCGTGCAGCATCTCCATGTCCTCGGGGTTCGGGTTATAGTTCGGGAAGGTATGGTCGAGCTCCGCGTCGAGCGGGACCACCTCGACGCCCAGCGCCTCCAGGATCTTCGGCGCGAAGGCCCCGGCCGTGCCGTTGCCGCAGGCCGCGATCACCTTCAGCTTGCGGCGGATCTTCGGCCGGTCGGTCAGGTCCTTTATGTATGTCGCTGGGAAGTTCTCCGCGAAGACGTAGGAGCCGCCCCCGCCAAGGTCGTACTCGCCCCCGAGCACGATGTCGCGCAGTTGCCCCATCTCGTCCGGCCCGAAGGTGACGGGGCGCTGCGAGCCCATCTTCACGCCCGTCCAGCCGTTGTCGTTGTGGGAGGCCGTGACCATCGCGACGGCCGGCACATCGAGCGCGAACTGGGCGAAATACGCCATCGGCGACATCGCGAGCCCGATATCGTGGACCTTGCAGCCCGCCGCCATCAGGCCGGTGATCAGCGCATACTTGATGGCCGAGGAGTAGCCGCGGAAATCGTGGCCCGTGACGATCTCCCGCGCGATGCCCATGCGGCCGAGCATCGTGCCGAGCCCCATGCCGAGCGCCTGCACGCCCATCAGGTTCAGCTCCGGCGGGACGGCCGAGCCCGGATGTCCGAACCACCAGCGCGCGTCG
>CAXUHE010000243.1:0-5714 GCA_964250725.1 uncultured Enterovirga sp. | reverse complement strand
TCGCCTTCGCGATCGAGCAGCCCGACGACGTGGACGTCGGCGACATCGTCGTGCGGCCGACCGCTCCGGCGTGATCGGGCGGCAGGGACGGCGGGTCACGCCCTTGTGTGGTCACATAGCGCATGCTACCTACAATCATCGCTTGCCGACGATCATGGGCGCGAGCGGCTGAGAGCGCGAAGGCTCCCGCGCCCGACACGCGACGAGATCCATGCTTTCGATCGTCCAGAACCAGCTTCGCAATCGGCTGCTCCGAAGCCTTCCGCTCGACGATTACGCCCTGATCCAGGACGGACTCGAATCGCTTTCCGTCGCGTCGGGCGAGTCCCTGACCAGGCCGTTCGCGCGGATCAAGCACATCTATTTTCCGGAGAGCGGGATCGCGTCGGTCACGACGAGCGCGGGTGCTCACCACATGGAGGTCGGGGTGATCGGCCGCGAAGGACTGGTCGGCCTGCCGGTTGTGCTCGGCACCGAGAGCTGTCCTCACGATGTCTTCGTGCAGATGCCCGGGTTGTTCACGCGGATCGCCGCGGAGGAGTTCCGACACGCGATCGAGATCAGTCCGACGCTTCGGGCCCTGTGCCTGCGCTTCGTCCAGACGTACTTGGTCCAGACCTCCTTCACCGCCATGGCGAATGCTCGCTTCAGCGTGGAGCACCGCCTCGCCCGCTGGCTCCTGATGTGTCACGACCGCTGCGAGGATGACGATTTGTGCGTCACGCACGACTTCCTCGCCATGATGCTCGGGTGCCGCCGTCCGGGCGTGACCGTCGCCACCCACCTGCTCGAAGGCGAGGGGATGATCCGCGCGAAGCGCGGGCGCATCACGGTGCGGGATCGCGAGAAGCTGATCGCGCTGGCCGGCGAGAGCTACGGCCGTCCCGAAGCCGAATACGAGAGGCTCATGGTCGGCGAGAGCACTGGGGCCACGAAGGCGATGGGCGCGGCCGCACCGCTCGTCGTCGTCCATTAGCCCGGCATCCGTCAGCCCGGCATCCGTGCCGACCGGCGCAAAGTCGGGCGTGGGACAGATCCGACCGATCCCTCGCGTCGCGGCCCAAGTGCCTCCGAAGCAACTTCCAAAGACAGGTTCGATACCGCTCCGTAAAAAAGCTTAGATGTACGACTGCGTGCATACGATGATCACGATACGCGTGTAGTTGTAGAGGGTTGTTGCAAAGATCCGGACACACGGTTCATCGACATGAATGAGCGCACTTCGCGCTCATGATAGGGGTTCGATGGAGATCGAGATGCTCGGACTGGACGATGCATTCGGTCCGGACAACGCAGCAACTCTCTCGGCCGCGTATCAGGCGATCCTGCAGACCCTCCTGGAGGGAGGCCCTGGACTCGCGATCAGCCGGGATACACGACTGGCGATCGTCACGCGCCTGCTGGCCGAAGCGCGACGTGGCGTCTTCGATCCGGAGCGGCTTCGGACGGTCGGGCTCGGCGCATCTTGACCGTCTTCGAGGCCGAGGGTTCGCGCGATCCGACGCCGGTGCGTCACGCTCGGCCGGCGGCGCCCGTCATCCTCGTCGTCGAGGACCATGAGGACCTCGGGTTGGAGGCGTGCGACCTGCTCGGGGAGGCCGGGTTCGAGGCGCTCGAAGCGCAGGACGCGCGGGCCGCTCTGGTCGTGATGCAGGACCGTCCCGACATCCGCGTCCTTTTCACCGATGTCGAGATGCCGGGTGACATCGACGGGATCGACCTCGCCCGCGAGGTGCATGACCGCTGGCCGCTGGTGTACCTGCTCGTCACCTCGGGACAGGTCGAGGTCAGGGAGGACGACCTGCCCGATGACGGGCGCTTCGTCCCGAAACCCTACCGGGCCTCGACGCTCATCGCGCAGGGTCGCCACCTCATCGCGCACGGGCATTCGTCGTAGCGAGTTAGGAAAATAAGCATTGACAGCGTCGCGCTCCGGGGGTAGACACTCCCCACGCTGACGAATTGCGCCGATGGGCTCGGGCCGACGGACGAGGTCCTGATCGCTGGGCCGGGTTCTGGCCGAGGCATGCGGCAACGGTGGACCGCTGCCGATCACGAGCCGCCATCGCACATCGCGGAACGCCACATGACACGATCGCTGGACCACGTCCCGGAGGAGACCCGGGAGCGCCAACGGCTGGTCTATCACGACCTGACCCTCACCATGGGGCAGGTGACCGAGCGTCTCGGCCTCTCGCAATCGGCCGTGTACGAGCGCGCCCAGGCCTGGGGCTGGCCGGGCCGCCGGCGGGTCGGGCTCGGCGCCGGCGAAGCTTGTCCTGTCGCGTCGGACGGCTCGCGGCCCCGGACCCGACGACGCGGAACGCGGTCTCGCGCGCGAGACCGACCCGCACGAGAGCCTCCCGCAGAGGACCGATGAGCGACCGCGACCGCGCGGCGCTCGCCTCCGACATGGAACGCTTCGTCGCCGACCGCATCGCGGCACTGAAACAGGCCGCCGCCTCCGGGCGCGACCAGGACGGCGAGCGCACGGCCCGGGAGATCGCACATTACACCCGCAGCCTCACGACCCTCCGCGGCTATCGCGGCACCCTTCCCGGCGACGACGCTGCGGGCGCGCCGGATGGCGCTCCGCCGCGCGATCTCGGCGAACTGCGCGATGAGCTTCGCCGACATCTTGAGCGGATTTGGTCAGAAGAGCGAACTTCACGGCTACGTGGAGAGCCTGACGCGCCCTGAGATCGAATCGATGCTCGATCACTGGCCGATCTACTGCCGGCGCCCGCAGCGGCCGCCCTCCGATCTCAGGTCCGCGCCGCTCTGGACCACCTGGCTCATCCTGGGTGGACGGGGCGCGGGCAAGACCCGGGCCGGGGCCGAGTGGGTGTCCTGCATGGCGACCGGCGCGCCGGGCTTCGCGGAGCCGAGGGCAGGGCGCATCGCGCTCGTCGGCGAGACCTACGCGGCGGTGCGCGACGTGATGATCGAGGGCCAGTCCGGCATCCTGTCGCTGCATGGCGGCGTCGGTCGCCCCGTGTGGTCGCCGGCTCTGCGGCGGCTGGAATGGCAGAACGGCGCGCTCGCGCAGGTCTTCTCCGCCGAGGATCCGGACGGGTTGCGCGGCCCGCAATTCGACGCCGCCTGGGGCGACGAGCTCGCCAAGTGGCGCTACGCGCAGGAGACCTGGGACATGCTGCAATTCGGGCTGCGCCTGGGGCCGAACCCGCGCGAGATCGTCACCACGACGCCGCGCGCCGTGCCGCTGCTGCGCGCCCTGCTCGCCGACCCGCGGGTCGCGGTGAGCCGGACGCGCACGCACGACAATGCCGGCCACCTGGCGCCGGCCTTCCTGCGCACGATCGTCGACCGATACGCCGGAACACGGCTCGGCCGCCAGGAGCTCGACGGCGAGCTGATCGAGGAGCGCGCCGACGCGCTCTGGACGCGCGACCTCGTCGAGGCCTCGCGCGCCAGCGCCGCGCCGGAGCTGGTGCGGGTCGTGGTGGCGGTCGATCCGCCGGCCTCGTCCGGCCGGGGCGCGGATGCCTGCGGGATCGTGGCGGCGGGCTTGGGGCCGGACGGCTGCGGCTACGTGCTGGCGGACGCGACCGTGCAGGGCCTGAAGCCCGCCGGATGGGCGGCGCGCGCCATCCACGCCTACCGGCGCTGGGGAGCGGACGCGCTCGTCGTCGAGACGAACCAGGGCGGCGAGATGGTGACCGCGGTCCTGCGCGAGGTCGATCCCCGCGTGCCGGTCACGCCCGTCCACGCGACGCGCGGCAAGTATCTGAGGGCCGAGCCCGTGGCGGTGCTCTACGCGCAGGGCCGGGTGCGCCATGTCGGGGCGTTCCCGGAGCTCGAGGACGAGATGACGGACTTCGCCCCCGGCGGGCTCGCCTCCCGCCGCTCGCCGGACCGTCTCGACGCGCTCGTCTGGGCGATCACGCACCTCATGCTGGGGCGGGCGGAACCGCGCATCAGGGTGCTGTAGTTTACAATGGCCGATCGTTCTTGTGATAAGGCGTCGGGCAACAGGGCACCCGAGTTCCAGCCATGAGCACGCTAGAGCTTCATTCGCCGGTGGACGCCGAGCCGCTGCCGGATCGCCGGGCGTTCTGGATGGGCTTCGCGGCAGGCTTCTCGGCCTCGCTCGCATTTGTGTCCGTCGGCGCGGCGGCGCACCCGATCGATACCCGTGAGGGGGACGTCTCCTACGATCTTCCCAAGCGTCATATATCGGCCAAGAGCAACATCTCGCGTGCCTGGGAGAATGTAGGCGATCGGTTCACGAGCGCGTTCGATGCGGCATACCGACCGCTCCGTGCTCCCACCGTCTGAACGTCCGGGCCGAGCGCCCGATCAGGGTCGACCGGAGCAGACGGTCGACGACGTAGCCCGCGCGATCGCGGACAAGGTGCCCGAGCTGACGAAGCTCGATCCCGCGGGACGGGAAAGGGCGATCCGGCAATTGGTCGCCGTCGATATCGGATTTTCCGGACCTCTGCCGCCCCCGGACATGCTCGCGCGCTACGACGAGATCATTCCGAACGGCGCCGATCGCCTTCTGTCGATGGTCGAAGCCGATCTGACGCATTCGCATCAGATGCAAGCCGGAACTCTGCTGCTTCAGCGGGACGTCGAAGCACGCAGGGACAGGGTCGCGAGAAGCGAGCAGACATACAGGATGAGCGGTCTGGCGGCAGGGTTCCTCGCGTTCTGCGCCGCCCTGTCGCTCACCGGCTTTCTCGCCCAGCTCGGTCATCTCGTTCTCGCCGGCCTCTTCGGAGGAACGACGCTGGTCGGCGTCGTCGGAACCTTCGTCTACGGGCGGAGGCATGCCCCAGGACCTCCGGACGCTCGGCCTCCAGACCCTCCGCGTCCGGCCAATTCGAAGAAACGCTGATCGACCCCGAGGCCCGGCATTGCCGGGCCTCTCTCATTCGGGATCCCGACATGCCCAACCTTCTTCAACGCTGGCTCGGGGTCGCGCCCGAAGCCAAGAGTGCGCCCGCGCCCGCGACCCCGCTCGCGCTCTACCTCGCGGGTCGGCCGAGCTGGACCGCGCGGGAGCCGGCGGCGCTCGCGCGCGAGGGCTTCCAGCGCAACGCCGTCGTCCACCGCGCGGTGCGGCTCGTCGCCGAGGCCGCGGCCGCGATCCCGCTGACGCTGACGCTGGGCGGCGTCGCGGTCGGCGACCATCCGCTGGCCGACCTCCTCGCCCGGCCGAACCCGCGCGAGACGGGCTCGCGCTTCCTGGAGGGCGTCTACGGCCACCTCACCGTCTCGGGGAACGCCTATCTCGAGGCGGTCCGGATCGAGGGCGTCCCGCGCGAGCTCCACGTGTTGCGCCCCGACCGCATGCGCGTGGTGCCGGGGCCGGACGGCTGGCCCGACGCCTACGACCACACCGTCGGCGGGCGCACGCTGCGCTACGACCAGGCCCGCGAGGGCGGGCCGCCGATCCTGCACCTGACGCAGTTCCACCCGCTCGACGACCATTACGGCCTCTCGCCGATGGAGGCGGCCGCGACCGCGCTCGACATCCACAACGCGGCCGGCGCCTGGAACAAGGCGCTCCTCGACAACGCGGCGCGCCCCTCCGGCGCACTCGTCTTCGCGGGACCGGCCGGGACCGCGATGTCCGACGAGCAGTTCGGCCGCCTCAAGGCCGAACTGCTCACGAACTACCAGGGCGCGGCGAATGCCGGCCGCCCGATGCTGCTCGAGGGCGGGCTCGACTGGAAGCCGCTCTC
>CAXUHE010000242.1:0-5725 GCA_964250725.1 uncultured Enterovirga sp. | reverse complement strand
TCGAGAACTGCATCGTGCCGACGAAGACCGGCAGCCCGAGCTCGCCCTGCGCGATGAGGTTGCCGGTCTCGCGGTGGTAGATGCCGTCCGATCGGTCCAGGCCCTCGGCGATGACCGGGCTGAAGGCCGCCCGCACAAAGGCGAGGTCCATCTCGTTGCAGACCTGCTGGAGGCCGTTGCCGATCACGGCGAGCGTCACGGGGTCAAGCGTGGTCATGGCAGCATTCCCTCGCTGATCGAGATGAGGACGTTGCCGAGCGCGTCCACGCGGGCGCGGTCGCCGGGCTCGATCACGGTCGTGGCGTCGAGCTGCTCGAGGATGGCGGGTCCCGTGAACGCGCCCTCGATCGGCAGCCGGTCGCGCTCGTAGATAGGCGTGTCCCGGGCGCCGCCCGGGAACCAGACGCGCCGCGTGCCGACCCGCGCCTCGGCGACGCTCGCGGCTCGCTCCCCCTCCGCGAGGCTGCCGGCCGGGATCGGCGCGCGCCGGCCGATTACCGCCGTGTGCAGGTTGACGAGGACCGGCCCGATCTCAGGCAGGGCGACGCGGAAGCGCCGCCAATAGGCGTCCGCGAAGGCGCTCCGCAGCGTGTCCAGGTCCGCTGCCCCGTCGGGAATCGCCACGTTCAGGACGTGGGTCTGTCCCTGGAACTGCATGTCGGCGGAGTGCAGGACGACGGTCTCGGCAAGCGCCACGTTCTCGCCCTCCACGACCCGCATTCCCTCCTCCGCATGGGCGTCGAGGATGGTCCGGATCCCGTCGGCCGTGAGCGACCCGAGCGGCCGGTTCACGGTCCGGACGAAGTCGCGCCTGAGGTCGGCCACGAGGCAGCCGAAGGCGTTCGTCAGGCCCGGGCGGGCCGGGATGAGGACGTTCGGGATGCCGAGCTCGCGCGCGAGTGCGGTCGCGTGGAGGGGCCCTGCGCCGCCGAAGGCCAGGAGCGCGAAGTCGCGCGGATCGTAGCCGCGGGCGAGCGACACGAGCCGGACCGCGCCCGCCATCTTGTCGTTCGCGACGCGCAGGATCGCGGCCGCGGCCGCCTCGACGTCGAGCCCGAGCGGGCGCGCGACCGCCTCCTCCACCGCGCCCGCGACGGCCGCGACCGAGGCTCCCGCAGCGACCCCGAGCAGCCGCTCCCCGTTCAGCCGGCCGAGCAGGAGGTTCGCGTCCGTGATCGTCGGCCGGGTCCCGCTCCGTCCGAAGCAGATCGGCCCCGGCATCGCGCCGGCGCTCTCCGGGCCGATCTGGAGGAGGCCGGCCTCGTTGACGAGCGCGATCGAGCCTCCGCCTGCGCCGACCGTGTGGACGTCCACCATGGGGACATGGATCGGCATCCCGTATTCGAGCTCGAGCTCGGAGGAGACGAGCGGCACGCCGTTCTCGATCAGCGCGACGTCGGTCGAGGTCCCGCCCATGTCGTAGGTGATGATGTTCCGGTAGCCGGCCGCGCGCGCGATGTGGGCTGCCGCCACCACGCCCGAGGCAGGTCCCGACATCACGGTCTGGACGGCGCTCCGGGTGGCGAGCTGGGCGGAGGCCGTGCCGCCGTTGCCCTGCATCACGAGGATGCGGCGCGTGTAGCCGCGCTCCGCGAGCTCCCGCTCCAGGCGCTCGAGATAGCGGTGCAGGACCGGCTGGACCGACCCGTTGACCGCGGCCGCGACGCCGCGCTCGTATTCACGGTACTCGGCGATGATGGAATGCCCCGCCGTCACGTAGCCGTTCGGCCAGAACGACCGCAGGATCTCGGCGGCCCTGAGCTCGTGGGCCGGGTTCGCGTAGGAGTGGAGAAAGTGGACGACGACCGCCTCGGCGCCCGCCGCCAGGAGCTCGCGGCCGGCGCGCTCGACCTCGGCCTCGTCGAGCGGCCGGGCGACCTCGCCCGCGGCGTTCATGCGCTCGCTCACCTCCAGGCGCAGGTCGCGCGGGATGATCGGCTCGAAACGCCCGGTCAGTCCGTAGGGGGTCGGCCGCGTGCGCCGGCCGAGCTCCAGCGAGTCGCGGAAGCCGCGCGTCGTGACGAGGCCGCAGCGGGCGAGCTTGCGCTCGAGCACCGCGTTCGTGGTCGCGGTCGTGCCGTGAATGAAGAGGCCGATTTCACCGGCCGACACCGTCACGGCGTCGAGCGCCGCCAGCACGCCCTCGGCTTGGTTCCGTGTGCTCGTCGGCACCTTGGCGATCTTCAGCCCGCCTCGTCCCGGCTGGAGGAGAATAAGGTCCGTGAACGTTCCCCCGACGTCGCAACCCACCACCGTGTCCAAAGTCTCGATCACGTTCCTCATACCTTTCGGATGCAATTTCGGTCGCGCTCCGGGACGCGGAGCGACGGCGTGACACGCTCCCAGAGGCATCGTACGTGCCGCGTTCCGCTTGGGAGCCGTCCCGTGTCATCCCGAGCTCCGCCTTGAACGGCCTGGGCACATGTGTTTTGAACGGTCAAAATCAGGATCGGCTTCTCCCGTTCGGCATGACCTCTCGTCCCGAGACGATCAATACGGCTAAGCTGATCGACGAACTCGCCGATCGCATCCACGCCAAGATCATCAGCGGCGACTATCCGCCCGGCTCCCGGCTGAAGCAGGAGAACCTGGCGAGCGAGTTCGCGGTCAGCCGCACGCCGATCCGGGAGGCGCTGTCGCGGCTGGAGGGACGCGGCGTCGTGATCCAGGCGCAGCGCCGGAGCGCGATCGTGCGCGCGCCGACCCGCCGCGAGATCACGGAGATGTACCAGGTTCGTGCGGAGCTCGAGGGTCTCGCGGCCGAGCTCGCCGCCAAGTGGATCAGCGACCAGCAACTCTCGTCCCTGCGTCACGCGCACGATGCGTTCGTGGACGCCGTGAAGGCGCTGCGTCAGGTGAAGGGCCGGCCCAAGCGCCGTCCGCTGCCCCAGGATTGGGAGACGACGTCGGGGCGTTGGGTGGGGCTGAACACGACGTTTCACCGCGCGATCAGCGAGGCCTCGACGAACGCCTACCTGTCGCGCACGATCCAGGATCTCTCGACGGGCTACACGCGCGCCATCATGCAATCGTCGAGCGACGGCCTGAGCAATTTCCGGGTCGACGCGAACATCATGTGGCACGAGCGGATCCTGAGCGCTCTGGAGAACAGGGAGCCGCCGCGGGCTCGGGCGGCGATGGCGGAGCACATCAAGGAGGCGGGCGAACTTGTCAGCGCGCTGTTCGAGCGGGTGATGGTCGGCTGACGGCAGGCTCCGACCTGCCGGCGGCAGGCTCCGACCTGTCGGCGGCAGGCTCCGGCCTGCCCCTCACGCGGCGACGTCGCCGGAGACGCGGGCCAGCTTGTCCAGCCGGACGCGGCTCTCGCCATAGGCCGCCATCTGGCCGAAATTGCTGACGACGTCCTCGGTCAAGACGTTGGCCCCGCCGCCGCGCTTGATCCAGGTGCCGACCGGCATGATCACCATGCCGGGCCCGACCCGGTCGTCGACGAGGACCTCCACCTCCAGCGCGCCGACCGGCGAGCTGAGGCGCGCGATCTCGCCGTTCCGGATGCCGGCGTCGTCCGCCCCCTGCGGCCCGATCCGGATGGAGGCGACCTTCGGGTGCTCGCTCTCCGTCATCTGCGACAGCAGCCATCGCTTGCTGAAATTCGTCACGAAGGTCAGCGGGAAGCCCGGCACCGTGCGCAGCTCGAGATCGATCTCGGTGATGAACTCGAAGCGTCCGGACCCCGTCTTGAAGACGCCGTCCGCGTAAGGCATCCGCGGCGCCACCGGGCAGCGGACCGGGCCCTGCATCAGCCGCTCGACCGAGATGCCGGCCCTCTCCATCGGCGCCATCAGGCGCACCAGCCACTCGCGCGGCGTCCCGGCCATCTCGGCCCCGATCCCCAGCCGGTCGGCGAGCTGCTGGTAGATCCAGAGGTCGGAGCGCGACTCGCCGACCGGATCGATCGCCCGGTTGACGCCGCCCAGGATGTTGTGGCCCCAGGAGACGAGCGCATCCTCCTCCTCCAGGAACGTCGTCGTCGGCAGGAAGTAGTGGGCGTGATCCGTCGTGTCGGTCAGGAAGCTGTCCACGACGACGAGGCATTCGAGCCCCCCGAGCGCCTTCGCCACGAGGGTCGAGTTCGGCGACTGGTTGACCGGGTTGCCCCCGTTCACGACCATCATCCGGACCGGCGGGTCGACGGCGTCGAGGAGCCCGCGGCCGAGCGTGGGTTCGGGGATCTGCCGGTGGGCGAGGGCGCGGTCCGCCGCCTCGATCGACTTGTCGAAATGGCGCTGCGTGTTGAAACCGTGCGTCACCCCTCCGCCCGCGACGCCGACATGGCCGCAGATGGCCGCGAGCGCGTCGACGCAGCGGAAGATCTCGGCGCTGTTCTTGTACTTGTTCAGGCCCCAGCCGAGCAGGATCGCGGCGGGTCGCGTGGTCGCGTAGTCGCGGGCGATGTCGGTCAGGCGGGCGATCGGGATGCCGCATTGGTCGCTGAGCGAGGCCAGCGTGTGCGCGTCCAGCATCGCCCGATAGGCGTCGAAGCCGTGGGTGTGGGCCGCGATGTAGGCGTCGTCCTGCCAGCCGGCCGCGAGGATGATCTTGGCGAGCGCCATGGCGAAGGCCGCATCCGTCGCGACGCGCGGCTGGACGTGTTCGTCGCAGATCGTGGCCGATTCGCTCTCGACGGGATCGATCAGGATCACCCGCCCGCCCGCCTCGCGGACCTCCTTCAGCAGCGGCACGAGGTGCAGGTTCGTGGCGAGCGGGTTGCGCCCCCAGAGCAGGACCAGCCGGCTGTTCAGCACGTCCTGGGGATCGTGCCCGAGGCGCTCGCCGAAATCGAGCGCCTGCCCGGCCCGGGCCGCGCCGCTGCACAGCGACCCGCTGGTGGTCGTCGCGCCGCCCACGAGGTTCCAGAAGCGATGGCTCAGCTTCTTCGTCGCGCCCCACGAGCCGGTGCGCTGGTAGTGCATGATCGAGAGCGGGCCGGTCGTCGCCACGAGGTCGCGGATCTTCGCCGCGATCCCGTCCAGGGCCTCGTCCCAGCCGATCCTGCGCCAAGCGCTCGCGGTCGTGCCGTCCTCGCGCCGCATCGGATGGAGCTGGCGCTCCTCGGAATAGACCCGGCGCGGGTAGCGGTACGTCTTGGCGCACAGGTACCCGCGCGCGAACTCGTGCTCCGGGTGCCCCTCGAGCTTGACCACACGCCCGTCCTCGACATGCGCGATGATCCCGCAGCCGTCCGGGCAGTCGAGCGTGCAAGACGTGTAGACCGTCCTCGTCGCCATGGTTCGTGTCTCCGGATCGGGAGCCGCGTCGTCGAGAAGCCGTCCGCGGCGGTCAAAGTCAGGTTGGATACAAGAAATTACGTCTTGCACACAGTTGAGGCAAGCGAAAGCGGGGGGCCTCGGTTATGTTCGATCGCGGCGGTGTCGCGTCCGGTTCGGGGCCGGGCGGCGCCGTTGGCCCGGCACCCGAAACGCGACCACCATGACCTCGACCACGATGCCGTCCTCGCGGGCGCCGACGCGCCTGTCTGCCCGCATGCCGCGCCTGTTCCCCGAGCGCCCCGTCACCTGTATCGAGGACCTGCGGCGCCTGGCCGAGCGGCGCGTGCCGCGCATGTTCTACGACTACGCGGATTCAGGCTCCTACACGGAGGGCACCTACCGGGCGAACACGTCGGATTTCGCGAGGATCAAGCTGCGTCAGCGCGTCGCCGTCGACATGACGAACCGCACGCTCGCCTCGACCATGATCGGGG
>CAXUHE010000241.1:0-5730 GCA_964250725.1 uncultured Enterovirga sp. | reverse complement strand
CATCTCAAGCAGACGCCCGCCTACTACAACGAGGTGAGGGGCGCACGACGGGTCTATCTCGGCAATGCAGGCCTCGAGCCCCCAGCGAGCGCCCCGCAGGCCGCGCCGGCCTCGACCAGCCCGCAACCGAACGGCTCCCCGGACCGGGAACTCGACCTGGCGTACTGGACCTCGATCAAGGATTCGAAGAATCCGAAGCTGTTCGAAGGCTACCTTCAGCGCTACCCGTCCGGCGTGTTCAGCGAGATCGCCCGGATCCGCCTCGACGCCACCGCGATCGCGGCCTCCCAGCCGCTCGCGACCGAGCCCGCCGGCCGGTCGATCCTGCAGGGCAGCGCGGTCGCCGAGTTGCGGGAGAGGCTCTACGAGCTGAACTTTGATCCCGGCACCTCCGGGGACGCGCCCCTGCGGACCGCGATCCGCGAGTTCGAGCAGCAGAGCAAGCTGCCGCCGACGGGCGAGCCGACGGACGCGCTGCTGCGGCGCGTGCGCGAGATGGGCGGCCTGAAGCCGTGGGGCGCGATCGTCTACGACAGCGCGGAGAAACGATGGGGGGCCGGATGGGGCCATACGACACGCCAGCTCGCCCTGAAGGATGCGCGGTCGAAATGCGGCCAGGCGCGATGCCCGGGCGAGGTCACCTTCTTCGGCGCCGGATGCGGGGCCTTCGCCCAGTCCTCCGCGAGCTGGTCGCTGATCGCGCGCGACACCGTCGATCGGGCTGCGCAGGATGCGCTACAGACGTGCGGGCGGCGCGGACCGACCTGCCGGATCATCGCGACGCTATGCGCAGACGGCACCGGACGCGCGGTGAGATGAGGAGACGACCTTGACCATCATGCCATGCAGGCGAGCCGTACTCGGGGCCACGACGGTCCTGACCCTTGTGTCCGGTCTCGCGACGGCGAGATCCGCGGAGACTCCGATCGTCGTCGCCCAGTCCGGGAGTTACGGCGGCACGATCGGCCAGCAGGACAAGTCCATGTCGGGCGACGAGCCGGCGCCGCGCAGGACGCCGTCGCGCAGCTACCGCGAGCCCGCGCCGCGTGCGAGTCGGGCGCCTCGCTACAACTACGACGGAGCCTGGAGCGTGCAGGCGATCGGGCAGAACTGCGTGAACAACACGGTCGCAGCGGTGGTGATCTCTCAGGGCCGGGTCGTCGGCCAGGGCGTGACCGGGACCGTGAGCCCATCCGGCGCGGTCCGCACGGTCGGCGCCGCGGGCAACGTCTCGATCACGAGCCAGGGCCAGTTGTCGGGCGGAGGCGGGGCCGGAACGTACCGGCAATCGGACGGCTGCTACGGGCGCTGGATCGCCTCGAAGCAGTAGCCGCCCGGCGAAGCGCGGCGCCATCGCGCTCAGGCCCGGCCGCGAGCGGATTTGGTCGGCTTCGCGAGATGCCGGATGAAGTTCGCCAGCTCGCGGCCGCGCTGTCCGTCCTCGGTCACCTGCTCGTCGAGGCCGAGCCGCCAAGCGAGGTCTTTGGCGCAAGGCGCACGGTGCAGGCGCTCGATCAGGTCCGCCTGGACCTCGATCTCGGCCTCGCTCGCCCCGAACCCCTCGGCCACGAGGTCCTCCGCCTGACGCCTCAGCGCCCCCGCGACCTCGTCGAGCCCGAGCTCGGGGTGGTACTGCACGCCCCAGAACACGCCGCCGCCGTGGCGGATCTCGGCCGCCTGCACCTCAGTGATCCGGTTGCCCGCAAGCAGCACCGCACCATCCGGGAGGATCGCGACCTCGTCCGTGTGGATCGAGGGCGCGTCGTAGACGTCGGGCCGTCCGTCGAGCAGCGGGTGCGTCCGCCCGGCCTCCGTGCGGGCGATGCGCCGCGCGAAGGCGGCCTCGCGCCCGCGGGCCGAGGGCCGGACCGTCCCGCCGGCCGCCACGGTCGCGACCTGCAAGCCCGCGCAGGATCCGAAGGCGGGGGTGCGGGACGCGAAGACGGCCCGCATCAGCGCGACCTGCCGGGCCGTCTGCGGCGTGTCCTGGTAGAGGTGGAGCGGCGAGCCGGTGAGGAACACCGCGTCGTAGCCCTCCAGCGCCTCCCCGTCCGGCAGGCGGGCGCCGGGATCGGCCGGCTTGACGATGTCGCAGGCGGCCGAGGGGTCGAGCGCGCGCAGCGTCTCGCAATAGGTCTCGCCTGAGCTGCGCCCCACGCTCTCGCGGCGCGCCTCCCGCGCCTGCGGGGGCTCGCTCTCGAGGATCAGGCAGCGCAGGGGAGATTGGTTCGGCACGATGGCATCGCGGTCGGCGAGGTGGAACGGGCCTGCGGCCGCCCGGTTCGGACCTGCGACGATGACGCCGCGGCTTGCCGGGGCCGGGCGAATGCGCGAGGCTCGGCTACGAGACCCGACAGGAGGGCCAGTGGCCGCTTACGCCGCGACGATGGGCGGGACGCGCTTCGTCTTCCCAGACCTCAGGGCCGTGCTCGCCTGCGCGGGCCCGCGCCGCTCGGGCGACGAGCTCGCGGGCGTGGCGGCCGAGAGCGACGCCCGGCGCGTGGCGGCCCGCCGGGTGCTGGCCGACCTGCCGCTCGCGACCTTCCTCACCGAGGCCGTGGTGCCCTACGAGGCCGACGAGGTGACGCGCCTCGTCATCGACACGCACGATGCCGCGGCCTTCACGCCGGTCCGGTCCATGACGGTCGGCGAGCTGCGCGACTGGCTCCTCTCCTACGCGGCGGACGGGCGGGCGCTCGCCGCCCTCGCGCCGGGGCTGACGCCGGAGATGGCCGCGGCCGTCTCGAAGCTCATGCGCAACCAGGATCTCGTGGCGGTCGCGTCGAAATGCCGGGTCGTGACCGCCTTCCGCACGACGCTGGGCCTGCCCGGCACCCTGTCGAGCCGCCTCCAGCCGAACCACCCGAGCGACGATCGCGCCGGCATCGCGGCCTCGCTGCTCGATGGCCTGCTCTTCGGCATCGGGGACGCGGTGATCGGCATCAACCCCGCGGGGGACTCGATCGAGACCTGCATCGAGATGCTGGAGATGCTGGACGGCGTGCGGCGGCGCTTCGAGATCCCGGTCCAGAGCTGCGTGCTGACGCATGTCACGAACACCATCGAGGCGATCCGGCGCGGCGCCCCGGTCGACCTCGTGTTCCAGTCGATCGCCGGGACGCAAGGCGCGAACCGCGGCTTCGGGGTCGATCTCGCGCTGCTCGCCGAGGCGCAGGACGCCGCCCTCTCGTTAGGACGCGGCGAGGCCGGGCGGAACGTCATGTATTTCGAGACCGGGCAGGGGAGCGCGCTCTCGGCCGGCGCGCATCACGGTGTCGACCAGCAGACGCTGGAGGTCCGCGCCTACGCGGTCGCCCGCCGGTTCGATCCGCTCATCGTCAACACGGTCGTGGGCTTCATCGGGCCCGAATACCTCTATGATTCGAAGCAGATCATCCGGGCGGGCCTCGAAGACCATCTCTGCGGCAAGCTGCTCGGCCTGCCGATGGGCTGCGACGTCTGCTACACGAACCACGCCGAGGCGGACGGGGACGACATGGACGTCCTCATGACGATGCTGGCGGTCGCGGGCGTGACGTTCCTCATCGGCGTGCCGGGCTCGGACGACGTCATGCTGAACTACCAGAGCCTGTCCTTCCACGACATCCTGGGGCTGCGCCAGCTCCTCCGGCTGCGCACCGCGCCCGAGTTCGAGGCGTGGCTGACGAAGGCCGGGCTGCTCGACGGCTCGGGGCTGCTCGCCCCGCCGGCTCGCGACCCCGTCCGCCGCCTCCAGGCGATCTCCGCCCTGTGACCACGCCCGTCCTCGACCCGTTCGCGGCCTTGCGGGCCACGACGCCGGCCCGGATCGGGCTCGGCCGCAGCGGCGACGCGCTGCCGATCGCCGCGCAGCTCGACCTCCAGGAGGCGCATGCGCGGGCGCGCGACGCCGTCCACGGGGCGATGGATGTCGAGGCGCTGGCCCGGGCGCTCGCGCCGCGCGGGACGATCACCGTGCGCAGCCTCGCGCCGGACCGCGCGACCTATCTGCGGCGTCCCGACCTCGGCCGCGCGCTCGATCCGCGCGACCTCGCCCTCCTCCTCGCGCCCGGCGAGGCCGGCTTCGACCTCGTCTTCGTGGTGGCGGACGGCCTCTCCGCCTCGGCCGTCATGGCGCACGCGGCCGGGTTCCTGGACGCGGCCTTCGCCCGGCTGGGTCCGATCCGCGTCGCGCCCATCGTGCTCGCCGTTCAGGCCCGCGTGGCGATCGGCGACGGGATCGCGACGGCGCTCGGCGCCCGCATGGTGGCGGTGCTGATCGGGGAGCGTCCGGGCCTCTCGGTCAGCGACAGCCTCGGGATCTACCTCACGGCGAACCCCCGGGTCGGCATGCAGGACTCGGAGCGCAACTGCATCTCGAACGTCCACGCGCGGGGCCTCTCGTATGCCGAGGCCGCCGATCTCCTGGCGGGGCTGGTCGCGGGCGCGCTCCGGCTCGGCCGCACGGGCATCGACCTCAAGCCCGATCCCCGGCTGGCGGCTCCCGGCGCGGCCGTGCCGATCGCCATGTCGAAAGCGACCTGAAGTCGGAGCGACCTGGAGTCGTTGAACGCGCGGGGGGCGGGCACGTTGAGGCTCGCGTGAGATCGCCCGCGCGCGTGCGGCCGGACCACACGGAGACGATCTTGGCCGAGTATCCCGACCGCACCCAACTGCAACTGATCATCGCGGGCATCACCGAGGGGGTCGTCCTCATCGAGCCGGACCGTGCGATCACCTACGTGAACCCGGCGGCGCTCGCCATGCACGGCGTTTCGTCGCCGGCCGAATTCGGCGTGTCGATCGACGCCTACCTGTCGAACTTCGTCGTCCTGTCGCGCACGAAGCAGCCTTTCGCGGCGGGCCGATCGCCGATCGAGCGCGTCGCCGCCGAGGAGGAGTTCGACGGGGTCGTGGTGGACGTCTGCCCGCGCGACAGGCCGGAGAGCGACCGGACGCTGAGGGTGCGCAGCCTCGTGGTGAAGACGCCGGCCGGGTCGCCCGATTGTCACGTCCTCGTGATGGCGGACATCACCGATCACATGGAGGCCGAGGACCGGTTCGAGTTCATGTTCTCCGCCAATCCCGCGCCGGCCGCGATCTGCCGCCTGTCGGATCTGCGCTTCATCAAGGTCAATGACGGCTTCCTGCAACTGACCGGGTTCCCTCGGGAGGAGGTGCTCGGGCGATCGGTCTACGAGGTCGACGTGCTGGAGCGCGCCGAGAGGCGCGATCTCGCGATCCAGAGGCTGAAGGATGGCGAGACGATCCCGCAGATGGAGGCGTGCCTGCGCACGCCCAAGGACGGCGAGCACTTCGTCATCGTGGCGGGACAGCCGCTTGAGTTCGGCGCCGAGCGCTGCATGCTCTTCACCTTCGCGGACCTGGAGGATCGGCGCAAGGCCGAGGTCGCGCTGGCGCGCAGCGAGGAGCGCTTCGCGAAGGCGTTCCGCCTGTCGCCCGTCCCCACGATGGTCGGCACGACCGAGGACCATCGCTTCGTCGACGTCAACGACGCCTTCGTGCAGGTCATGGGCTACGGTCTCGAGGAGGCGGTCGGCCGCACGGCCGACGACCTCCGGCTATGGGCCGACTCGCGCGTTCGCCGGCAGTTCGAGGCGGCCTTCGCGGAGAACGGCCACGTGCGCGGATTCGAGGCCAAGTTCCAGGCGAAGAGCGGCGCCGAGTTCGACTGTCTCGTCTCGGCCGAACTCGTGACGATCAACGATCAGGCCTGCGTGCTCTGCGTGT
>CAXUHE010000240.1:0-5836 GCA_964250725.1 uncultured Enterovirga sp. | reverse complement strand
CGGATCGCCTCGATCTCCTTCTCGTCGCCGACCGGCGTCGAGGTCGCGTGCGGGTTGATGTAGTCGACCTTCGGGCCGACGCCGTCGAGCGCCATGCGCATGCAGCGCACCGCGCCCTCGCCCGAGGGCGCCACCATGTCGTAGCCGTCCGAGGTCGCGCCGTACCCGGCGATCTCGCCGTAGATGCGCGCGCCGCGCGCCTTCGCGTGTTCCAGCTCCTCCAGCACGACCACGCCCGCGCCGCCCGCGATCACGAAGCCGTCGCGCTTCGAATCGTAGGCGCGCGAGGCGACCGTCGGGCGGTCGTTGTACTTCGAGGACATCGCGCCCATCGCGTCGAAGAGGACCGACAGGGTCCAGTCGAGCTCCTCGCAGCCGCCCGCGAACATGACGTCCTGCTTGCCGTGCTGGATCGTCTCGTAGGCGTTGCCGATGCAGTGGTTCGACGTCGCGCAGGCCGAGGAGATGGAGTAGTTTACGCCCCGGATCTTGAACCAGGTCGCGAGCGTCGCGGAGGCGGTGGACGACATCGCCTTCGGGACCGCGAAGGGGCCGACGCGCTTCGGGCCCTTGGCGCGCGCGATGTCGGCCGCGTCGACGAGCGTGCGGGCCGAGGGGCCGCCGGACCCCATGATGATGCCGGTGCGCTCGTGCGAGATCTCGCCCGGCTCCAGCCCGGCATCGCGGATCGCTTGGTCCATGGCCACGTGGTTCCAGGCCGTGCCGCCCGCGTGGAAGCGCATGGCGCGCCGGTCCACGATGCCCTCGGGATCGAGATCGGGCGCGCCGTGGACCTGGCAGCGGAAGCCGAGCTTCGCGTAATCCTCCGCCCGGCTGATGCCGGACTTCGCTTCGCGCAGCGACGCCAGCACCTCCTGTGTGGTGTTGCCGATGGATGAGACGATCCCCATCCCGGTCACGACGACGCGTCTCATCGAGAACTCCCCGGCCCCCGCGGCCGTCCGTCACGTAGGAAGAGCGGCACGGCTTCTCAACCGCCGCCTGCCGAGCCGGCGAAGGCTCAGCCGCCCGCCGGCTCGGTCTCGGGCTTGAACAGGCCGACGCGCAGGTCCTTGGCGTCGTAGACGCGCTTGCCGTCGGCCTCGAGCCACCCGTCCGCGATCCCGAGGACGAGCTTGGAGCGGAACACCCGCTTGATGTCGACGCCGTAGACGACCCGGGAGGTGCTGGGCTCGACCTGACCGGTCAACTTGACCTCGCCGACCCCAAGCGCCCGCCCGCGTCCGGCAAGTCCCAGCCAGCCGAGGAAGAACCCCGTCATCTGCCAGAGCGCGTCGAGCCCGAGGCACCCGGGCATGACCGGGTCGCCCTTGAAGTGGCATGGGAAGAACCAGAGATCGGGCCGGACATCGAGCTCGGCCACGACCTGGCCCTTGCCGTTCGCACCGGCAGTCTCAGCGATGGACACGATCCGGTCGAACATCAGCATGGGGGGGAGGGGGAGCTGTGCGTTGCCCGCACCGAACAGCTCGCCCCGCCCGCAGGCGAGAAGCTCCTCGTAGGTGAAGCTCGACTGACCGGCCATCTGCGTCCGCACACCTTCGCGTCAGGCATCGATCAGACGTGGATCGACGCGATCTCGGGCCGGAGCGATCCGGCGGGCGTGCTGGTATCACCAAGGGTGCCGGGCATCAAACGCTGGCATGACCGGATGCATAGCGCGCCACGGAGGCGGCATCGTGGCCATGCAATGTTGCAGTAAGCCCCCCTGTCGTACTATGTGACGTCCACGTGTCCGCACAAGCGAACGAGATGAACGATCTGACTCCTCTGAACGTCCGCAACGCAGCAGCCCAGCACGACATTTCTCTGGCGCGCCGGGGTTGTCCCGTGTCCGACCTGAAGGATCGGCTGCGCAAATCGGGCCTGCGTCCGACGCGTCAGCGCATCTCGCTCGGCTGGCTGCTGTTCGCCAAGGGCGACCGGCACATCACGGCCGAGTCGCTGTTCGAGGAGGCGATGCGCGCCCGCGTGCCGGTCTCGCTGGCGACCGTCTACAACACGCTCCACCAGTTCACCGAGGTCGGGCTGCTGCGCCAGCTCGCGGTGGACGGCTCGAAGTCGTATTTCGATACCAACGTCACGGACCATCACCACTTCTTCGTCGAAGAAGACGACCAGCTGATGGACATGCCGATGGAGGTCGCGGTCGGCGAACTTCCGGCTGCGCCCGCCGGCATGGAGATTGCCCGCGTCGACGTCATCGTCAGGCTGCGCCGCCTGCCGGCCTGAAGCTGCAACACGCGGGAGCCGGACCCTCCCGCTACTCTACCTTCTCGTTCGGATAGACGCCCCAGAGCCGCTCCTGCTTCATGAAGCCGGAGACGTCGCGCGCGCCCGGCATAACTACGATCACCCGGCACCAGCCGGCATTGCACGCCTTCACGCCCGCGATGACGTTCGGCTGGAGCTGAGCCACGACCGTGCCCTTGTCGTCGGCGCGGTCGAAGAGCGGCAGCGGGTTGGCGTTCGCCTTGGCCCACGGCATCACGATCGCGGTGCGGCGGCCCGACAGCAGCGAGTGCAGCACCCAGCCCTCCGTGCCCTCCGCGTCGCGGATGCGCCGCCACGTCTCGTACTCGGCGGTGATCTCGACCGGCATGCCGGCGCGCTGGAACACCCAGGCGGTCCGGTTGTCCTTCGACGGTCCCTCGCGCAGGTTGACGCGGTCCGTCTTGAGGCTCGCGTAGCGCGGGACCGGCAGCCCCGAGACCTTGCCGACGGGCTCGCCCGCCGCATCCGCCGGACGCGGCAGCGCGGGTAGCACGAGAGCCAGGGCGCCAACTGCCAGGCGGCGGATCTTCGTGATGGTGCGTGACGAGGCCATGCGGCTCCGATTGTGTTTGACCGGCCCTCTGCTAGAGAGCCGGTACGTCATATGGGTGCCGCGGCCGTTCGGCGGCGCGTCATCATGGATCGCCGGACACGGTTAAGGACGCGTGAAAGACCCGAGAAGCCTTGAGATGACGCCGCGCAAGAGACCCGTCGTGGTCGTCACCCGCAAGCTCCCGCACATGGTCGAGACCCGGATGCGCGAGCTCTTCGACACGCGCCTCAACCTCGACGACAAGCCGATGAGCGCCGCCGATCTGGCGGCCGCGATGGCCGAGGCCGACGTGCTCGTGCCGACCATCACCGACGCCATCGACGCGAGCCTGATCGCCGGGGCCGGCCCGCAGCTCAGGCTGATCGCGAATTTCGGTAACGGCGTGGACAATATCGACGTGGAGGCGGCACTCGCGCGCAGCATCACCGTCACGAACACGCCGAACGTGCTGACCGAGGACACGGCCGACATGACGATGGCGCTGATCCTCGCGGTCGCGCGCCGGATCGCGGAGGGTGCGCGCGTCGTGCCGGACGACGAGTGGTCCGGCTGGTCGCCGACCTGGATGCTCGGCCGGCGCATCACCGGCAAGCGGCTCGGCATCGTCGGGATGGGGCGGATCGGCCAGGCGCTGGCGCGGCGCGCCAAGGCGTTCGGCCTGTCGATCCACTACCACAATCGCCGCCATGTCGGGCCCGAGCTCGAGGAGGAGCTCGGCGCGACCTACTGGGACTCGCTCGACCAGATGCTCGCCCGCATGGACATCGTGTCTGTGAACTGCCCGCACACGCCCGCCACCTACCACCTGCTCTCCGCCCGCCGGCTCAAGCTGATGAAGCCCACCGCGATCGTGGTGAATACCGCACGGGGCGAGATCATCGACGAATCCGTCCTGACGCGGATGATCGAGGCAGGCGAGATCGCAGGCGCGGGGCTCGACGTGTTCGAGCACGAGCCCGCCGTGAACCCGCGCCTCATCAAGCTCGCGCGCCAGGGCAAGGTCGTGCTGCTCCCGCATATGGGTTCCGCCACCGAGGAGGGGCGGGTCGAGATGGGCGAGAAGGTCATCGTCAACATCAAGACGTTCATGGACGGCCACAGGCCGCCGGACCGGGTCGTGCCGAGCATGCTGTAGGATGCAAAGCTGAGGTTCCACCTCCTCATGCTGAGGTGGCCGGCGAGGCCGGCCCTCGAAGCACGCGCGACCATGGTGCGTGCTTCGAGACGGCCTTTCAGGCCTCCTCAGCATGACGAAGGTGGAGCATGAGCGGGCGTCATGCTGAGGAGCGCCGCGAAGCGGCGCGTCTCGAAGCACGCACGCGCTCATCCGAGCGCCTTCTCGAACTTCAGCGCCGTCTCGCCGTCCTCGTAATAGTCCGGCTCGCGCCCGATGAGCGCGTAGCCCTCGCGCCCGTAGAGCCGGATCGCGGCCGCGTTATCCGCCCGCACCTCGAGCCGCAGACGTCGGCACCCGGCCTCGGCGGCGGCCGCCTCGGCGTCGCGTAGGAGCGCGCGCCCGGTCCCCCGTCCCGCCGCGGCGGGCGAGACCGCGATCGAACTCAGCCGGCCGAGCTGCGATCCGCGCCGCGTCTCGATGAGCGCGTAGGCGGCGATCCCGCCAGCCTCGCCCTCGGTGACCAGCGCTAGAATGGAGTGCGACCTGATCGCGTGGCGGAGCGCCCGGCGATCCAACTGGTCCGACGCGAAGGCGGCGTTCTCCAGCGCCACGAGGCCGTCGAGGTCGCGCGGCTCGGCCGGGCGGCTCGCGCCTACTCGACCGACCATACGTAGGTCCAGGTCTCGGTCAGGGCCTTCGGGCCGGCCTTGAGGTAGGCGCGCAGGTCGGCCGATTGGCCGGGTTCGAGCTGCACGTCGATCGCGGCCCGGAAGCCCCCGATATGCTCGTTCGGGATGATCGAGGTCGAGAGCACCCGCCCCGTCGTGACGGAGGGGACGACCTGCACGAGGCCGGGATCGGCCAGGTAGTAGGCGAGCCCGCCGCCCGCGAAATCGACGAGAAAGCGGCGCGTCGTGCGATCGGCCGGGTCGGACGATCCGCTGGCGCGGGTCGGGGCCTGAAAGGTGTTCACCACCTTGCCGCCCGGATGCAGGTCCTCGCCCGACGCGATCGACCGGATCTTGTAGCCGAACGAGACCTCCTGGCCGGCCTCGTAGGGCTGGCGCGGCGACCAGTAGGCCACGATGTTGTCGTGGATCTCGGCGGTCGTCGGGATCTCCAGGAGCTCGATGCGGCCCTCGCCCCACTGGCCCGTCGGCTCGACGAAGTAGCCCGGCCGCTGGTGGTAGAAGGCCTCGAGGTCCTGGTAGTTCTCGAAGCTGCGGTCGCGCTGCATGAGGCCGAAGCCGCGCGGGTTCGTGTCCTGGAAAGCCGACACGATCGTGTCCTTCGCGTTGCGCAGCGGGCGCCAGATCCACTCGCCCGAGCCCGAATGCATGAGGAGCCCGTCCGAATCGTGCAGCTCGGGCCGGAAATCGTCGCCCGCCCTGCGCTCGTTCTCGCCCGTGAAGAACATGGAGGTGAGGGGCGCCAGCCCGATCGACGCGATCGGCCGGCGGCAGAAGATGGTCGACGCGACGTCGATCACCGTCTCGGGCCCCGGATAGATGTCGAAGCGGAACGCGCCCGCCACGGAGGCCGAATCGAGGAGGCCGTAGACGCTGACCCGGTCCGCGCCCGCAGCCGGGATCTCGATCCAGAACTCGCGGAAGAACGGGAACTCCTCCGGGCCCCGCCCGCCCACGTTCACGCCGAGCGCGCGCGCGGAGAGCCCATATTTCTGGCCCTGGCCGAGGAAGCGGAAGTAGCTGGCGCCGAGGAACGAGACGAGCTCGTCGAAGACGCGCGGGTCGTTCAGCGGCGTGTGCAGGCGGAAGCCCGCGAAGCCGAGATTGACGGGCAGCGGACGCTCGATCTTCGTGCGCCCGTAATCGAAGAGCTGCGGCTGGTAGGGGATCGGGGTCGGCACG
>CAXUHE010000239.1:5612-5840 GCA_964250725.1 uncultured Enterovirga sp. | reverse complement strand
CCAGATGGTCTCGATTCTCGAGGGCGTCGTGACGCGTGGCACGGCGGCCCGGGTCGGCGCCTTCGTGGGCAAGCCGCTCGCGGGCAAGACCGGGACGACGAACGACGCCAAGGACCTGTGGTTCGTCGGCTTCTCGCCCGACCTCGCGGTCGGGGTCTATATCGGGTACGACAAGCCCCGCTCAATGGGAGACAGCGCCCAGGCGGCGCAGTACGCGGCCCCGATCTT
>CAXUHE010000239.1:0-5556 GCA_964250725.1 uncultured Enterovirga sp. | reverse complement strand
GCGTGCGCTCCAGCGGCCAGGGCACGATCCTCGAGGCGTTCAAGCCGGGCACCGGACCGTCGGAAAGCTATGCGGCCGCAAGCCCGTCGCCGAACCCGCAGGCCATGAACCCGGATGCTGAGCGGCCCGTTCCGCCGGGCGGGCTCTACTGAGCGAGCAAGGCGTCGGCCCTTAGATGAAAACGATCTGGGCGGCCTCCCAGAGGACGGCACCCCCGAGCCCGAGATCGATCGCCACGAACAGCGCCGAGAACACGGCCGCCACGGGACGTCCTCCACGGACGCGCCGCACCGCCTTCGCTCCCGCGATCCAGGCCCGCAGGGCGAACCAGCCGGCCGCGATCGCCGCGATGGTCGCGACGCCGAACCGGAAAGCAGGCGTGTCCGCGATGACGATCAGCGCGAGGGAGCCGGCGATAGCCGCGAACCCGAGCACGAAGCCGGTCCGCTCCTGTCGGGTCCGCTCGGACCACGGCCTTGGTCCGGGACGGTCGAGGGGATCCGGCGTGTCGGGATCGTACATGAAGTCCGTATGTATGCCTGGCTGAGCCGTTCCCTCGCCTCCTGCCGGACGGCGTCGCGACCCGCGATTCCTTTACATGCTCCGGCGCAGGCCTTATCGGTCCGGCCTGTAGCGAAGGCCTTACCACGTTCGATGCGCGCCGAGATCCTCTCTCTCCTCGAATCCGCCAAGCAGTCCATCGGATTGCTGAGGAGGCATCTTTGACTGGGATACGGTCGAACGCCGCCTCGGCGAGCTGAACGCGCGCTCCGAGGATCCGAACCTCTGGAGCGATCCCGAGGCCGCGCAGAAGGTGATGCGCGAGCGCAACCTGCTGGACGAGCAGGTCGCGGCGATCCGCAAGCTCGAGGGCGAGCTTGAGGACGGGGTCACCTTCATCGAGATGGGCGAGGCCGAGAACGATCCGGACTCGGTCGCGGAGGGCGAGGCGTCGATCCGGCGCGTCGAGGCCGAGACGGCGCGCCGACAGGTCGAGACGCTGCTCTCGGGCGAGGCCGACAACAACGACACCTATCTGGAGGTCCATTCCGGCGCGGGCGGCACCGAGAGCCAGGACTGGGCCCGGATGCTGGCGCGCATGTACGCGCGCTGGGGCGAGCGGCGCGGCTTCAAGGTCGACCTCATCGAGCAGACCGACGGCGAGGAGGCCGGCATCAAGGGCGCGACGCTGCTCCTCAAGGGGCACAACGCCTATGGCTGGGCGAAGACCGAGTCCGGGGTGCATCGGCTCGTGCGGATCTCGCCCTTCGATTCGAACGCGCGCCGGCATACGAGCTTCGCGTCCGTGTGGGTCTATCCCGTGGTCGACGACCGCATCGTGGTCGACATCAAGGAGTCGGACTGCCGGATCGACACGTACCGCTCGTCGGGTGCGGGCGGCCAGCACGTCAACACGACGGATTCCGCGGTGCGCATCACGCACATTCCGACCGGAATCGTGGTCGCGTGCCAGCAGGAGCGCTCCCAACACAAGAACCGGGCGACCGCCTGGAACATGCTGCGCGCCCGCATGTACGAGGCGGAGCTGAAGCGCCGCGAGGAGAAGGCGAGCGCCGATCAGGCTGCAAAGACCGATATCGGCTGGGGCCACCAGATCCGCTCCTACGTGCTCCAGCCCTATCAGCTCGTGAAGGACCTGCGCACCGGCACCGTCTCGCAGACCCCCTCCGAGGTGCTGGACGGCGAGCTCGACCCGTTCATGGAAGCCGCGCTCGCGCAGCGCGTCTATGGCGGCGGCGAGGGCGTCGAGGACATCGACTGAGCGGGGAGGCGCTCAGCCCGACAATCCGTCCAGGAGCCGGCCGGCATCGAGGAAACGGGTCGGGTTGACCGGCTCGCCGTTGATGCGGGTCTCGTAATGCACGTGGTTGCCTGTCGAGCGGCCGGTCGAACCGACGCGACCCACGACCTGCCCCGCCTCGACCCGGTCGCCCGGCGCGACCGCGAAGACCGAGAGGTGGCCGTAGCGCGTCGCGAGGCCGCCCCCGTGATCGACCTCGACCATGTTGCCGTAGCCGCCCGTGTACTCGGCGGACGTCACCCGTCCCGCACCCGTCGCGCGTACCGGCGCCCCCTCCTCGCCGCGAAAATCGCTGCCCGTGTGGAACGCGAGACCGCGCGTGAAGGGATCGACCCGAGCGCCGAACGGGCTCGTCTGCTCGAGTTCGCCCGCGAGAGGTCGGCCGAGAGGCAAGCGCCGCACCGTCCGAGTGAGACGGTCGATCTCGGTCAGGCCGAACTCGATCTGGCCCGCGAGGTGCCCGAACGGTCCCGCCTTCGCGGCGTCGGGGAGAGCCACCAGCGGGCCCCCCGTGGCGAGAGACGGGTTGGGTGCGCGGCGCTCCACGTCGAGCCCGGTCACGTCGAGCGCGCCGCTCATGCGGGCGAGCCGGGTCGTGACGGCGCGGTTCCAGGTCTCCGCCATCCACACCTCGTCGGACGAGACCGCGTCCAGCGATCGCTCGATCAGAGACAGCCGGTCCCGCGGCGTCGGCTTGGCTGCGTCCTGCACGGTCGCGGGATCGCCAAGGCGGAGCGCGAACGGTTCGGCGAGCGGCGCCGGCTTGAGATCCGGACGCGGAACAGGTCGCTCGGAACGCTGCGGAAGGAGGCTCAAGGAACCGGTGGTGATCGCTGCGCCGCCACCGAGCCCGAGCCCGAGCCCGGCCACGCGCTCCGCGATCCCGCGTAGCCAGCTCTGGCGTGATTCGATCTCGCCCTGACGCGCCGTCAACGCCATCAGGCGCGCCTCCGACGTGTCCCGGTCCACGAGGTTCTGCGTCACCTCGCGTTCGAGGCGGCCGGCCAGCACGCCGATCCGGTCCTCGTAGGCGAACCGCATCTCCGTCTGTCGGGCGAAGAACCCTTGCGAAAGATCGTCCCTGGCGAGGATGTACCAGCTCGCCGCACCGGCCCACGCGATCGTGAACGCGGCCCCTACGCCGCACCCGATCAGCGTCGCGCGTCGAACCACGACCTCGCCGCCCCGGAGCGGCGAGGCGGGATCGAGGCGTGTGGGCGAGGGCGCTGCGGGCATCGGGCCGTCCGGTGGCAGCCCGCATCACACCTCTTCAACGTTAACGAAGGGTGGAGAGCTCAGAGCGCGGTGGCAGCCTCCAGCACCTCGGCCGCGTGGCCGGGCACCTTCACCTTCGGCCAGACCCGGGCGACCTTGCCGTCACGACCGATCAGCACGGTGGTGCGCTCGACGCCCATGTACTTGCGACCATACATGCTCTTCTCGACCCAAACGCCGTAGGCCGCGAGCGTCTCCTTCGATTCGTCGGATGCGAGCGAGAGGTCGAGGTCGTACTTGCCCGCGAACTTGCCATGGCTCGCCGGGCTGTCCGGCGAGAGGCCGATGATCTCGGTGTCCACGGCCGCGAAGGCGGCCTTCAGCGCGCTGAACTCCTGCGCCTCCTTGGTGCAGCCGCTCGTATCGTCCTTGGGGTAGAAATACAGCACCACCTTGCGGCCCGCGAAGGACGCGAGGGAGATCTCGCGTCCGCCCGCCATCGGCAGCGAGAACGCGGGTGCGGTCGATCCGACTTGCAGTTCCATGAGCCTTGCCTTCCGTCCGATTGAATCGATTGGTGAGAGCCCGGTCGTACACCGATCGACGAACGTGCTATCATGGCGTCAGGTTACATGATCGCGTCCGGGCGAACGAGTCCGGCGGCCTGGAATATCGGATCGCCGGTCCGTGCGAGGGGGATGACGGGTCCTTGAAGGTCGAGCCCAAGGCAAAGCCTTCGCGCACGTGGCGGACCCGCTCGGGGCGCGTGCTGCGGGGCGCTCTCTACGTCAAGCTCGCTCTCGTCTTCACGATCCTTGTCGTAGGACTCGTGGCCATCGTCCGCCTGCTCGCGGGTCCGGTGAGCATGGGGGACTACCAGGCGCGGGTCGCGGACGGGATAGCGGCGCGTCTCGGGCCGGGCTGGCGCGTGTCGCTTGGCGACACCGCGATCCAGCTGAACGGGTTCAGGCCCGCCGTTCGCGCGACGGAACTCGAGATCCACAACCCAAGCGGGATCTCGGTCGTGCGCTCGCCCTACGCGCTCGTGACACTGGATCCGCTCTCACTCTTGATCGGTGGGCTGACCCCGCGCGAGATCGAACTGCGCGACCTCCAGCTCCGCGCGCTGATCGCGGCCGACGGTTCGCTCTCGTTCCTCCCGGCGTCAGGCTCGGCTCCGACTGTTCCGATCGAGCCGCCGCCCTCCACCAGCGAACCCGCCACCGGCCCGCGTCCCTCGGCGGTATCGACCGCTCTGGCTTCGCTGATCAACCCGATCCTCGACCCGGCGAACCTCATCGGCGGGATCGACAAGGCGAGCCTGGTCAACGCCCGGCTGACGCTCGTCGGTGCGGATGGACGCGAGCGGGTCGGGTTCGATCGGGCCTCCGCGGTCTTCGGCCATCGCAGCGGGGGAGGCCGTGCCATCGACCTCGATCTCCGGGGACCGCGTGGCGCCTGGCACGTGGGCGGCATCGTGCGCGATGACGGTGAACGCCGCCATGCCGACCTCACCGCGACTGACGTGCCGATCGAAGACGCGATGCTGCTCAGCGGTTTGTCCGGTCTCCAGGGCGGGTCGGATCTGCGGTTGTCGGGTACGCTCTCGGCCGAGATCGCAGGGCTACGTCTGACCGCCTTGCGGGCACAGTTCGAGAGCACCCGCGGCCGGGTCGCGCTGCCCGGACAGCCGGCGGTCGCCATCGATCACGCGTCCGGCGAAGCCGTCTGGGACGAGGAACGCCGGATCCTCGTGCTGCCGGCGCTCAATCTTCGCAGCGGCCGTACCGACGTCACGATGTCGGGCGAGCTCGCGGTGCGTGACGGCGAGTCGGGAGACCTGACGCTCTCCGGACACGACGCCCAGTTCAGCGGCGCGACCGAGGGGGATGGGCCGTTCTCGGTCGCGGGTATCGCCGCGAAGGTGCGGTTCGGCCCGCAGAGCCTCGCGATCGAGCATCTCTCGCTCTCGGGCGACGAGCTCAACCTCGAGATCTCCGGCGAGACCTTTCAGACATCGGCCGGCACGGGTCTGAAGGCGAATGTCAGCGCTGAACACTCTGGCGTGCGGCGGCTTCTGAGGCTCTGGCCGGACTTCATCAACCCGGAACTGCGCGGGTACCTCTCGACCAACCTTCGGGCCGGCACGGTCGAGACCCTGCGGATCGCGGCGAACCTCGACGCGGAGGAGCTTCGTCACGCCACGTCCGCCAAGCCGATCTCGGATGGCGCGCTGTCGATGTCCTTCGCCATGAAGGGCGCGCGGCTCCACGTGAACGACGGCATGCCGGACCTGTCCCGGCTGTCCGTCGAGGGGACGGCGAGCGGGACCAAGACCTCGCTCGTCGCCAAGCAGGGCCGGCTCGAACTGCCGGAGGGGCGTCGCCTGAACTTCCTCGACGGGGCCTACAACCAGGTGGACCTCGACAAGCCGGGCAGCGCCGCGAAGATCTCCTTCCGCCTCGAAGGCGGAGCGGACGCGCTCGTGGCGTTCCTGCGCCAGCCGATGTTCCGCGACG
>CAXUHE010000238.1:487-5854 GCA_964250725.1 uncultured Enterovirga sp. | reverse complement strand
GCTTCGGCGAGCAGGCGAGCGCCATCGCGATCATGACGCGCTGGCGCATGCCGCCCGAGAGCTGGTGAGGATAGTTGCGCACGCGCCGTCGCGGCTCGGGGATGCCGACGAGCGTCAGCATCTCGATCGAACGCTCCTCCGCCTGCTTGCGGTCGACGCCCTGGTGCAGGCGCAGCGTCTCGCCGATCTGCCGCCCGACGGTGAGCACCGGGTTGAGGCTCGTCATCGGCTCCTGGAATATCATCGAGATCTCGTTGCCGCGGATCTGCCGCATCGCCTTGTGCGACAGGGTCAGGAGATCGCGTCCCTCGAATCGGATCGCACCCGTGGAGCGGCCCATCGCTTCGGGGATCAGCCGCAGGATCGAGTTCGCGGTGACGGACTTGCCGCAGCCCGATTCGCCCACGATCGCGATCGTCTCCCCGGCCTCGACGTGGAACGACACGCCGTCCACCGCGCGGTTGACGCCGTCGGGCGTGCGGAAATGCGTCTGGAGGTTCTCGACTTCGAGAAGCGCCATCAGAGCCGTTTCGCCATGCGCGGGTCGAGCGCGTCGCGCAGGCCGTCGCCCACGAGGTTCACGGCGAGGACGGTCAGCGACAGGAAGATGCCGGGGAAGAACACGATGTAGGGCTTCACCTGCCAGAGCGCGCGCCCATCCGCCATGATGTTGCCCCAGGAGGGGATGTTCGGCGGCGTGCCCGCCCCGATGAAGGAGAGGATCGCCTCGGTGATCATCGCTGAGGCGCAGATATAGGTTGCCTGGACGCTGAGCGGCGCCAGCGTGTTCGGCAGGATGTGGCGCCAGATGATCATCGGGACCGTGGTGCCGGACGCGACCGCCCCGTCGACGTAAGGCTGCTCGCGCAAGGACAGCACGACGCCGCGCACGAGGCGCGCCACGCGTGGGATCTCCGCGATCGTGATGGCGGTGACGACGTTGCCGACCGACCCGCGGGTCAGCGCCATGAGGGCGACCGCGAGCAGGATCGGCGGGATCGACATCAGCCCGTCCATGATGCGCATCACGACGCCGTCGAGCACCCGCACGAAACCGGAGACGAGCCCGATCGCGAGCCCCGCGACGGAGGCCAGGAAGGCGACCGAGAACCCGACGATGAGCGAGACGCGCGTGCCGTAGACGACGCGCGAGTAGACGTCGCGGCCGAGCATGTCGGTGCCGAACCAGTACTGCGCGGACGGGACACGGGTGCGGCGCGCGGGCGAGAGCGCGGTCGGGTCGACCGTCGCGAGAAAGGGCGCGAAGAGCGCGCAGATCAGCATGATCGCGAGAAGTGCGAGGCCGACCGCGGTCGTCGGATGCCGCCGCACGAGGCCGACGAGGCCGCCACGGCGGCGGATTGTGGGGAAGATGTCCGGCAGGTCGGGCGCCGCGACCACGTGGTCCGGCACGAGGCTCCGGTCGGCGAAGGCGGCGCTCAATAGCGGATCCTCGGATCGAGCAGCATGTAGGCGAGGTCGATCCCCAGATTGACGAGCACGTAGCAGAAGCTGAACAGGAGGACGACGCCCTGGATGACCGGATAGTCGCGCCGCAGGATGGCGTCGACGGTGAGCCGCCCGAGGCCCGGGATCACGAACACGCTCTCCGTCACGACCGCGCCGCCGATGAGAAGCGCGATGCCGAGCCCGATGACGGTGACGATCGGGACCGACGCGTTCTTCAGCGCGTGCACGAAGAGAATGGCGCGCTGGCCGAGGCCCTTCGCGGTCGCGGTCTTCACGTAGTCCTGCGCCAGCACCTCCAGCATGGTGGCGCGCGTGATGCGCGCGATCAGCGCGATGTAGACGAAGCCGAGCGCGAGCGAGGGCAGGATCAGGTTCTGGAACCACGGCCAGAGCCCTTGCGAGATCGGCGTGTAGCCCTGGACGGGCAGCCATTCGAGCTCGAGCGCGAACACGTAGGCGAGGAGGTAGGACACGACGAAGACCGGGACCGAGAAGCCCATGACCGCGAAGGCCATGACCGACTTGTCGACCCAGGTCCCGGCCTTCCAGGCCGCCGCGACGCCGAGCGGCACCGCGATCGAGATCGACACGACGAGCGTCACGATCATGAGCGAGAGCGTCGGCTCGATCCGCTGCTTGATGAGGTCGCTCACCGGGAGCGAGGTGAAGATCGAGGTGCCGAGGTCGCCCTGGAGGATATGCCAGGCCCACTCGCCGAACCGCACGACGAACGGGCGCTCGAGGCCGAGATTGACGCGGATGCGCTCGATGTCGGCCGGCGTCGCCTGGTCGCCCGCGATGATCGCCGCCGGGTCGCCCGGCGCGATGTAGAGCAGCCCGAACACGAAGAGCGCGACGATCGCCATCACGGGAATTGTCGAGAGGATGCGGCGTCCGGCGTAGAGGAGCATGTCAGAAGCTTGGAGAACGATGTGACGTAAGATGCGGGTCCCCTCTCCCATGGGGAGCGGGACAGGGTGAAGGGCATCCCCTATCCGAATAGAACGAAACCCTCACCCCAACCCTCTCCCTCCGGGCGAGGGAGCGCGTCGTGCTTGCCCGCACCGACGTCACGCCGTCTTCGACACACCCCATATGAAGGGCAGCGGTCCCTTCACTACGCCGGACACGTTCTTGCGCCATGCCTGGTAGCTCAGGAAAAAGCCGGTCGGCGCGTAGACCACGTAATCGAGCGCATCCTCGTTCAGCTTCTTCATGGCGATCTTCTCCTCGTCGAGGTTCTTCGCGTCGAACCATTCGACGATGTCGGTTTCCACCTTCGGGGCGTTCGGCCATCCGAACCAGGCCTTGTCGCCGTTCGCGCGGATGGCCGTGTAGGCGGCCGGGTTGATGCAGTCCGCGCCCGCGTGCCAGGTGTGGAACATGTTCCAGCCGCCCTGCGCGGGAGGCGCCTTCGAGGCGCGGCGCGTACCGGTCGTGCCCCAGTCGGTCGCGACGAAATCGACGTTGAAGCCGATTTTTTTCAGGAGATCGGCCGTGACCTCGCCGAAGGCCTTGGTGATGGTCTGGTCCTGCGCCACCACGCATGTGACGGGCTCGCCCTTGTAGCCGGATTCGGCAAGCATCTTCCTCGCCGCCTCGATCGAGCGCATCTTGAGGACCTCGCCGCCTTCCTCGTTGTAGAGCGGCGTATCGGGCGTGAAGTAGCCGGGCAGGTTCTTCCACAGCTTGTCGTCGTCACCGACGAGCGCCCGCATGTAGTCTTCCTGGTTCATCCCCATCAGCACGGCACGGCGCGCCTTCACGTTGTCGAAGGGCGGGAAGAGCGTGTTCATACGGAACGCCCCGATATTGCCGAGCGGGTCCGCGATGTCGACGTTGATGTTCCGGTTCCTCTTCAACAGCGGCACGAGATCGGGCAGCGGACTCTCCCACCAGTCGACCTCGCCGTTCTGGAGCGCCGCCGAGGCTGTCGCCGGGTCGGGCATGATCACCCACTCGACCCGGTCGACGAGCACCCGCTTGCCGCCCGAGAGCCAGGAGGCCGGCTCGCCGCGCGGCACGTAATCGGCGAACTTCGTGAAGACCGCGCGGGCGCCCGGCACCCATTCGTCCCTTGCGAAGCGGAGCGGGCCGGAGCCCACATACTCGGTGATCTGCTTGAACGGGTCCGTCTGCGCGATGCGCTCCGGCATGATGAACGAGCAGGGCGCGTTGTTCTTCGCGAGCGCCAGCAGCATCTTCGGGTAGGGCTTCTTAAGCACCCACCTGAACGTCCGGTCGTCGACGGCGGTCAGCTCCTGCTGGATGTCGCGCAGCATGAGCCCCATCGGGTCGCGGGCGGACCAGCGCACGAGGCTCGCCACGACGTCCCTGGCGAGGACCGGCGTGCCGTCGTGGAATTTGAGCCCCGAGCGGAGCTTGAACGTCCAGGTCAGCCCGTCGGAGGAGACCTCCTCGCCCTCGACCATCTGACGCTGGGGTTTCAGCCTCTCGTCGACGCCGTAAAGGGTGTCCCACACGTAGGCGGCCGCGTTGCGCACGACATATTGCGTACCCCAGATCGGATCGAAGTTCGCGAGGTTCGCCTGAGGCACGAAGCGGAGCGTGCGGGCGTTAGCGCCCTGAGACAGCGCCGGTGCCGCGAAGGTCGCGAGCGCGGAGGCGCCCCCGAGGCCCGCGAGCAGGGAGCGTCGGTCGAGGTCGAGCGGCATGAGGGTTCTCGGCTTGGAACTGGTCTCATCCCAGCATGCATCATGCCAGCCGCGAGGCAAGCGGGTCGCGCGACAAGGGGTGGACAGCGCGTCCGGCTGTCAGATCATCTGCTCCAGTCTGATCGGAAGACGGCGGATCCGCCGGCCCGTCGCGTTGAAGACGGCGTTCGCGACGGCCGCGTTCGCTCCGATGATCCCGATCTCGCCCAGCCCCTTCACGCCCTCCGGGTTCACGGCCGGATCGTCGTCCTCGATCGTGAGCGCCTCCTGGCCGGCGATGTCGGCGCAGGTCGGGACGAGGTACTCGGCGAGGTCGGTGTTCACGTAGGCGCCGCTCGCCCGGTCGAGTTCGGTCGCCTCGAGCAGGGCCGAGCTCACGCCCCAGGCCATGCCGCCGAGGAGCTGGCTCCGTGCCGCCATCGGGTTAAGGATGCGGCCGGCCGCGAAGACGCCGACATGGCGCGCGACGCGGACCTCGCCCGTATGGATGTTGACGCGCGCCTCCACGAAATGCGCGCCGAACGCCCAGGCGAGCTTGCCCTCGGGCGGCGTCACGAGCTTCATCTGCCCTTGTTTGAGGCGATCGAAGTCCTCAGGCTTCGCGCCGGGCGGAAGGTACTGCACCGTGACCAGGACCGGCTCCGCCGCCTCCTCCGCCTGCCGCGCCCGGACCTCGCGACAGGCCTGCGCGAGCGCGTTGACGAGGCTTGTCGTGGTGGAGGAGCCGCCCGAGATGCCGGCCGGCGGCAGATCCGTGTCGCCGAGCCGGACCGTGATTTGCTCGACCGGCAGCCCGAGGCGGTCGGCTGCCGTCATCGCGAGGAGCGTGTAGAGCCCGTTCCCGATCTCGTGGTGGGCCGTCTCGACGAGCGCGCGGTCTGGGTGCACGGTGAGCCTGACGCTCACCGGCCCTGCCTTGACCGGCCGGGCCGAGGCCGCGCAGCCGTGGCCGACGAGCCACTCGCCGTCGCGGCGGGAGCCCGGCTCACGAGGCCGATCCGACCAGCCGAAGGCCTCCGCACCCACATCGAAGCAGCGCATGAGCGGCCGGGTCGTGAAGGGATGGCCCGTCACCGGGTCGCAATCCGTGTCGTTGCGTCGCCGCAGCTCGATCGGATCGAGGCGGAGCGTGTGGGCGAGTTCATCGACCGCGCTCTCCAGCGCGAAAAGGTAGGGCACATAGAACCAAACCCAGATTTTTTCCAGTTAGCTCAACAGAATT
>CAXUHE010000238.1:0-477 GCA_964250725.1 uncultured Enterovirga sp. | reverse complement strand
AAGGTAGGGCACCTCGGGCGGCGCGCGCATCGGCCCCGGCGTGTTGCGGTCGAGCGCCGCGACGCGCTCCTCGGCTTCGATATTCGGGCAGGCGTAGAGCGCGGTCGTGACGTCCGTGCCCTCCATGGCGAAGAGATCGAAACGCGAGGTCGCGGTCGTGGCCCTATGCGAGAGCGCGACGAAGCGGCCCCCGCGGTCCGCCCCGAGGCGGACGCGGTGGCGCGTCTCGGTGCGGTGGTTCGCGATTGTGAACCCGTCCTGGCGGCTGACCGCGAGCCGGACTGGCCGCCCGAGCCGGCGCGCGGCGATCGCCGCCAAGACGGTGTGCTGAGACAGCGCGAGCTTCGAGCCGAAATGTCCGCCGAGATAATGCGACACGACCCGCACCTTGGCAGGGTCGATGCCGAGCTGGGCCGCCAGCCCGTGCCGGAGCGCGCCGACGAAGCGCGTCGGCTCGTAGACGGTCAGCCGGTCGCC
>CAXUHE010000237.1:0-5891 GCA_964250725.1 uncultured Enterovirga sp. | reverse complement strand
GCTGACGAGCCCGGACGGCAAGATCCGCATCCCGATCAACGAATCCGCCGACGCGCACAGCCAGATCGAGGAATACCTGCACGCCTATAACGGCGAGGGAATCCAGCACATCGCCTGCGGCTGCCGCGACATCTACGAGACGAGCGAGACGCTGCGGGCCGACGGCGTGTCGTTCATGCCCGCACCCCCGTCCGTCTATTTCAAGCGCGTCGACAAGCGGGTGCCGGGCCATGGCGAGGACCTCGCGCGGCTCGAGCGCAACGGCATCCTGATCGACGGCGAGGGCGTGGTGGAGGGCGGCTACACCAAGATCCTCCTCCAGCTCTTCTCGGCCAACGCCATCGGGCCGATCTTCTTCGAGTTCATCCAGCGCAAGGGGGACGATGGCTTCGGCGAGGGCAACTTCAAGGCGCTCTTCGAGTCGATCGAGGAGGACCAGATCCGCCGCGGGGTGCTGGTCGAGAAGGCGGCCTGATCGCCGATCTCCGCATGAGCGCGGGTTCACCTCTCCCCGAGGGGGAGAGGTCGAGCAGGCGCGGAACGCGCCGCCCGGGTGAGGGGGAAGCGCCCTCTCCGGACAACGCGCTTCCCCCTCACCCTGCCCTCTCCCCCCTCGGGGAGAGGGTTCCCCGCGCTGAACTGAAGTCTCAGATGCGATGACCTGCAGCGAGGGAGTATAGCGCGTCGGCGCATTCCAGACGCGTTGAAGCGATAGACTCCCGTCGCATCGGCCCGCTTTCATCCGCACGGGCGCAGGTCTAGGCTCCGGGTCATCACGAAAGGGCCCCCATGACCGACATCCTCGCCGAACTCGAGCCTCTGCGCGCCGAACTCACCGCCATCCGGCGCGACATCCACGCCCACCCGGAGACCAGCTTCGAGGAGACGCGGACCTCGGCGCTCGTCGCCGAGAAGCTGCGCGGCTGGGGCGTCGAGGTGACGGAGGGGGTCGGCGGCACGGGCGTCGTCGGCACGATCCGCGGCCGGCCCGGCAACCGGGCGATCGCGCTGCGCGCGGACATGGACGCGCTGAACATCATCGAGACGACGAACCTTCCCTACGCGTCCCAGATCCCGGGCAAGATGCACGCCTGCGGGCATGACGGGCACACGACCATGCTGCTCGGCGCGGCATGCCGGCTCGCCGAGACGCGCGACTTCTCGGGCGACGTCCACCTCATCTTCCAGCCGGCCGAAGAGGGCGGCGGCGGCGCCCAGCGCATGATCGCCGAGGGCCTGTTCGACCGCTTCCCATGCGACGCGGTCTACGGCATGCACAATGGGGCCGGCACGCCGGTCGGGCAGTTCAAGCTGCGTTCCGGCCCGATGATGGCGGCGGCGGACTTCTTCACCGTGACGTTCCGGGGCACGGGCGGGCATGGCGGCTCGACACCGCATCTCGCGACCGACACCACGATCGCGCAGGCGCATTTCTGCCTGGCTCTCCAGAACGTCATCGGCCGCAACATCCCGGCGACCGAGCCCGCGGTCGTGTCGATCGGCTCGATCCACGGCGGCTTCGCGTCCTCGCCGAACGTGATGCCCTCCGAGATCGTGATCACCGGCACCGCCCGCACCTTCTCGGATGCCGCGCAGGACATCATGGAGCGCCGCCTGACCGAGCTGGCGCACGCGCACGCGGCCGCCCAGGGCTGCACAGCGGAGGTGAACTACGGCCGCTATACGCGCGTCCTCGTGAACGACGCGGAGCACGCCGCCACCATGGCGCGCGCGGCCGAGAGCCTGGTCGGGGCCGAGGCCGTGCACGCCAACACGCCTCCGATCACGGGCGGCGAGGATTTCGCCGACATGCTGCGGGTGAAGCCCGGCGCGTTCATCTTCATCGGCAACGGCGTGCAGCCGGACGGCAGCTTCCATTCCGTCCACACGCCGAACTACGACTTCAACGACGACATCCTGACGCTGGGCGCCGGGTTCTGGGTGAACCTCGTGCGCCAGGAGCTCGCCACGGCGGCTTAGCTCGATCCGTCGAGCGGATGCCCGCTGACGGTCGCGAGGAGCGCCAGCAGGGCACCGTTCAGCGGCGCCGCGATCCCGTGCCGCAGGGCGCCCTGCACGACGGCGCCCGTGATGTACTCGTGCTCGAGCGGCCGGCCCGCGAGCCGGTCGTAGAGCATCGACGTCCCGCCCTGCGGGTTGAGGCCGGCGAGGCGCTGGACCGAGCGCTCGACGTCCTCCTGGCCGAGCTTGGCTCCGTCGGCCTGCGCGACCGCGACCGCCTCGGTGAGCAATCCCCGCGCAAGGTCGCGGATCGGCGCCTCGCCGAGCGCGCCGCACCGGCGCAGCGTGAGCGCGGTCAGCGGGTTCGCCACGAGGTTGTTCAGGAGCTTCGTCCAGGACGCGGTGGTGAAATCCTCCTCCTCCACGATCTCGAACATGGTCCCGGCGAAGAGCGCCGCGATGGCGGGGCTGGTCGGGCCGTGCGGCACGACGATCTTCGCCGAGCCGTGATGCACGATGTGGCCGGGCGCCGTGCGCTCGACCGAGCAGTAGATGGTGGCCGGCACGATGTCCGTCGCGGTGGTGTAGGGCCGGACGCGCTCCGCCTGATGCACGCCGTTCTGCACGACCACGACCGTGGTGCCGGGGCCCGAGAGCTTCGCGAGCCAGGGCGCGGCGCCAGCCGTGTCCTGCGCCTTCGTGGTCACCAGGACCCAGCGCGAATGCGCCACCTCGTCGGGCGAACTCGCCATCTCGACCGCGACGTCGCGCGTCCGGCCCCCGCTCTCGATCGTGAGCCGGTCGAAGGGCGTGCGCACGCACAAGGTCACGGCCCGGCCGGCCCCCACGAGCTCGGCCGCCAGCATGCCCCCGATGCCGCCGCTCCCGATGATCGCGACCCGATCCTGCGCCAACTCGTTCATCTCGCCTCCGGATGATTGTAGGGTTAAAGGCCGGGCACCGGCGCGGGGGCCGGCCGCGAAGGCCAACATGACCGATACACGGTGGACGATCGTCACGGGCGCGTCGAGCGGCATCGGTGAGGCGATGGCGCGCATCTTCGGCGCGCAGGGCTCCTCGCTCGTCATCGTGGCGCGGCGGGAGGACCGCCTCGCGGCGCTCGCGCGCGAGATCGAGGCCGCGTCCGGCGTCGTGGTCCGAACCTTCGCGCTCGACCTCGAACGGCCCGACGCGCCGGAGGAGCTCGTCGCGTGGCTCGGGCGGGAGGGGATCGCGGTCCACACGCTCGTCAACAATGCCGGGTTCGGCCTGCGCGGCGGGTTCGCCACCATGCCCTATGCCGAGCAGGCCGCGATGGTGGAGCTGAACGTGACCGCGCTGACGAAACTCTGCCGGCTCGTCCTGCCGGACCTGATCGCGCGACGGCGGGGCGGCATCCTCAACGTCGCGTCGACGGCCTCCTTCCAGGCGATCCCCTACATGGCGGTCTACGCGGCCACCAAGGCCTACGTGCTCTCGCTGTCGGAGGCGCTCCACGAGGAGGCGCGCCGGCACGGCGTCACGGTCACGGCCTTCTGCCCCGGCCCGACCGCGACCGAGTTCACGAAGCGCGCCGACATGGAGAAGTCGAAGCTGTTCGAGCGCGCGATGACGTCCGCCGCCGTCGCCCGGATCGGGATCGACGGCCACGCGCGGGGCCGCGCGATCGTGGTGGCGGGCGGCATGAACCGCATCGGGACGATCGGCGCACAGCTCGCGCCCCGCGCGCTCGTGCGCCGCGCCGCGGGCTGGCTCCAGGGGTGAGCCCGATGATGACGCGCGTGACGGGCCTCGTGCCCGAGCGGCTGCGGGAGCCCGCCCGACAGTTCGCGACCTTCTTCGGCGTGGGGATGATCGCCGCGATCGTGCATTACGGGCTGCTCTTCAGCCTCGTCGAGGGTTACGGGCTCGATCCGGTGCCCGCCTCGCTCACCGGTTTCAGCGCGGGCGGGATCGTGTCCTACATCCTCAACCGCCGCCTCACCTACCAGAGCGACCGACCGCACCGCGAGGCGACCTGGCGCTTCCTCGTCGTGTCGGCGGTCGGCTTCGCGCTGACCTGGGGGCTTATGGCTTTCTTCGTGCGGGCGCTGGGCGCGCCCTACCTGCCCGCGCAGCTCGTCACGACGGGGATCGTGCTCGTCTGGCACTTCCTCGCCCACAAGCTGTGGACGTTCCGCGGCCCCGTGGTGCCGTGACCCGGAGCCGGCGCGCTCAGGCGGCGGCCTTCTCCTCCTGCGCCACCTCGTCGATGATCCGCGCCAGGTCCTCTGCGTCCCGGACCGTGCCGATCTGGAAATCCCCGTGAGCGATCGCGTTGCGGATCGGCAGGAGCCGGCGAAGCCGTTCGTAGCCGCCACCCTCGACGAGGCCGAAGCTCGTCAGCTGTTCGACGACCTGCCAGCCGGTCAAGGGACGGGCGGAGGGACGGACGAGCTGCGAGACGCGGCTGCGGGTCAGCGCCTCCAGGAGCGACCAGCCCAGCAGGATCGCGGCCGAAGCCTGCCCGTCCGCGATCAGGCGCCGCACGTCCTTTCTCAACATCCCGAGCTGACCCGCCGGGAGCGCCGGGATCGCGTCCGGCTCCAGAATCCAGCCTCGCTCGCGCACGAAGTTGTCGGCCAGCACGACCTCGAGCCGCCAATCGGGATGGCTCTCGACCAGCTTGGACAATGCCCGTGTCTTACCGTTCCGGTCTTGGGACACGCGCACGAGTTCGACGAGCACGCCGCCCTTGCCCTTGAGGGCCATCGCGTCCGGCCTGTACGGTCGAAGGAACGGAGGTGCCAGACGGGTGGATGGATCGATGACGAACTGGAACCCGTCCGCCCGATAATTGGCACCGAGGGCTTCCAACACCTCAAGGTCACGATCCGAGCGAGATCCGCTCATACGGGCAGGTCCTCGTGATTACCCATCCAATCTACATGGACGAACACGAAAGAGCTACGATCTGCCAGTGCGCTCCCGAACTCGTCGAACCGTGGAGGAGAGGGCAGCAGTTCGGTCACGTCCGTCTTGCGCAGGACCAGCTCGTCGATCTGGCCGTCGTCGATCCAGAGAAGACCCGTCAGGGCATCGAGGACAGGCTTCGCGATGTTGTCGACGTCGAGAGACGTCGGCCCGATCGAGTAAGACAGGATCACGACCCTTAGCCGTCCGCTCCAGGCCCAATGGCCTTGCGCGAGCTTCGCGGCCGCCGCGTCCCGCACGCTCGCCCGCCAGCGCTCCTTCGACCGCGCGGAGGCCTGCATCGAGATCGGCACGCCCCGCACGACGAAGATGTAGGGCAGCGCCGGCTCCAAATCGGCGCGTCCTCAAGCCCTGGTCGGGGTCTCAGTGAGCCAAGCTCTTGTTGATCTCGTCGACCATCTTCTTCGCGTCGCCGAAGAGCATCATCGTGTTGTCGTTGAAGAAGAGCGGGTTCTCGACGCCCGCGTAGCCGGATCCCATGCCGCGCTTGATGAAGAGCACGGTCTTCGCCTTCTCGACGTCGAGGATCGGCATGCCGTAGATCGGCGAGGACGGGTCCGTCTTGGCGGAGGGGTTCGTCACGTCGTTCGCCCCGATCACGAACGCGACGTCGGCCTGGGGCAGTTGCCCGTTGATGTCCTCGAGCTCGAAGACCTCGTCGTAGGGCACGTTCGCCTCGGCCAGCAGCACGTTCATGTGGCCGGGCATGCGGCCCGCCACCGGGTGGATCGCGTATTTGACGTTCACCCCCTCCTTCTTGAGCGTGTCCGCCATCTCGCGCAGCGCGTGCTGCGCCTGGGCGACCGCCATGCCGTAGCCCGGCGAGGACAAGTCCGTCTTGGCGGAGGGGTTCGTGACGTCGTTCGCCCCGATCACGAAGGCGACGTCGGCCTGGGGCAACTGCCCGTTGATGTCCTCGAGCTCGAAGACCTCGTCGTAGGGCACGTTCGCCTCGG
>CAXUHE010000236.1:5445-5941 GCA_964250725.1 uncultured Enterovirga sp. | reverse complement strand
GGTTGACCCCGACCTCGAACTTCGCCGGGTCCGACTGGCGCAGCTTCAGCTCGCCTCGCCCCGCCTCGACATCCTCGGCCAGCATGGTCATGCCGCGCACGAGGTTCGCGCCGCCCTGCCGGAACGTCTCGCGCAGCAGCTCCGGGTTCGTCGGCACGAAGTTCGACGGCGAGAGCGCGCCGGAGATCTGCTTCACGTAGAACCGCGCCTTGGCGCGGGTGTGCTCGTCGAGGCCGTCCGCCTCGTCCACCATCGCGTCGGCCCAGTTCGAGGTGACGAGATACGCCTGCCGGATGAAGTCGAAGATGGGGTTCGTCGACCATTCCGGGTCCTGGAACCGCTTGTCGGGCGAGGCCGCCGCGGCGGAGGTCGCGGCGATTGGGGACGCACCTTGCAGCCTCGTGAGCGTGCTCGCCCACAATCCGATGAACTCGCGCCCGAGCCGCCCCTGCGCGTCGGCCGTTACCATTCCCGTTTCGCGGCTACTGTCTTTCCG
>CAXUHE010000236.1:0-5435 GCA_964250725.1 uncultured Enterovirga sp. | reverse complement strand
TCCGCGACCTTGCCCAGCGTGCGGACGATCTCCGCGACGTCCTCGGAGATGCCGGGTGTCGCGCGCCGTTCCTCGATCGGCTTCATGTAGGCGGCGGTCGCGCGGCCGGCCTGCTGCACGAACAGCGCGAGATTCTGCGAGAGCGCGTTGAAGTCCGGGAGCGCGGGCGTGACCGCGTCGGTCTTCGGCTCGTTCATGGTTGCCTCCCGTGTCGCGGCCTTGTCATGGCGACCGCGTTTGGTGTCATGTTAACGGATCGCCGCAGCACTGCGAACCGATAACGCCGCCCGCCCGGCTCCTGATCCGAGACGATGCGATGCAAGCCTTGCCGAGAACATGATGCCGACCCGCGCGACGCTCATCGTCATCCTCAGCCTATCGCTCGCTCTGCCGCTCGCCGGCTGCTCGAACGATACCAACCTCGTGCGCGACGCCGCGATGGCGGCCGGCATCACGGGAGGCGAGCCGAAGCCCGCGCCCGACTTCGTGACCCGCTCGCGGCCAGCGGACGCCGAGTACATGCCGATCGGCACGCCGGTGGCCACACGCCGCCGTCCCAAGGACGCGGATGCGGTCGCCGATGCCGAAGCGCAGATGAACGGGCTCCGGTCCCGCAACGAATCGCTCGGCGGCAGTGCCCGGCGCGCCGGCCGGACGCCCGCCGTGAAGCCGGCGGTCGCGCCGCCGGAGGAGTGAAGGACGGATGCATGGAGGTGACCGTGACAGATCCGTTCTTCCCCGGCTTCACGCTGCGGACCCTGGATGTCCCGGGCGGGACCCTGCGCGTCCGCACCGGAGGCTCCGGGCCGCCGCTGCTCCTGCTGCATGGCAATCCGCAGACGCACGCGATGTGGCACCGGGTGGCGCCGGTGCTGGCGGAGCGCTTCAGCGTCGTCTGCCCGGACCTGCGCGGCTACGGCGGCTCGCACAAGCCGCCCGCGAGCGCGGATCACGCCGCCTACGCGAAGATCGCGATGGCGGCCGATATGGCCGACCTCATGAGCGCGCTCGGCCACGCGACCTTTCGGGTCGGCAGCCACGATCGCGGCGCGCGGGTCGCCCACCGCCTGGCGCTCGACCATCCGGACCGTGTCGAGCGGCTGGCGGTCCTCGACATCGTGCCGACGCTCGAGCATTTCGAGCGCACCGACATGGCCTTCGCGATGGGCTACTACCATTGGTTCTGGCTCGCGCAGCCACACCCGTTTCCCGAGAGCCTCATCGACGCCGCGCCCGAGACCTGGTGGCACGCCCAAACCTCGCGCGAGCCGAAGCCGCCCGGCTTCTTCGCGCCCGAAGCCTTGGCGGATTACCTCGCGGCCGCGCGCGATCCGGCCGCGATCCGCGGCATGTGCGAGGATTACCGGGCGGCCGCGACGATCGACCTCGACCACGACCGGGCGAGCCGGGAGGAGGGCCGCAAGATCGCCTGTCCGCTCCTCGTGCTCTGGGGCGAGACGGGCAAGATCGGCACCTGGTACGACCCGCTCGCGATCTGGCGCGGCTATGCGGCGGCGGGCGTCGCGGGCGGTCCCGTGCCGTCCGGGCACTATCTCGCGGAGGAGGCGCCGGACGCGGTCCTCTCCGCTTTCGAGGCGTTCTTCTGACGCGCCGGCTTGTCCGGGCGGGCCCGCAGGATTAGGGAGTTCCTGCCCAGAACCCGATTGGAGATCCGCGATGGCCTTTCTGGCCGATGCCCTGTCACGCGTGAAGCCGTCGGCCACGATCGTGATGACGCAGAAGGCGCGAGACCTGAAGGGGAAGGGACGGGACGTGATCTCGCTCTCGGTCGGGGAGCCCGATTTCGACACGCCGGACAACATCAAGGAGGCCGCGATCGCGGCGATCCGGCGCGGCGAGACGAAGTACACCCCGGTCCCCGGCATCACGCCGCTGCGCGAGGCGATCGCGAAGAAGTTCAAGCGCGAGAACGGGCTGGACTACAAGCCCTCGCAGACCATCGTCGGCACCGGCGGCAAGCAGGTGATCTACAACGCGCTGCTCGCGACGTTGAACCCGGGCGACGAGGTGATCGTGCCGACCCCCTACTGGGTCTCCTACCCGGAGATGGTGGGGCTCTGCGGCGGCACCCCGGTCTTCGTCGAGACCACGATGGAGCACGATTTCAAGCTCCAGGCGGAGCCGCTCGAGCGCGCCATCACGCCCAAGACCAAGTGGATCATCCTCAACTCGCCTTCGAACCCCTCGGGCGCCGCCTATACGCGGACTGAGATGAAGACCATCACGGACGTGCTCGTGCGCCATCCCCATGTCTGGGTGCTGACGGACGACATGTACGAGCACCTCGTCTACGGCGACTTCGAGTTCGTCACCCCGGCCCAGGTCGAGCCCTCGCTCTACGAGCGCACGCTGACGATGAACGGCGTGTCGAAGGCCTACGCGATGACCGGCTGGCGGATCGGCTACGCGGCCGGGCCCGACGAGCTCATCAAGGCGATGGACTTCGTCCAGGGGCAGCAGACGAGCGGCGCGTGCTCGGTCTCGCAATGGGCGGCCGTCGAGGCGCTCGACGGGCCGCAGGACCACCTGCCGGTCTTCCGGAAGGCCTTCGAGGGGCGGCGCGACCTCGTCGTGTCGATGCTGAACCAGGCGAACGGGCTGAAATGCCCGAAGCCGGAGGGCGCGTTCTACGTCTACCCGTCCTGCGCGGCGCTGATCGGCAAGAGCGCGCCGTCGGGAAAGACCATCGCGACCGACGAGGACTTCGTCTCCGAGCTCCTGGAGAGCGAGGGTGTGGCGGCGGTCCACGGCTCCGCCTTCGGGCTCGGCCCGAACCTGCGCATCTCCTACGCGACCTCGAACGAGAACCTGGAAGAGGCCTGCCGCCGCGTCCAGCGCTTCTGCGGTTCGCTGCGCTGACCTTCGGTCGGCCCGTAGCGGTCAGGCGGTCGCCCGTTCCAAGGTCCGGGCGATCCATCTGTTCAGGCTGAGGCCGGCGCGAAGAGCCGCCGAGGCCGCTGCCCGGTGAGGGCCGGTCTCCACCTCTCATCTAAGATCGATACTCCTTGTCTAGTATCGTGTGCAGGGATGGCCGTCATGCGGCCGATGACTGATCGCTGGTCCGATGACTGATTGCGTCGGCTTGAGCGGCCTATGATAACGTACCGTCTTCAACGGATGGCGACGTCGGCTTTGCCCGACAGGCCGCGGGAGAACCACGATGACGATGCGCGCGACGATGGCCGGAGCCCTGACGGCCGCCGCTTTACTGGCCGCCTCCGGAGCGGAGGCCCAGGTGGTGCAGGCCGGCACGCTGACCTGCGAGGTCGCGGCCGGGACCGGCCTCGTGATCGGGTCGCGCAAGGACATCACCTGCACGTTCCTGAACGCGGCGCGCGAGATCGAAGTCTACGACGGCTCGATCGCCACGCTCGGTCTCGACATCGGGACGACCGACCGCACGCAGATCGTGTGGGGCGTCTTCGCGCCCTCCGGCAACGTCGTGCGGGGCGCGATCGCCGGGCATTACGTGGGCGCGACCGCCCAGGCGACGCTCGGGGCCGGCCTCGGGGCGAACGTGCTCGTCGGCGGTTCGCGACGCGCCGTCACCCTTCAGCCGGTCTCCGTCTCGGAGCAGTCCGGCTTCAACGTCGTGGCGGCCTCCGCCGAGCTCGACCTGCGCCTGCGTCGGCCCGAGCGACCGATGCGCGGGCGGAGCTGACGCACCGTCCTGATGTCGACCGAAAGCCCTGATTCGGTCGATCGCGCGATCGAGAGCCGGCGCAGCATCCGCGGCTTCCTCGACCGCCCGGTCGCGAGAGCCGAGATCGAGCGGCTGCTGCAGCTCGCCGGACGTGCGCCGAGCGGCAGAAACGTCCAGCCCTGGAAGGCGCACGTGGTCACGGGCGCTGCGCTGACGCGGTTGACGGACGATCTCCTGGCGGCTCACGTCGCGGGCACGCCCGACTCGATGGATTACGTCTACTATCCTCGCACCTGGCGCTCGCCCTACCAGGAGCGACGCCGCCGCGTCGGCTGGCAGCTCTACGAACTCGCGGGCGTCGCGCGCGGGGACCGTGAGGCGGCGTCGCGGCAGGTCGGACGCAATTACGTGTTCTTCGGCGCGCCGGTCGGGCTGGTCTTCTCCATCGACCGCGACCTCGAACAGGGCAGCTGGCTCGATTACGGCATGTTCCTCCAGACGATCATGATCGCGGCGCGCGCACGGGGCCTCGACACCTGCGCGCAGGCCGCGATCGCGAACTATTCCGACATCGTCCGGCGCAATCTCGGCATTCCGGACAGCGAGGCGATCGTGTGCGGCATGGCGATCGGATGGGCCGATCCGGGAAATCCCGCCAACACCCTCGTGGCGGAGCGTGAACCCGTCTCCGGGTTCACGCGCTTCCACGCCGATTAGCTGATCAGGGCGCCTCGGGCAGCGGGTCGTCTCGGTTCTCGCGATCGACCGGACCGCGCTCGTACTCGACGTTCGCGTGTTCGCCGAATGTCTCCGGCGTCACAGAAGGCCCCTCCTCGGCCGGGCTCTCGGGCACGGCCATCCCCATCGCGTCGTTGCGCGCGAGATCGGCGCGGGCCTTCTCCGCGACGGAGCGGGGATCGTGCGGATCACCGGACATGGCTCTCTCCCTAAATCGTCCCGCCCGTGGCCGAGCGTGACGCGGATGCGTGGCGACCATCACCAAATTCTGGCGGCGGCGATCGTTCCGCAACCCTTCTGTTGCCCGAGAGCCACACCATATGGGGCATGTCGGCGGCTCGCGTGAGCGTCGGCACGGCGGCGTCCTCGCGGATGCCTGAACATTGTCGTCGGCGAGCGTGCCTTCGGGGCGCTCGCGCGTGCGAGGGATGAGACATGAACCTGGAACAATATACCGAGCGGGCCCGCGGCTTCATTCAATCCGCCCAGATGCTCGCGATGCGGGAGGGCAATCCGCAGCTCTCGCCGGGCCACCTCCTCAAGGTGCTGCTCGACGATCCCGAGGGCCTGTGCGCGGGCCTGATCGACCGTGCGGGCGGGCGCTCGCGCGACGCGAAACAGGCCGTCGAGGCGTGGCTCGGGAAGCAGCCGAAGGTGTCCGGCGCGGCCTCGCAACCCTCCGCGACACGCGACCTCGTGCGCCTGTTCGATACGGCCGAGAGCGCCGCCAAGAAGGCCGGCGACAGCTACGTCACGGTCGAGCGGCTGCTGCTCGCGCTCGCGATCGAGAAGGACAACGAGGCGGGCCGCATCCTGTCCGCCGCTGGTGCGACCGCGAGCGGGCTGAACGGCGCGATCGACGCGCTGCGCAAGGGCCGCACGGCCGACAACGCCTCGGCGGAGAACGCCTACGATGCGCTGAAGAAATACGCCCGCGACCTCACCGAGGCGGCGCGCGACGGCAAGCTCGATCCCGTCATCGGCCGCGACGAGGAGATCCGCCGCACGATCCAGGTCCTGTCGCGGCGCACCA
>CAXUHE010000235.1:3900-5949 GCA_964250725.1 uncultured Enterovirga sp. | reverse complement strand
GGAGATCTGGACCAGGCCGAACCGCGCCTGGTGGTGGTCGTCGGCCACGGTTCAGGACTCGCCCCGCGCTCCGCCGAGCCCGCCGCCGAGCCCGCCGCCGAGCCCGCCGCCGATCCCGACCCCGGCGGCCCCGACGGGCCCGCCAAGGGAGGCGATCAGGAACAGAGATCCCAGCGCCGCGCCCACCGGCCCGCCGAGCAGCCCATCCATCGAAGACTTACGCATCGCAACCTCCTGGTTATCACCAAACCAAGTACGCGTCACGATCTGCTTTGTTTGATGCCTGAGTTTCAAGTATTTGAGCGTGGTTCATCAATCTATCGATGGCGATCAACGACTTTTAGCGTGATTTGACTCGCAATAACTTGTCATCCGGATAAATAATATCGCTTTGCGACTGCGAGATCGCGTCGCATATGGACGATCTACGGTCGAAGCTGCATCGATTGCGGACAGGCCCAAAGATGATCGGGATAGGGTCCGACGATAGGACCATCGCTCGAGGTTTCCAGGCTGCATCAGGCAAACCGGCGCTGACCGCCGATGTCGTCTTCGCGAGCGCAGCGATCCATGGCGGGGCCTTCCCACCCCACGGCGCTTCGCACCTCGCGAGGACGGACCCCGTGAGGGGTTCGCCTCGGTATGGGGGTGGAGGAGCCCTGCTTGTCAGAAATTGACGGAGGAGGAAATATCGCTCTGCTGCATCAGCAACGCATCCATCATCGCTACCGTGATGGGCATGCTGAAGTAAAAGCCCTGGAACTCCTCGCAGCCTTTGCTGCGGAGCCAGATGAGCTGCTCCAGCGTCTCCACCCCTTCCGCGACGATCTTGACGTGCATCAGCTTGCAGAGAGCGATGATGATTTCGGCAAGGGCCTTGTTGCCGGGCAGATCCTTGACGAAGGCACGGTCGATCTTGATGCAGTCGATCGCGAACTCGTGCAGGCGTGCGAGGTTCGAGTAGCCGGTCCCGAAATCGTCGACGGAGATGCGCAGCCCGTGCTGGCGGAAACGCTCCACCAGGGCCGTCGACTCTTCGCTCTTCTCCATGAGCATCGACTCGGTGAGTTCCAGCTCGATCATCTGCGGGTCGCACCCGCTCCGCTCCAGGGCATCCGCGACGAGGTCGGGAAAGGCCGGGCTGTTCATCTGTCGCTGCGACACGTTGACCGAGACCGACAGCCTATGGCCGTCGTCGCTCCAGCGCTTCTGCTGCGCGGTCGCCTCCCGCAGGACGTACTCGCCGAGCTTCTCGATGAGGCCGATCTCCTCGCAGACGGGAATGAACAGCGAGGGCGGTACCACGCCAAGGCGAGGATGGTTCCACCGCAGCAGAGCCTCGGCACCGACGATCGTGACGTTCTGGGTCGAGACGCGCGGCTGGTAGTAGACCTCGAACTCACCGTTGACGATCGCGGCCTTGAGGCTCGACTCGAGCTCGAGCCGGCTGTCCGCGCGCTCGCGCATCGAGGGGGAAAAGAAGCGGACGCAGTTCCGTCCGGCACTCTTGGCGCTGTACATCGCAAGATCGGCGCTTTTCATCAGCGTCGCATCGTCCGTGCCGTTTTCGGGGTAGACGCTGATGCCGATGCTGGGCGTCACGGTCAGCTGGCGGCTGCCGACGTTGATCGGCGCGGAGAGGGCCTGCACCATCCAGTCCGCCTTGAGCCGGTAGGCTTCCGGATCGCCACCCGAGACGATGACGAGGAACTCGTCTCCGCCCAGCCGGATCACGCTGTCGTCGCTGCCCACGATCCTGACCAGGCGCCGTGCGACCTCGACGAGAACCTCGTCGCCGAACGCATGGCCGAGGGAGTCGTTGATGAGCTTGAACTGGTCGAGATCGATGAAGAAGACGCCGAGGCTCGCGCGGGTGCCCTCGGCCGAACCGATGCACTGCGCGAAGGTGATCGGGACGTAGGACCGGTTCGGAAGTCCCGTCAGCGTGTCATGCAGGGCGATGTAGCGCGCCTTGGCTTCGGTCTCCTTGAGTTCGCTGACGTCGGCCTCGCTGATCAGGATCGCCGGGTCGCCCGAAACGGCGTCATG
>CAXUHE010000235.1:0-3890 GCA_964250725.1 uncultured Enterovirga sp. | reverse complement strand
TGAGTTCATGCCACCGGACCCCCCGCGAGGTCCGCATCTGCATGACGCCGCTGACCTCGCCGACCCTCTCGAGCTGATCGATGATCTTGCGGTAGTCCTGCTCGTCGACGAAACGCGAGGCGAGGCCATCGTCCTGCCTGTCGAGCACGCTGCGGGCCGCGGGGTTGCGATAGAGCGCTTCGCCGGACCTGGAATAGAGCGAGATCATCAGTTGCGTGTGCAGCAGGGCATCGGCGCTCCGCAACGTGTCGTGCTGGTGGTGCACCTCGTCCCGGGCTTCGCAGAACATGCCCATGCGGCCGTCCGAAAGCGGGATGCCGCTGAACAGCACGCGCAGCGTCCGCGAGGCGCCACCCGGGTAGATCGTCCACAGTTCGGAGAACACGCACGCGCTGCGTTCGAAGTCCTCCTGGTATTGCCGCAGACGCCGGGCGACCGCCGGCGACATGTCCGACTTCATGTCGCGTTCGGCGAGTTCCCGGATCGAGGCCGCGCGCCAGACCTCGAGGGCGGCCGCGTTGGCCCAGACGACCTGCGCCTTGTCGATGTCGAAAATCCACGCCGCGGTCGTGAGCCGGTCGATGAGGGATTGGTCCGAGCCGGCAGCCGGGCTCGCCCGATCGCCTCCTTTGCGGCTTTTGGCGGGTTGGTGAACGGTCACGTGACGACCCACGTCATGCGGCTTTTGACAGGAAGGACGGCGCGTCGGCGCAGAGCTGGCCGATCGGCACGTAGCGCGGTGTCGACTCGACCCGCCCGATCCACCGCCGGACCGAGGGGTACCGATCGAGGTCGATGCCGGCTTCCCCCGACAGATGCACGTATCCGAAGACGCCGATGTCCGCGATGCTGTAGGCGGATCCTGCGATGAAGTCGGTCTGCCCGAGATAGGCGTCGAGGCGCTCGAGCCCGGCCTCGGCCATCTGACGCCAGCTCGCGATGTCGTTCTCGCGCCCGACGCCACGCTCGGGGGCGATCGCGCTGAAGAAACGCGCGGGCGATATGAACGGCTCGAGCTTGGACTGTTCGAAGAACATCCATTGCAGCCCCAAGGCTTGCCCGTAAGGCTCCTGCGGCATCAGGCTCGAGCCGGCGGCGACGAACCAGAGCATGGCATTGGATTCGCCGAGCCCGTATCCACCGGGCAAGCGCAGGTACGGCACGGCCGCCGCGGGATTGACGGAGCGGTAGGCCTCGCTTCTTGTCTCACCCTTCAGGACGTCGACCACGCGAATCTCGAACGGAATCGCGAGTTGCCGCATGGCGAGAAATGGCTTGAAGCAATTTCCCGAGCCAGGCGCGGCGTATAAAGTCACCATCGAACAGCCTTGTGTTATTTAAAGGAAGGCTGACATCGATTAGTTGCTTATTTATGAACCCTGTCCGCAATTTGCGACGGAAGTAATTTTTTCTTGACGCTTATGTGTCGCATTCCGGGTCGGGGCCGAGAAGTTCTCGCGCCGCATGCCATGCAGCATCCTTGTTCTGCCGATATTCGGCCGTTTCGCCATGGCGATCCTTGATATCCTTGAGACGAACCAGCGTCCTCAGGACCGCCAAGACTGCCTCGAGCGACGGTGGATCGGCCCGTTTTGACAGATCCTGCCCGCCGCCTGCCGCGGTCTGCTGCGGCATCATGCGCTTTGTCCCATGTTTGCGCGTTCCTCGGCCTCGCCGTCGTGTCGTCCCAGATACTCCACCCCGAGATGGTGGAAGACATACTCGACGATCGCCGACGCGCTCTTGCCGCGTACCGGGAAGGCAGACCCGGACAGGGAGTTCGCCGCGAAGGCGGACACGTATTGCTCCAGAGGCACGCCGTGCTGCAGCCCCAGCGAGATGGCGACCGCGATGTCGCTGGCGATCTGGTTGTGCCGTCCCGTGGGTCCGATCGCCTCGATCGAGAGTTCGGCCGGCGATCCGTTGCTGCTGAGCCTGGTCTGCAACGTCACGCGCTGCCCATCCACCACGGCGACGTGCCGGACACCCGGCCGCACGGGCAGACGCGGCTCGGGCCTGAAGGCGTTGTCCCGGAGCGCCTCCTCGGCGGCGACCTGGGCGATCCGGCGGATCTGATCCGTGATCGTGCCGTGCGGGGTCTCGAGCGAGACCTCTTCCACCTCGTTCTCCTCGTCGTCCTGCAGCCGATGGGCGCTGAGGGGCTGCGACATCTTCGAGCCGTCGCGGTAAAGCGCGTTCGCCTTGAGACCGAGCTTCCACGACAGCATGTAGGCGTTCTTGCAATCGTCGACCGTCGCATCGTTCGGCATGTTGACGGTCTTGGAGATCGCCCCTGACACGAAGGGCTGCGCAGCGGCCATCATGCGGATGTGGCTTTCGAAGGCGAGGTAGCGCTTGCCGGTCCGGCCGCACGGGTTGGCGCAGTCGAAGATCGCAAGATGCTCGGGCAGAAGATGCGGGGCCCCCTCGAGCGTCATGGCACCACAGACGTGGATGTTGGCGGCTTCGATCTCCGCCTTGCTGAACCCGATGAAGCGCAGCAGATCGAATCCATCGACGAGCTTCTCGGGAGGAACCTTCAGCGTGTCGCGCAGGAAGTCGTCCCCCAGCGTCCACCGGTTGAACACGAAGTGGATGTCGAAGGACATCGGCAGCGCCCGCTCGATCGCCTCGATCTTGTCCGGCGTGAAGCCGCGCTGGGCGAGATCGGCGTAGCTCAGCGCCGGGGAGGCCCGCAGCGATCCGTGGCCGATCGCGTAGTGCTCGATGTCGGCGATGGCGGCTTCGCTGTAGCCGAGCGTCCGCAGGGCGTCGGGCACGCCGCGGTTGATGATCTTGAAGTAGCCGCCATCGGCCAGCTTCTTGAACTTCACGAGAGCGAAATCAGGCTCGATCCCGGTCGTGTCGCAGTCCATGACCAGACCGATGGTGCCGGTCGGGGCGATGCACGACACCTGTGCGTTGCGGAACCCGGACTCGGTGCCGCGTTCGACCGCGGCCCGCCAGACGGCCGCGGCCCGCTCGACGATCGCGGCGCCGCCCAGATGCCGGATTTGCGAGAGGACGGTCGTGTCGAGCCAGACCGGCGTGGTCGCCAGGCCCTCGTAGCCGGACGTCTCGCCGCTTGCCGCCCGGCCATGGTTGCGGACGACGCGAAGCATGGCCTCGCGGTTCGCCGCATAGCCCTCGAACGGTTGCAGCTCGCCGGCCATCTCGGCGGAGGTCGCGTAGGCGACCCCGGACAGGATCGCCGTGAGGCCTCCGCACAGGGCACGCCCGGCGTCGGAGTCGTAGGGGATGCTGGAGGCCATCAGCAGACCCCCGAGATTGGCGTAGCCGAGGCCAAGCGGGCGATAGTCGTACGTGCGCCGTGCGATCGTCGCCGACGGGTACTGCGCCATGGAGACCGAAATCTCGAGCGCGATCGTCCAGAGCCGGCATGCATGCTCGTAGAAGGGAAGGTCGATCTCGCCCGCCGCAGTCCTGAAGCGCATGAGGTTCAGGGACGCCAGCGTCGCGCCGGTATCGTCCAGAAAGAGGAACTCGGAGCAGGAGTTCGAGGCCCGGATGTCGCCGCCCGCAGGGCACGTATGCCAGTCGTTGATCGTGGTCGCGAAATGGACGCCGGGGTCGGCGGAGGCCCAGACGGCGTGTCCGATGTCGTCCCAGAGATCCGCCGCCGCCAGCGACTTGATCGCCTGCTGGTTCCGGCGGGCGATGAGGTCCCAGCGTCCCCCGTCCTCCACCGCGCGAAGGAACTCGTCGGTCATGCGGACGGTATTGTTGGCGTTCTGGCCCGAGACCGTCCCGTACGCCTCCGACGTCCAGTCGCTGTTGTAGACAGGGAACTCGATCGAGGTGAACCCCTGCTTGCTGAACTGGACGGCGCGCTGGATGTAGTTCGCGGGGATCTCGTGAGCCTTCGCTTC
>CAXUHE010000234.1:0-5957 GCA_964250725.1 uncultured Enterovirga sp. | reverse complement strand
AGCCCGCCCGCGACGACCACGTTGGACTGGAAGTGCCCGCTACCATCGACAGCCGCCTTGGCGACCAGCTGTCCGTCCTCGAAGATGGACACGATCGTGCCCACCTTGGCGGTCCCGGTCAGCGACAATGTGGCGTTGGACGAGCCGGCCGCGTGCGCGACCTGGCCGATCTGGAGCACGGGCGCATCGATGAAGGCGTCGAACCCCGGCATCTTGACGTCGCTGCCCGTGACGATCTGCAGGTTTCGGTACTGCACCGCCATGGTCTCGGTGGCATTGTCGGACCGGTAGATGCCTTCCGCCCAGTAGACACCGTGCTGCTCGATGTTTCCGAGCGGACCCGAGTAGTCGACAAGGGTGACCCCGTCCCGCACCACCACGAGCCGGCCGTTCCCGGCCGGATCGAACACGGCCGTGATCTGCATCGCGTAGAGATGTCCCCGATCGATGTCGGCGCTGTCGAGGAAAAGCACCTTGCGCTGCGGATTGGTGGTCAGGCCCCACCCGATGTCGATCTCCAGCTTCTCGCCCACGAGCTTGATCTCGAAGGGCGGGCTCGTCGCGGCGCCCACCATCGCGAGATCCTGGTGAAGCTGCCCGAAGACCGCCCATTGAGCCGTGTTCTTCGCCCCCGGCTCGACCATGAAGCCGTAGGAGATCTGCATGGGCGTACCATTCGCGATGGGGCTCTGATTAGCGGCGAGTTCGGCCCGCTCCGACGCACTCCCGGCGGACTGATCCCACCAATACCGATCGTTGTCGCGGACCTCGAACCGGACCGAATTGGCATCGAGGACCTGGGCGCTCCAGGGCTGGTGAGCGGTCTGGTTGGCGTAACCGAAATCTCCGATCATCGGCACATAGGAGTCGGAGAGCTGATCAGACCAATCCTTGAGCGCTATCTTGTATGACATCGTCGTCGTCCTGAGTATGCGAGCGGCTACTCAGGAGATCATGTCAGATACGTCATAAAACCGAGCGCAAGTGGATCGCAGACTCTGATGTATTCATGAAGTAGATCAGTAACCATTCTGGTCGGCGCTCTCGCGCTCGCCGAATGACGACCCGTCGATTGATGTCGATGCTCTGCCCTCGGGGCGGCATGGCTCCACCGCGCTACGCGCTGCCCCGGCGGTCAGTCGGCATCCGTCCTCTTGCGCAGCGCGCGCGTGTAGTGGGTTTCGGTCCCGGTGAAGCCGTTGGCGAGGCAGAAGCCGTGGGTGCCGACATCGCCCGCCTCCGCGATCAGGTGGAGCGTCCCGCATCCGGCGGCACGCGCCGCCTGCGAGGCCGCTTTGAGCAGCGTGCGGCCGATGCCGCGCCTGCGATCGCCAGGGCCGACGAGCAGCGTCGTGACCTGGGCCAGGGGCGCATCGCTCGCGAGCGTGCGGAACCAGGTCGCGATCACGAGGCCGCTCGGCGGCCCCCATTCGAGCGCGACGAGCGCGATGCCCGGCTCGTGACGCAAGGCTTCGAGCCGCGCCGCCAGGGCCGGAGGAGAGACCGGCCGCCCGGCCGCCCCCATCAGCTCCGCGAGGCCGGGTGCGTCGGCGGGCGTGGCCGCGCGGATCTGGAGCCCGTACCGGCCTGCCACGACGTATCAACCTCTCTCGGATCTCGTCGACAACGACCGATCCGATAGACAGGTCCGAGACCGGCGGCTTCAAGCCGGGTAAGACCCTCGTGATGAACGTCAGGCGGAACCGGGGACAGATGGTTCGGGTGCACGTATTGCTCGTGGCTCTTGGCCTCTCGCTCCCCGCACCCGGCATCGCGTCGGCCGCCGACTGTCCGGGCACGCGCCTCGATGTGGTGATGCCGCCGCTCGCGGCGACGCCTTATGCAGTGCTCGACCTCGACGGAAAGCGCGGGCCGTGGCTGATCGATCTCGGGGCGACCGCCACGACCGTCTCCTCCCGGATCTGGCAGGCGCCCGCGCCCGGCGAGCCCGTCCGACTCTCGGGATTCGGGGCGCTCGGCGTGCCTGCGGGCCCGCGTCCCTACGCGGTCGCGGAGGGCGGACCCGACCGTCCCGGCATCGGCACGCCGCAGGGCACGATCGGGACGGACCTTGTTCGGAGCGTCACGACGGAGTTCCATTTCGAGCGCGCGAACGATGCCCACCTCGTCCTGCGGGACGCCGCCTGCGATCCGCCGATCGCCGCGCACGACGGCTTCATGCGGATCGACCAGAGCGGGTTCTTCGGCGCGACAGCCCGGCGGCGTCCGAACGTCCCGGTCGTGTTCATCGAGCTGGAGGAGCGATCGACCGACATCGATCGGCCACGACTCGCCATGCCGCGGCGAGGCGCGAGGACCTGGGCGCAGCTCGATACGGGCTACGCCGATACGCTGTGGCCCTACTCGGTCGACATCAACGAGGCTTACCTCGCGCGGCTGAAGGAACTCGTGCCGTCGCTGACGCGCGTCGGCCTCGTGACGGTCGGCGGTTGCGGACGCGAGGACTCGCTGCGCGAGGTCTACGTGGCACCGGGGTGGCGGCTCGACGTGGTCGGAGACGACCCGGCGTCGCGAGTTCCGTTCAACGGCTTCTACTTCATCGTGAAGCCGCGACAGACCGAATGCGGCGGGATCGGGCCGCTGGACGAGCCGGCGGCCCAGCTCGGGTCGTCGTTCCTGCGCGCCTTCGGGACCACGATCCTCGTGCCGTCCCGCGCCGAGCTGTGGATCAGGACGCCTTGACCGGCAGCAACGCCCGATAGCGCGCGATGCGCTCCGCGTAGGCCGCCGCGAGGCCGGGATCGGGCAGCACCGTCTCCGTGCGGGCCGGCGGCCGGCAGAGGATCGCCGGATCCTCGCCCGTGACCGCGAGCCGGGCGAGGCGCGCCGCCCCGAACGCGCCGCCCTGCTCGCCCTCGGCGAGCCGGTGCAGGGGCAAGCCGAGCGCCGCCGAGAGGATCGCGATCCAGGTCTGCGAGCGCGAGCCGCCGCCGATCACGTCGGCCTGGGTGATCCGCGTCCCGGAGGCCGCCAGCGCGTCGAGGCAGTCGCGCATCGAGAAGGCGACGCCCTCCAGCACGGCCTGCGTCATGGCGGCCCGGTCGGTCCCGGCCGCGAGCTCGGCAAATGTCGCGCGCAGCGAGCCGTCGTTGTGCGGCGTGCGCTCGCCTGAGAGGTAGGGGAGGAACAGCGCCTCGCTCGGGCGCGTGACCGGGCCGAGTTCGGCCAGCAGCTCGACCTCCGACCGCCCGGTGATCCCAGCCCACCAGGCGAGCGAGGAGGCGGCCGAGAGCGTGACCCCCATCTGATGCCACAATCCGGGCAGCGCGTGGCAGAAGGCATGGACCGCGCCCGCCGTGTACGGACGGAAGCTGTCGGTCGTGGCCCAGAGCACGCCCGAGGTGCCGAGCGACACGAAGGCGTCGCCCGGCCGCACCGCCCCGAGCCCGACGGCGCCGGCCGCGTTGTCCCCGGCCCCGCCCGCGACGAGCGGCGGGTTCGTCATGCCCCAGCGTGCCGCGAGCTCCGGCCGGAGCCGGCCGGCCGGCGCATTGCCCTCGACGAGCCGCGGCATGGCGTCGATCCCGAGACCCGTCGCGGCAAGCGCCGCCTCCGACCAGGCGCGCCGCCCGACATCGAGCCAGAGCGTGCCGGACGCGTCCGACATCTCCTCGATCGCCTCCCCGGTCATCGCGAGGCGCAGCCACGCCTTCGGCAGCAGCACGCGCGCGGTCCGGGCGAAGGTCTCGGGCTCGTGCCGCGCGACCCAGAGGAGCTTCGGCGCCGTGAAGCCCGGCATCGCGAGGTTGCCGGTGACGGCTTCGAGCTCGGGGAAACGCTCGTTCAGCTCCCGGCACTCGGCTTGCGCCCGGGCGTCGTTCCACAGGATGCAGGGGCGCAGAACCGCGTCCGCCCGGTCGAGGAGCACGGCCCCGTGCATCTGGCCCGACAGGCCGATGCCCTGGACGGCCGCGAGCTCCGCCGGGTGGAGCGTTCGCAACGCATCGACCGTGTCCTGCGTGGCGGCCCACCAGTCGCGCGGGTCCTGCTCGCTCCAGCCGGGGCGGGGGCGGCTGACGTCGAGCGGCGCGGACGCGCTGCCGACGACGCGCTCCTCGCCGTCGACCAGGATCGCCTTGAGGGAGGAGGTGCCGAGATCGAGACCTAGGAACATGGGTCAGAGCGCCCGAAAAGAGACGTGGAAGTTTCCCAACCTCGTCATCCTGAGGAGGCCTGAAAGGCCGTCTCGAAGGACGCACCCGGGTGCGTGGTTCGAGACGCGGCTTCGCCGCTCCTCACCAGGACGACGTCAGTGAAGGGAAAGCGCCGGACGATGCCACCACGTCACGCCGCGAGCGGGTGACGCTCGCGGTGGGCGAGCGCCTGGCCGCCCGCATCGAACACGTGCGAGGCCCCGCCGTCGGCCTTGAGGCGGATCGGGTCGCCGGCGCGCGACGGGTCGGTGCCCTCGATCTGCATGATCGCGAGCCCTCCGCCTGCGAGCGTCACATGCACCAGCGTCAGCCCGCCGAGCCGCTCGACGTGGCTGACCGTCCCCGCGATGGCGCCCGCGGGGTCCGGCCGCAGCGCCTCCGGGCGGATGCCGAGCGTGACGGCGGAGCCCGTGGCCGCGCCGTCGACCGGCACCGCGACCTCGCCACCCCCCACGAGGGCGACGCGAAGGCCGTCCGGGCCGGCACCCGCGACCGTCGCGGGCAGCAGGTTCATGCGCGGCGAGCCGATGAAGCCCGCGACGAAGAGGTTCGCGGGCCGGTGGTAGAGGTCGAGCGGCGTGCCGACCTGCTCGACCCGGCCGGCCTGGAGCACGACGATGCGGTCCGCCATCGTCATCGCCTCGATCTGGTCGTGCGTGACGTAGACCATCGTGGCGTCGAGCTCGCGGTGGAGCCGCGCGAGCTCGACCCGCATCTGGCCGCGCAAAGCCGCGTCGAGGTTCGAGAGCGGCTCGTCGAAGAGGAACACCTTGGGGTGGCGCACGATGGCGCGGCCGATCGCGACGCGCTGGCGCTGGCCGCCCGACAGCTCCTTCGGCCGGCGGTCGAGATAGGCGTCGAGCTGGAGGATGCGCGAGGCCTCCTGCACCTTGCGCTCGCGCTCGGCCTTGGGGGCGCGCGCGAGCTTCAGCGCGAAGCCCATGTTCTCGCGCACCGTCATGTGCGGGTAGAGCGCGTAGGACTGGAACACCATCGCGAGCCCTCGATCGGCCGGGCCCACGTCGTTCACCCGGCGGCCGTCGATCATCAGGTCGCCGCCCGTGATCTCCTCGAGCCCCGCGATCATGCGCAGCAGCGTCGACTTCCCGCAGCCCGACGGGCCGACGAAGACGGTGAACTCGCGGTCCGCGATGTCGAGGTCGACGCCCTTGATGATCTCGGTCGTGCCGTAGATCTTGCGGATGCCGCGTAGCGATAACGTCGACATATGAGGCTCCTATTTCACGGCGCCGAACGTCAGCCCGCGCACGAGCTGGCGCTGGCTGAGCCAGCCGAAGACGAGGATCGGCGCGACCGCGACTGTCGAGGCGGCCGAGAGCTTGGCGAAGAACAGCCCCTGCGGGCTCGAGAAGGACGCGATGAAGGTCGTCAGCGGCGCGGCCGAGGACGAGGTGAGGTTGAGGCTCCAGAAGGCCTCGTTCCAGCACAGGATCACCGACAGGAGGCCGGTCGACGCGATGCCGGGCAGCGCCAGCGGCAGGAGCAGGTGCCAGACCTCCGCGCCCGTGCGCGCGCCGTCCATGCGGCCCGCCTCCAGGATGTCGTTCGGCACCTCCTTGAAGAAGGTGAACAGCATCCAGACCACGATCGGCAGGTTCATCAGCGCGTAGATCACCACGAGGCCGGTGCGCGTGTCGAGGAGGCCGAGGTCGCGGAACAGGAGGTAGATCGGCACCAGCACGCCGACGGAGGGCAGCATCTTGGTCGACAGCATCCACAGCAGCGTGCCGCGGGTGCGCTGCGTCGGGTGGAACGCCATCG
>CAXUHE010000233.1:0-5970 GCA_964250725.1 uncultured Enterovirga sp. | reverse complement strand
GCTTCGAGACGGCGCGTGCCGCGCCTCCTCAGCATGACGCCGGTTGGATGGCCCGCGCGGGCGTCACAAAGCCCGGCGCCCGCGCGCCACGGCCCGCGCGAGCGCGGCCGAGACCTGCGCCTCCGAGCGGCGGAAGCTCTCGGCATCGGTCGCCGCGATGTTGACGGTGACGCTGGCCGCCCCGCCGCCGGCGGACCTGACGCCGAGGCGCCCGTCGGGGCCGCGCGCCAGCGGCATCACGGCCTCGCTGCCGGCCTCGCCCATGAGGCCGAGCCCGCGCCCGAGCGGGAAGTAGGTCGGGGCCGCGACGACGCCCCCGTCCGCGAAGGGCGTGACCGTGCCGCCCGACACGACGCCGCCTTTCGCGAAGGGGCGCACGCCGCCGAAGCTCGACGCGATGAGGTCGCCGGTGAGCGAGCGGGTCGCGTCGCGCAAGCCGTCCGAGAGCGTCGAGGTCGCGCTCTTCGCGAGCGCGGACGTCAGCGCGTCCGCCACGCCGCCGAGCGTCGAGGCGAGCTGGCGGCCCTGCACGGTGCCCGAGCCCAGCGCGCCGGAGAGCGAGGCCCCGAAGCGCTGCGCCAGCCGGTCCAGCGTCTCGAGCTGGCGCTGGCCGTCCTTCAGCGTCTCCAGCGACGCGCCGTCATCCGCCATGATGTCCTCCGTCGGGGAAGGCCGCGATCAGCGCCGCCAGCTCGGCGCGGCGCAGGGGCTCGGCTGTGGAGAAAGGCCGGAGCGCCGCCGCGATCTCGCGCGGCGTCGCGCGCCAGACCGTCTCGGGGGCCCACCGCAGGACCGCGAACGCCAGGTGGAGCACCTCGTCCCAGGGAAAGGGACGCGGCTGCGCGTTCAGCGGTCCTGCGGCCGCGTAGGGCCCGGCGGATGCCCGGCCTCCGGCGAACCCTCCCCGAAGGTCGCGGCGAGCAGCCGCGCGACCGCCGCGGTGGCCGGCCCGAGCTCGGCGGCCGGCATGGCGCCGACCTCCTGGTCGCTCAGCGGGTGGCCCCCGCCGCGCAGGCCCGCCCCGAGGAGCCGGACGAGGTCCGTCGAGGACAGGCGGCCGGACGCGAAGCGCCCGGCCAGGGCGCCCAGGTCGGCGACCCCGAAGGCGCTCTCGAGCTCGGCCAGCGCCCCCAGCGTCAGGCAGAGCGTGTAGCGCTGGCCATCCAGCGTAGCCGCGACCTCGCCCCGGCGATGGTTCGCCATCTCAGGAGGCCGTGAAGGCGAGCGCGCCCGCCGATTCGAGCGTCATGTCGAAGGTCACCTCGCCCGCATGGTCGCCGCGATATTCGAGCGCGGTCACCTGGAACGGCCCCTGGATCACCCCGAACCCGGGCACGACGACCTGGAACGGCTCGACCGAGCCGTCGAAGAAGGCGGCGCGCACGAGCTGGTCGGAGATCTCGTCCTTGAACACGCCCGCCCCGGCGATCGCCGCGCGGCGCATGCCGGCGCCGGCCAGCAGCTCGCGCCAGCGCCCGGCCGATTCGGCGTTCGTCACGTCGACCGTCTCGGCGTTGAACGCGATCTGGCGCGTGCGCAGCCCCGCGACCGTGGTGTAGCTGCCCGATCCCGCATCCATCTTGATGAGCAGGTCCTTGCCCTTCTGAGCCGCCATGAGATCCTCCCGTGAGATGGTCAGGCCGCGACTTCGGTCGTGGCGCGTAACGCCAGCGTGACGCGCACGAGATGCGTGCCGCGGTCGCGCCGGGTGGTGGTCTCGCGGAGCGCGATCTGGACGAGGCGGTGCCCGTCCGGCGCGAGCGCCGCGTCGTCGAGGAGCGCGCCGATCCGGCCGGCCACTGCCAGAGCGGAGGCCGCGCTGCCGGGCCGCGCCCAGACGAGGATCGCGAGCTCGTGCTCGTGGCCGCGCCCGCCGGTATCCGACCAGTCGCGCGCGGCGGCGTCGCCGAACAGCGCGTAGAGCGGGGCCGCGTCGCGCGGCGGCTCGTCGTAGAGCCGCACCGTGCCGCCCATGAGGGAGGCGAGCGCCGCGTCGCCCGCGCACCGGGCGAGGATCGCGGCGCGCAGCGCCAGCATCGGGGACGTCATCGAAGGCGCGGTCATGGGGCGACCTCCTCGACGAGGCACACGATTTGGCGCCGCCGCCCGTCCGGGTCGCCCGCGACCTTGATGCGGAAGCGGCGGACACCGAGCGCGAGGCGCATCGCGTCCGTGATCCCGTCGCGGAAGAGCAGCGTCACGCGATGCGTCGCGACGCCCTCCGGCCGGTCGGCGCGGACGCGCTCCACGGCCGACAGCATCTCGATCGCGCCCCAGAGCCGGGGCCCGGCCTCGTAGCTCACCAGCACGCCGCCGAACCCGTCCGGGCTCGCGAGCGGCATCTCCAGCGTGAAGCGCCGGCCGCGCTCGCCGATCGTCGGCTCCGCCCGGGTCACGCGAGCCTCGCGCGGGCGAAGGGCGCGGTCAGCGCCCGCACCGAGGCGGGCAGCGGCTCGTCGGTGCCGCGCTCGTCGCCGCGGCGCGCGTAGAGGCAGGCCGCGAGCACCCGGATCGCGAGGCGCAGCGGCTCCGGCACGGAGGCGGCGTCCGGCCCGAACCCGACCGCGAGGTCGATCTCCAGGCCGGCGCCGAGGTCGGGTGCGCCCTCACCCAGGACCACGCGCGCCGGGTCGACCGCATCGTCGAGCCGGTAGAGGCCGGCCGCGAGGTCGGGGCCGCCCACCGGCCGCACCGCCGCGACCGCGATCACGGGGGCGAGCGGCAGCGGGATGGGACACCCGCGAGGCGGGACGGGGACGCGCAGCCGCCAAGTCTGGCGGATCAGCGCGAGCCGTGTCGCGGCCTCGACCGTGATACGGGCCGCGACGATCAGCGCCGCCACGAGGTCGTCCTCGTCGAGGGAATCGACGCGCAGGAAGAGCCGCATCTCGGCGAGCGAGACGGGCTCGACGGCGGGACCGTCCAGGATTATCCGGTTCATCGATGTCTCCGGTGTTCACACGGTCGGCCGCCCGGAGCGCGCTCGCGCTCGCGGCCGGTCTCGCGGCTCTCGGCGTCGTGGCGGCAGGGCCGGCCCGCGCGGTCGTCGGCGGTCTGGAGGCCGGGGGGGCGCTCGCCCGCTCGGCCGTCATGGTGCTGTCGTCGCGCGGCGGCGTGTGCTCGGGCGTGGTTCTCGCGCCGGACGTCGTGCTGACGGCGGCCCATTGCGCCACGAACGCCATCGAGTACCGGGTCCACTACCGCGCGGGCGGCGAGCCGGTGCTGATCGCCCCGGCCGCACAGGCCGTGCATCCGGGCTACGATCCGGGCGCCCTGAAGGGCCGCCGGCGCTCCGTCGACCTGGCGCTCCTGCGCCTGCCCGACGCGCTGCCGGCGCGCTTCGCGTCCGCGACCCTGTCCGAGGCCGCGCCCGCGAAGGGCGCGGACCTCACGCTCGGCGGCTACGGCGTGCTGCGCCCCGGCGACGCGCGCTCGACCGGCACGTTCCGCGAGGCGAGGCTTGGCGTCGTCGAGCCCTACGGGCGCGCCACGATCCTCGTCTGGGCGTCGGACCCGACGCGCGGCGGCGCCGGGGCCTGCGAGGGCGATTCGGGCGGCCCCATCGCCGAGGGCGGGGCGGTCGCGGCGATCACCACCTGGGCGGCGGGCGCCCGACAGGGCTGCGGCGACATGAGCCAGGGCGTGCTCGTCGGCCCGCAGCGCCGCTGGATCGACGGCGTGCTGGCGGGCTGGGGACGCGCCGCCGCGTGGCGGTGAGCCGTAAACTTCGGGTCGTTCAGACCTTTTGCAGGTCGACGAACATGACCGGCTCGTCCCGGGACCGATTGGTCGTCGTGTCCAGAAGCGAGAAGCCGGCCTTCAGGTAGAATGAGACGGCGGATCTCTTCGAGTCGACGACGACGAACCTGCATCCGACCGCAGGGCAGATCGTGTCCTTCGCGATGCCCAACGCGAGCTGAACGAGGTTCGACCCGATGTCCATCCCGCGATACCGCTGATCGACGGCAAGCCGTGCGATCTTGACCGCCGGATAATGACGGTATGCATACGATACCTGCTCGTCGCCGATCGGAAGAGGATCATCGGTGCCGATCACGACCTCGCCGCAGACGAGGGTGACGTATCCGACGATCTTATAGGTAGCGCCACCGTCGTCGCGTACGGGCATCACCTCGAAGACGCCGTATGTCCGCGCAAGGCTTTTGTCGTGATGTGCCTTCGCGTGTCGCTGAAGGTAGGTTTTGAGCGCAGTGAATTCGACGCCAAGCGACAGGCCGGTCAGTCGATCACCAGCCTCGATCTGACGGATCTCGAATGAGATGTCGCGTTCAGCCACGCTTCAATTTGAGCGTCAGTTTTCCGCCGCTGTCACGCAGAGCGCGGGTCAGCTCGACACCGCGCTTCACGCTCTCCACCGCGGCCATCTTCGGCTTGCCGAACGCAACCTGATTGCGAAACTTCGCAGCGTCTCCGTCTGTGAGAGTCACGCGGCCGAAGGCATGCGATTTAATCGCCATCGTTCTCTCCTCTCCGTTCGACGTTACGGATTTCTGATTTCGACGGAATAAATGGTGTCCGGAATTCCGCGTTCCGCATTCATCGGCACCGAAATCGATAATCCAAATTGCGTGCGCATTCCAGCGTGACGAATGGATTCGACACACCGGTTCGGCCGTAGAGCCTTCATCCGCTTCGTCACGGCTCGTGACTTGCCCTCACTCCCGCGACACAGCACATTGGCCCGCATGCGCCGCACCCTCCTCGCCGGTCTCGTCGCGGCCCTCACGGCCAGTCCCGCCCTCGCGGTCACGGGGGGCGAGGTCGTGCATGATCCGAACGGCATGCGCCGCTCCGTCGTGCAGATCGAGAGTTCGCAGGGCGAGCTCTGCTCCGGCGCGGTCATCGCGCCGGACCTCGTGCTGACGGCGGCGCATTGCGTGCTGCAGCGGGCCGCCTACCGCGTCGTCGTCGTGGACGGGCGCTTCCGCCGCTTCGCGATCCGGGCGATCGCGGCGGCGCTCCACCCTTCCTTCGTGGCCGGCACGACGCCGCGCACGCAGCCCGGCATCGACCTCGCGATCGTGAAGCTCGCCTCGCCCCTCGGCCCCGAATTCGCGCCCCTCGATCCCCGCGCCGCGACCGACGTCGGCGAGGGCGAGTTCGTCGACCTCGCGGGGTTCGGCCTCACGGCCGAGAACAAGCGCGGCTCCGCGCGGGTGCTGCGCCGCGCGCGCCTCCTCTCGCTCGGCACGATGCAGGTCGCGAACCGGGTCCTCGTCGTGGCGGACGAGGACCGGCTCGCCGAGACGACGGGCTCCGGGGCGTGCCGGGGCGATTCGGGCGGGCCGATCCTGCGCGGCCGTCCGACAGGGGGCTACCAGCTCTTGGGCATCGTGAGCTGGTCCTCCGGCGCGCTCCACGCCCGCACCCCCACCGCCTGCGGGGGGCTCACCGCCGTCACGCCGGTCTCGGAGCACGAGGACTGGATCTCGGCGCGCTCCGAGGACCTGCGGCGGTTCGACCCGGAGCGGGCGATCGCTCAACCGAGCCCGCGCGCCAACGCGTTCGACTGGTCGTCACGCTGAGAGCATCCGAAACTTTACGTTCGCGAGCCTCGTAGCTGTCCGTAGGCCACCCGTCAGACGGTGGCGGCCATCGCCTTCGGCGGTGGTGCAAGGAGAGCACCATGTTCCAGATCAATACGACCCTGCGCGCGACCGTGATGGCCGCGGCGCTGGCGGGCGCGTCCTTCGGCGCGCTGACAGCGCCGGCCTTCGCGCAGGAGAAAACGGTCACCGTCGGCGGCGCGCCGATGTATCCCTCGAAGAACATCGTCGAGAACGCGGTCAACTCGAAGGACCACACGACGCTGGTCGCGGCCGTGAAGGCGGCGGGCCTCGTCGAGACCCTGTCCGGCAAGGGCCCGTTCACGGTCTTCGCGCCCACGAACGAGGCCTTCGCCAAGCTCCCGGCCGGCACGGTCGACACGCTGGTGAAGCCCGAGAACAA
>CAXUHE010000232.1:0-5978 GCA_964250725.1 uncultured Enterovirga sp. | reverse complement strand
CTCACGCCTCCATCAGCGTCGCGACATGCGCGGCCGCCGAGGCGGCGAGCGCCTGCAGGTCGTAGCCGCCCTCCAGCAGCGACACCACGCGGCCGCCGCAGGTCTTGTCGGCCAGATCCATCACGGCCCGCGTCGCCCAGGCGAAATCCGCTTCGTCGAGTTCGAGGTTCGCGAGCGGGTCGCGGCGGTGTGCGTCGAACCCGGCCGACAGGACGACGAGGTCGGGCCGGAACGTCGCGAGGCGCGGCAGGATGCGCGACGCGACGGCGTCGCGGAACACCGCGCCGTCCGCGCCCGCCGGCAGCGGCACGTTCACGATCGTGTCGTGGTCGCCGCGCTCCGAAGCCGCTCCGGTGCCGGGATAGAGCGGCATCTCGTGGGTCGAGGCATACATCACGCCGGCGTCGTCCCAGAAGATGTCCTGCGTGCCGTTGCCATGATGCACGTCGAAATCGAAGATCGCGACCCGCTCCGCCCCGTGCGCGCGTCGCGCATGCCGTGCCGCGATGGCGGCGTTGTTGACGAGGCAGAACCCCATCGCGCGCACCCGCTCGGCGTGGTGGCCGGGCGGGCGCATGGCGCAGAACGCGTTCGCGGCCTTGCCCGTCATCACGGCGTCGACTGCCGCGACCGCCGCGCCCGCGCCGCGCAGCACGGCGTTGAGCGTGCTGGGCGACAGGATCGTGTCGGCGTCGATCCGCGCGTAGCCCTGCCGCGGCATCGCGCCCACGAGGGCGTCCACGTAGGCGCGCGGATGCGCCAGCGCCACGATGTCGAGATCCGCCGGCTCGGGCTCGCGCCGCGAGAGCTCCGCGAAAGCCTCCGCCGCGAGCGCGCGCTTGATCGCCCGGACGCGGTCGGGGCGCTCGGGATGGCCAGGGCCGGTATCATGCCCGAGCGAGGCCGGATGATGCAGGAGGAGCGTCGTCATGAGGTCCGTGACCTGCCAATTCAGCTATATATACCGGATCGGCCGCCGGGCCGGATCCAAACGGTCGTGCATTTCATCGTGCGAGGGATGGCCGAGTGCGGTAGGGTGCTCTCATGGCTGTGATGCTCGGCAACCTCTACGAGGCCCTCACGAAGGCGGGCGCATCCGCGAGGACGCACGTAAAGCGTCGGAGGAAGTGGCTGCCTTCAAGGAGGACCTTGCCGCGATGAAGACGGAGATCGTCGTCATCAAGTGGATGGTCGGCTTCGTCCTCGTGATCGTGACATCGCTCCTAGGCCTGACCCTGCGTGGTCACTGAAGGCCCGGCCGACCTGCGGCCAGATTGCAACACATGTCCGCATACGGCACCGCACGCGCGGACGGAAAGGAAGCCTTTACCTTAAACGGGCGTTAACCATGTGATCCCTCGCGTGGTCGCCCCGACGGCGGCGGACAGGACCGATATGCGCCCGAACCTCGCCCTCCTGGCGGCACTCGCCTCCACCCTCGCGCTCGGCGGCTGCTTCAAGGCTGTGCCGGACCCGCAGATCTCCGCGCTCGACGCCAAGTACATGGCGCTCATCCCCCAGGCCGAGATCGACCCGCACTTCGCCCGCTACCAGATCAGCGACCCGACCGGGGAGGCGCCCGGCACGGTCGTCGTCGACACCAAGGTGCGCCAGCTCTACCTCGTGCTGCCGGACAAGCAGGCGATCCGCTACGGCGTCGCGACGGGTGACGAGGCCTATGGCTGGACCGGCACGGCCGATGTCGCCCGCAAGGCCGAGTGGCCGGCCTGGAACCCGCCGGCCGAGATGATCGCGCGCTGGCCGCACGTGCATCATACGGAGGGTGGACCGAACAACCCGCTCGGTGCCCGCGCGCTCTACCTCTACCAGGGCAACAAGGACACGCTCTACCGCATCCACGGCACGAACGAGCCGGAGAAGATCGGGCAGGCGGTGTCGTCGGGCTGCATCCGCATGCGCAACCTCGACATCGTGGACCTCTATAACCGCGTCCCGGTCGGCGCGAAGGTCATCGTGCGCTGAGCGGCACGGGACCAGAGGAGACGGTCGACCCCGACGCGGGACTGCCGGTCCCGCAACGCTACTGGTCGATCCTGGCGATCGGCCTCGCGATCACGATGGCGGTGCTCGACAGCGCGGTCGCGAACGTCGCGCTGCCGACGATCGCGCGCGAATTTCAGGTCGACCCGGCGGATGCGATCTGGATCGTCAACGCCTACCAGCTCGCGATCGTCGTCTCGCTCCTGCCGATCGCCTCGCTCGGCGAGATCGTCGGCTACCATCGCGTCTACCAGGTGGGCTTGGCACTCTTCACGGCCGCGTCACTCGCCTGCGCGCTCTCCGATTCGCTCGTCACGCTGACGCTGGCGCGCATTCTCCAGGGTCTCGGCGCGGCCGGCATCATGGCGATCAATGCGGCCCTCGTGCGCTTCACCTACCCGGCCCGGCTTCTCGGGCGCGGCATCGGCCTCAACGCGCTCATCCTGTCGGTCGCCTCCGCGCTCGGCCCGACCGTCGCGTCCGCCATCCTGGCGGTCGCCTCGTGGCAGTGGCTCTTCGCGATCAACCTGCCGATCGGTCTCGTGACGCTGGTGATCGCGCGCTTCGCGCTCCCCCACGTCGACACGGTCCCGCGGCGGTTCGATCTCGCGTCGGCCGTGCTGAACGCGCTCGCCTTCGGCTTCATCATCGTGGGGCTCGACGGGGTCACCCGCTCGGACAACCCGTGGCTCGGCGTCCTGGCGCTCGTCGTCGGGCTCGCGGCGGGCGCCGGCCTCGCGGTGCGCGGCCTGCACGATCCGCGACCGCTGCTGCCGCTGGACCTCCTGCGGGTCCCGATCTTCGGCCTCTCCGTCGCGACGTCCATCTGTTCGTTCGCCGCGCAGATGCTGGCGCTCGTGTCGCTGCCCTTCCTGTTCGAGGGCGCGATGCACAGGAGCGCCGTCGAGACGGGTCTCCTCCTCACGCCGTGGCCGATCGCGGTCGGCCTCGTGGGGCCGATCGCAGGCTCGATGTCCGACCGGTTCCCGGCCGCGATCCTGGGCGGCTTGGGGCTTCTGATCCTCGCGGTCGGGCTCGCCTGTCTCGCCACGATGGGGCCTGACGCGACCGGCCTCGAGATCGGCTGGCGCATGGCCGTGTGCGGCTTCGGCTTCGGCCTGTTCCAGGCGCCGAACAATCGGACCATGATCGCGGCCGCGCCGCGTCACCGTGCCGGGGCGGCGGGGGGCATGCTCGCGACCGCGCGGCTCACCGGTCAGACGCTCGGCGCGACCGCTGTGGCGATCTTCTTCGCGCTGAGCCCCGTGGCGGGCGAGACGATCTCCCTTCTCACCGCGACGGCGCTCGCGGTCGCGGGGGCGGGCGCGTCGATCCTGCGGCTCGGCCGCACGGCGTGAACGCCGCCGCCCCGATCGGTTGACCCGCCCCGCCCGACGACCGAGTGTCGGGGGATGTCCGATCTCTTCGCCGCCGCCCATCTCGAGGACGACGCGCCGCGTCCGCTGGCCGACCGGCTGCGGCCCCGCCACCTCTCCGAGGTCGTGGGCCAGGACCATCTCGTCGGACCGGACGGCGCGCTGACGCGCCTCATCGGCGCGGGCTCGATGGGGTCGCTCGTCTTCTGGGGGCCGCCCGGCACCGGCAAGACGACGGTCGCGCGGCTGCTCGCGGGCGACACGAAGCTGCATTTCGAGCAGATCTCCGCGATCTTCTCCGGCGTCGGCGACCTCAAGAAGATCTTCGAGACGGCGCGCGGCCGGCGCGCCGCGGGACGGGGCACGCTGCTCTTCGTCGACGAGATCCACCGCTTCAACCGCGCCCAGCTCGACGCCTTCCTGCCCGTCATGGAGGACGGGACGGTGACGCTCGTCGGCGCGACGACCGAGAACCCGTCCTTCGAGCTCAACGCTGCGCTGCTGTCACGCGCCCGCGTGATGATCTTCCGGGCGCTGGACGAGGACGCGATCGGCCATCTCCTCGACCGGGCGGAGGCGATCGAGGAGCGCCCGCTGCCGCTCGACGCCGAGGCGCGCGCCTCGCTCGCCCGCATGGCGGACGGGGACGGGCGCGCCGCCCTCACGCTCGCCGAGGAGGTCTGGCGCTCGGCGCGCGAGGGCGAGGTGTTCGGCCAGGAGGCGCTGCAGGACATCGTGCAGCGCCGCGCGCCGATCTACGACAAGGCGCAGGAGGGGCACTACAACCTGATCTCCGCGCTCCACAAGACGATCCGCGGGTCGGACCCGGACGCCGAGCTCTACTATCTCGCCCGGATGCTGGATGCCGGCGAGGACCGGCTCTTCATCGCGCGCCGGCTGGTGCGCGCCGCGGTCGAGGATATCGGGATGGCGGACCCGCAGGCGCTCGCCGTCTGCAACGCCGCGAAGGACGCCTACGACTTCCTCGGCTCGCCCGAGGGCGAGCTGGCGCTCGCGCAGGCCGCGGTCTACCTCGCGACCGCGCCGAAATCGAACGCCGTCTACACCGCCTACAAGGCCGCGACCGCGATCGCCAAGGAGCACGGCTCGCTCATGCCGCCGAAGACGATCCTGAACGCCCCGACGAAGCTCATGAAGAGCGCGGGCTACGGCGAGCGCTACCGCTACGACCACGACGAGCCGAACGCCTTCTCGGGCCAGGATTACTGGCCGGACAAGCTCGGCCGGCAGAGCTTCTACGCGCCGACCGGGCGCGGGCTGGAGGCCCGCATCGCCGAGCGGATGGAGCGCTGGGCGGCGTTGCGGGCGGAGCGGGAGGGGTGAGCGGCTTCGACCTTTTCGTCGGGATCGACTGGTCGGGCGCAAAAGGCGCTTGGCAGCCAGGACTAAGGATTGCGACTGCTAGGCCCGGTGTTGCTGCTCCTGTCCTCGTCGACGGACCCGGACCGAACGGTCGTTGGTCGCGCGACGCCGCTTGCCGAAGTATTGCCGAGATCGTCGGCCGCGAGCGAGCGCTGATCGGGATCGATTTTGCGTTCGGCTTTCCTCCTCTCCCCTGTCCCCGCATGAGTTGGAGGGAGGTCGATCGGCATTGTAGTGTCGATGACGGCCTGTATGGCGGGCGGTTCTTCTCCGGGCGAGAGCACTCTTACGGCAGCTATGTGAACGGTCCGTGGGGCAAGGGCGAAGATTACTCGGCGCGCTACCACCGAACGACCGAGAGGCAAGCCGCCCTGACGCGAGGCGCCTATCCATCAACGGTGCTCAACGGCGTCGGATCCGCGGCGGTCGGTTTCTCATCGATATCCGGAATGAGGGCCCTGGTCCGCCTTCGGGACGAACTCGGGCCGAAGCTTGTCATTTGGCCGTTCGATCCCCTCGACGACGAGGCATCTGTGCTGGTCGAGATCTTCCCGAGGTTCTTTCCACTGCTGAAGGGCCGTAAACCCGCCATGAGGGTGGTCGAAAACCTCAATGCAGCCCTTGCGGCATACGGCAGTGAAGCCTTTTCAGCGCCGATCGCATCAGAAGATGCGGGCGATGCCGTAATCAGCGCCGCCGCTTTGCGCGCGCTGTCGGCCGAATCGACCCCATGGGCGTCGCTGCCGCCCGAAGCGCGCCACGAAGGCTGGATATTCGGAGTTCCGCCGGCATGAGGACGCGATGAACCAGAGCCCGCCTCAGCTCGACTCCGACACGATCGCCTTCGCGGGGCGCTGCTTCGACCTCGCGCGTCGCGGCTACACGGAGGAGCTCGGCGACCTGATCGCGCAGGAACTGCCGGTCAACCTCACGAACGACAAGGGCGACACGCTTCTCATCCTCGCGGCCTATCACGGCCAGGTCGAGACGGTGCGGATGCTCTGCGCGCGGGGCGCCGACCCGGACCGCGCCAACGATCGCGGCCAGAACGCGCTCGGCGGCGCGGCCTTCAAGGGCGCGGAGGACGTGATCGCGGCCCTGCTCGACGGCGGCGCGGCGATCGATGGGACCGGGCATGACGGGCGGACCGCCCTGATGATCGCCGCCATGTTCGACCGCACCGGCATCGTGGACCTGCTGCTCGCGCGCGGGGCCGAC
>CAXUHE010000231.1:0-6054 GCA_964250725.1 uncultured Enterovirga sp. | reverse complement strand
TGGTCGCGCGCCTCGGCCGATGAGGCGAAATGCTCCGCGATGCCGTGCCCGGTCGCGACGTCGTTGAGGTCGCCGAGCTCGTCCTGGAGCGCCTCCAGGGCGTCGAGGAAGGTCGCGTACCGGCGACGCTCCGCCTTGCCGGCGACGAGCGAGCCGAAGAACTCGGACGCGTAGCGCAGCTTTTTCGCGGCGATGCGGACCCTGTGGCGCGCCTCAGGGTCGAGCCGGTCGAGGTGCCGGCCCCGTTTCGCCACGTGGCGATGCTGGCGGTGCAGGACCTCGGCCGCCATGTCGCCGACCGGGCGGTTGCGCATCCCGGCGCGCAGCGGGTCGTCGTTCGCGAGCCACGGCCCGGTCTCGATCCAGGCCAGCAGATCGAGCATCTGCGACCGGAAGGCCGCCGAGCCCAGCAGGCCCGTGATCTCGCCCTCGCGTCGCCGCCGCTCCGCCGCGAGGAAGGCCCGGTACTCGGGCAACCCCGGCGGGGGCGTCTCACGGTCGAGCTCCGGCCCGACGACGCGCTCGAGATAGACGTCGAGGTTGCGTGCCTCGCCCAGCAGCCGCGAGGCGTCGCGCAGGCCTCCGGCGATCGCGTCGATCCGTTCGTCCTCCACCACGTCCCGGAAGAGCGTCAGCGCGGAGCGCAGCCGGCGCAACGCCACCCGGGCCTGGTGCAGGGCCTCGACCGGGTCCTCGCCGGCGAGGAGCTGTTCGTTCAGCCGGAAATGCCGGATCGCCCCGCGGGCGATGGACCGGAAGGCGTCCGCGGCACTCATGGCGGCGTGGAGCTGCGGCCGGGCCGCCTTGACGAAAGCCGGCGAGGTGCCGTCGAGAAGCGCGTAACCGCGCTCGGACTTCGTCAGGACGCCGATGCGGAGCGCGGTTTTGCGCGCGAGGGACCGCGCCAGCGCGAAGATCTCGGCCGGATCGCCCGATTTCAGCTCGATCTCGAGCTCCGCGACGGGCGAGGTCGCCCGACCTTGGGCGAGGTCGCCCACGACCTCGCCCCTGTCGAGCGCGACCTCCAGCGAGGTCGCGCGACGCTCGACGATCCAGCTCGTGCGCTCGATCCGGCTCTCGAAGACCGGCCGCAGCTCGTCATGCTTGCGCAGGATGGCGGCGAGCGGGCTGCCCTCGGCGGCCGCCAGGTCCGGCTCGTCGCCGTCGACCGGGCGCTCCCACTCGCCCCGGTCGAACAGGCCCGCCCCGGCCCCGTCCGCCGCCTTCACGGTCTGGAGGAAGCCCTCGCCGGTGTCGCGGATGCGCAGGGTCAGGCCATGCTCGCGCAGCCGGCCCTCGGGCGTGTCGTAGTAGACGCTGACGAGCCGGCGCGACCGCCCCGCCTTGGCCCGACCCCCGAGCCCCCGCGCCGCCAGGGCCGCCGCGTCATCGGCGGAGAGGTCGAGCTTCAGCTCGTATTCGCGTGGGGACGTCATCTCGGGGGCGCCGGGTTCAGGGAGGGCTCGCCCGGTTCTACCTCGGATCGGCGGCGCCGTTCCACCTGCGTGCCCGCCATCGGCTGGCGCGGCGGGGGTCGTCTCCGCTATCAGCGGGCGGGATCGGGGGCGGCGCATGGCGTGGGGCGGGTCCGGGGACCGGACATGGCGGCGCGGGCCCGTCGGCGGAGCGCTGCTCGCGGCCGGGGCGATCCTCGGCGTGTCGGCCTGGCGCGGCGGGATCGACCCTGCGGCGGCGCTCGCCGGGATCGCGGCCGTCCTCGTTTGCGCGCTCTGGCCCCGGCGCCGGGCCGATGCGGACGGCTCCGCGCCCGACGGCTCCGGCGCGCTGACCTCGTCCTCCTCGGCGACCATCTTCCCCGACCCGGTCATCCTCCTCGACCGGCGTGGGATCGTGGTCGAGGCGAACCCGGAGGCGCGCCGCCTCCTGCCCGGCCTCCAGGACCGGTTCCCGCTCTCCTTCGCGCTGCGCGCCCCCCAGGTGCTCGATGCGGTGACGGCGGTGCTCGCGTCGGGAGAGGCGGCCCGAGTCGAGTATGGCGGACGCGGACCCGGCGAGCCGGTCCACGAGGTCCGCCTGCGGTCTTGGGCGGCGGAGGCGGGGCAGGGCGAGCCCGTGGTCGCGCTCTTCTTCCGCGACCTCTCGGACGAGCGCCGGACGGAGACGATGCGCGTCGATTTCGTGGCGAATGTCAGCCACGAGCTGCGCACCCCGCTGGCCTCGCTCGTCGGCTTCATCGACACGCTGCGCGGGCCCGCCCGCGAGGACCCGACCGCGCGCGAGCGCTTCCTCGACATCATGCACGCGCAGGCCGGCCGGATGACCCGCCTCATCGACGACCTGCTGCGGCTCTCGCAAGTGGAGCGCAAGGAGCACCTCGCGCCCGCCGAGCCGATCGACCTCGCGGAGACGACGGCCCACATGGTGGAGATCATGGCCCCGCTCGCCCGCGCCCGCGCCACCTCGATCGCGATCACGGGGGCGGACTCTCCCGCGATGATGCTCGGCGACCGCGACGAACTGCTGCGGCTCGTCGAGAACCTCGTCGAGAACGCGATCAAGTACGGGCGCGAGGGCGGGTCCGTCCGGGTCGCGATCGGCCGCGCGGAGCCGGGCCTCGTCACGCTGTCCGTCGCAGATGACGGCCCCGGCATCGCGGGCGAGCACATCCCGCGCCTGACCGAGCGCTTCTACCGCGTCGACGTCGCGGAGAGCCGCGCCAAGGGCGGCACCGGGCTCGGCCTGGCGATCGTCAAGCACATCGTGGGCCGGCACCGCGGCCGGCTCACGATCGCGAGCGAGCGGGGGCAGGGCACCCGCATCGACATCCGGTTCCCGGCGGTCGCGGTCGCGCTCTCGGACTGAGCGCGGGGAACCCTCTCCCCGAGGCGGCAGGGCTATCGCATATGGGCGTAGAGCGCGGGACACCTCTCCCCGAGGGGGAGAGGTCGAGTCGGCGTGAGCCGACCGGGTGAGGGGGAGCGCGTTGTCCGGAAAGGGCGCTTCCCCCTCACCCTGCCCTCTCCCCCTCGGGGAGAGGGTTCCCGCGCTCCTCGCCCGAGCCTTTGCGCTACCCACACCAGGAACGGGAGCCGACCGACCAATATGCGTAGTCGATTGCCACGGATGACAAGCCGGACCCGTCGCGACAAGACCCGAATCGCTGGCTAACGACACCGGCATGACTCTCTCCTGGACCCGCCTTCTCCTCGCCTGGCTGACCGTCGCGGCCGTGCTCCTCGGCGCGGCGACCCTCTCCGGCCAGGTCTGGTTCGGGGCCGCCGTGTTCGCGTGGCTCCTCGGGATCGTGGTCTGGTCCGCCTTCGGGGTGGTGCACGAGGCGGAGGAGCTGGCCGAGGCGTTGGGCGAGCCGCTCGGCACGCTGATCCTCACACTGTCGATCGTGATCATCGAGGTGGCGCTGATCTCGGCCGTGATGCTGGGCTCGAAGGGCGTCCCGACGCTCGGGCGCGACACGATGTTCGCCGTCCTGATGATCGTCCTCAACGGCGTCGTGGGGCTCGGCCTGCTCATCGGCGGCCTGCGCCACCACCAGCAGAGCTACAACCTGCAGGGCGCGAGCGCGTATCTCGCGGTCATCCTGCCGCTCACCATGATCGCGCTGGTGCTGCCGAACTTCACGACCTCGACCGAGGCCGGCACGCTGTCGCGCGTCCAGTCGATCTTCTTCTCGGCTTTCACGATCGCGCTCTACGGCCTGTTCCTCTGGCTCCAGACGGGCCGGCACGAGGGCTTCTTCAGGCCGGTGGGGGAGGAGGAGAGCGCGCCCGCCGAGGCCGCCACCCCGCACGGGCCGGCGTCGCGGGCCTCGAGCGGGCGGCTGTTCGCGCTCCTCCTGGCGAACATCCTCCCGATCGTCATCCTGTCGAAGAGCCTCGCGAAGCTGCTCGATGCCGGCATCGAGGGGCTCGGCGCGCCCACCGCGCTCGGCGGCATCATCATCGCTGTCGTCGTGCTGACCCCGGAGGCGATCTCCGCCATCCGGGCCGTCTCGGCGAACCATCTCACGCGCGCGATCAACCTCTGTCTCGGGGCCGCCGCCTCCACGCTCGGGCTGACCGTGCCGGCGGTGCTCGTCATCGGGCTCGCGACCGGGCAGGACGTCGTGCTCGGCCTGTCGCCCGCCAACATGATCCTCCTGGCGATCACGCTGTTTCTGAACACGCTCACGTTCTCCGGGCCGCGGACCACGATGCTGGAGGGCGCGGTGCACCTCTCGCTCTTCTGCGTGTTCGTGGTCCTGGTGTTCAGCCCCTAAACGCCGGCCGTGTCACGCAACCGTCACGCAAGCGTCATATGGCTGCTGCCGTGGGCCGGGTAGGGCTCTCGCCAAGTGGCGGGGCGAGCGGCGAGGTACGCCGGCTCGGGTCCACGGAGGTTTGGCATGAAACGGATTTCCATCCTGACGGCGGCCTGCATCGCGGCGTTGTCCGGCGGGGTTTGCGCCGGCAGCGCGTCCGCGCAGGAGATCACGGGGGCGGGCGCGAGCTTCCCCTTTCCGGTCTACGCGAAATGGGCCGAGGCCTATAAGGCCGCGACCGGCGTCAGCGTGAACTACCAGTCGATCGGCTCGGGCGGCGGCATCCGCCAGATCAAGGCGCGCACCGTCGATTTCGGCGCGACCGACGCGCCGCTGAAGGGCGACGAGCTGAAGAGCGAGGGGCTCGTGCAGTTCCCGACCGTGCTCGGCGGCGTCGTGCCGGTGGTGAACATCTCAGGGATCGAGGCCGGTCAGGTGAAGCTGACGGGCGACGTCCTGGCCGAGATCTACGCGGGCACTGTGAAGAAGTGGAGCGACCCGAAGATCGCGGCGCTGAACGGCGGCGTGAAGCTGCCGGACGCGAACATCACGCCGGTCTACCGCTCGGACGCGTCCGGCACGACGAACATCTTCACGACCTACCTGTCGGAGAGCTCGCCCGCCTTCCAGAAGGCGCTGGGCGCCGGCACGACCCTCGACTGGCCGGTCGGCCAGGGCGGCAAGGGCAACGAGGGCGTGACCGCGACCGTGAAGCAGGTGCCGAACGCGATCGGCTACGTCGAGTACGCCTACGCGAAGCAGAACAAGCTCGCGACCACGATGCTGAAGAACAAGGACGGCCAGTTCGTCGGTCCGGACGCCGCGGCCTTCGAGGCGGCGGCGGCCGGCGCGAACTGGTCCTCGCAGCCCGGCATGGGCATCTCGCTGACGAGCCAGCCCGGCGCCAAGTCCTGGCCTATCACGGCCCCGACCTTCGTGCTGATCCCGCGTGAGCCGAAGGACCCGAAGCGCGCCGCCGAGGTGGTCAAGTTCTTCGAATGGGCGTTCAAGAGCGGCGGCAAGCTCGCCGAGGGTCTCGACTACGTGGCGCTGCCCGCGAAGGTCGAGGACGACATCCGCGCGGCGGCCTTCAAGGACGTGAAGACGCAGTGATTTGGTGCGGGGCGTTGTACATGCTGCGCCCCGCATTCGTCATCCTGAGGAGCTCGCGAAGCGGGCGTCTCGAAGAGCCTGCCCCGGACTTGATCCGGGGACGCACGACGGTGGTGCGTGCTTCGAGACGCGGCCTCCGGCCGCTCCTCAGCATGACGCAGGTCTGTTGCCGCAATCCTCGAACACGCTGTCAGGGCTAGCTTCATGTCGCTCGTCGCGAGTACGGACCGCGTCATGGATTACGCGAAGACGGGCGCGCCGCGCCGCAAGAGCTCCGGCACCGGCGCGGTCTTCCGGGCGCTGAACTTCGCGAGCGCGATGCTCGTGCTCCTGGTGCTCGCGGGCATCCTCGGCTCCATGGTGGTCGGCGGCTGGCCGGCCTTCCGCGAGTTCGGCTTCCTCGGCTTCCTGTCGGGCTCGTCCTGGAACGTCGGGGCGGACCGCTACGGCGCCTGGCCTGCCATCGCCGGCACGCTGATGTCGGCCGTGATCGCGATCGTGGTCGGCGTGCCGATCTCGATCGGCATCGCGATCTTCCTGACCCAGCTCTCGCCGCGCTGGCTGAAGACCCCGATCGCGACGGCGGTCGAGCTGCTCGCGGCGGTCCCATCCATCATCTACGGCATGTGGGGGCTGTTCGTGTTCGCGCCGCTCGTCGCGCG
>CAXUHE010000230.1:0-6069 GCA_964250725.1 uncultured Enterovirga sp. | reverse complement strand
GCGCTGGGCAAGCTGATCCCGGTGTTCGGCGTGACGGCGGCGTTGTCCGGCGCGCGCGAGATCGGGTTCTCGACGAGTTCGGCGCCCGCCGGGATGCGAGCCATCCGGAGGCGCGCCTCGTTCAGGTCCTCCCGCTTGATGCGCTGCAGCATCATCTCGACCGCGCGTTGATCGACGTCGATCGAGACCCCGAAAGCCTTCGCGATGCAATCCGCCGTGATGTCGTCGTGGGTCGGGCCGATGCCGCCCGTCGTGAACACGTAGGTGTAGCGATGGCGAAGCGCATTCACCGCGTCCACGATCTCCACCTCGATGTCCGGCACCACCCGCACCTCGCGCAGGTCGATCCCGATCCCCGTCAGGTACTCGGCGATGTAGCCGATGTTCTTGTCCTTCGTGCGCCCGGACAGGATCTCGTCCCCGATGACGAGGATCGCGGCGCTCACGGTTTCGGTCGGCATCGCGTGTGTTCCCGTATCAGGCGGTCGGACCTGCGACCCGCTCGTAGATGAAATTCAGGCGCGTCTCGGCCACGAGGCGATAACCGCGCCCGACGAGGAGCGCCGGCAGATCGATCTGCCACTGCTTGAGCGCGTTCTCGACGATGAGGAGGCCGGGATGAAGCGCCGCGTCGGCGGTCTCGAAGAAAGGACCGAGCACGATGTCCTCCGCGCCTTCGACATCGAGCTTCACGGCGTCGAGCCGGCCATAGCCCTCCTCTTGGACGAGGTCGAGCAGCGTGCGGCCCATGACGCGCAGCGGGGTCGCGCCGCCGGACCCCACGATCTTCACGCTCGATTCGCCGCTGTTCTGCGCGTCCAGGAAGAGCGTGACCTCGCCCGGCTTGTCCGCCACCGCGCACTCGATCGCCTTGATCGTCGCGAAGGCGTTGAGGCCCACATTGTAGACGAGGCGGTTGAAGATGTCGGGCTGCGGCTCGACCGCGAGGATCCGGGCCGACCCGTCCGTCCGCGAGGCGACGAACAGCGAGTAGGCCCCGACATTCGCCCCGACATCGATGAACACGAAGCCTGGCCGCAGCCGGGACTCCAGGATCGCCAGTTCGCGGGGATCGAAGTTCTGCGGCGAGAACAGCATCCGCTTCTCGCAGATGTTGCGATACGGCAGGAGCCGCATCCGGAAGCCCAGCGCCTCGACGTCGACCGGCCGTCCCCGCAGGCGGAGGATGGCCAATCGCCGCACGATGTTGGTCAGCCGGCGATTGATCCAAGTCGCCCTGAGCCGTCGCGTCGCCGCGACGGCGGACCTGACCAACCCTGTCGGCGCGTACACGCCGAACGGCGCCGCATCCTCGTCATGATTGGCTCGCCTGGCTGCCGACCCGTGCATCCCCGCTCCCGCTTCGGTCCGCTATTCGCACCGGCCCGAGCGGGCCGCAACCCTGGCAGGCCCTCGCGGACGCTTGCACGATGCCGCGCTGCGGCTAAACCATCACGCGATGAGTCAAGACGACACCAGCCTGATCGACCGGCGGCGGGCCGCCGATGCGCCGATCCACGGGCCCGAGGGCTTCGAGGGGATGCGACGCGCGGGGCGCCTGACGGCCGAAGCGTTGGACCTGCTCGTCGAGCACGTGCGCCCGGGCGTCACCACGCAGGCGCTGGACGACGAGATCGTCGCCTTCGCGCGCGACCACGGCGCCTATTCTGCGACGTTGCTCTATCGCGGCTATCCCCGGTCGATCTGCACCTCGATCAATCACGTGGTCTGTCACGGCATCCCGAACGACAAGCCGCTGCGGGACGGTGACATCCTGAACATCGACATCACGCTCATCCTCGACGGCTGGTACGGCGATTCGAGCCGCATGTTCTTCGTCGGCGAGGTGCCGCGGCGCGCGGCCCGGCTCTGCGACGTGACGCATGACTGCCTGATGCGCGGCGTCCAGGCGGTCATGCCCGGCCGGACCACCAACGCGATCGGGGCCGCGATCCAGAGCCATGCCGAGCGGGAGCGCTGCTCGGTCGTGCGCGACTTCTGCGGCCACGGGGTCGGACGCGTCTTCCACGACGCGCCGACCATCCTGCATTATGTGGAGGCGAGCTACGACGTGCCGCTGCGGCCCGGCATGATCTTCACGATCGAGCCGATGATCAATCTCGGGCGGCCGCAGGTGAAGGTGCTGTCGGACGGGTGGACCGCCGTCACGCGGGACCGTTCGCTCTCCGCGCAGTTCGAGCACACGGTCGGCGTCACGGAGAGCGGCGTCGAGGTCTTCACGTACTCGCCGAACGGCCATCATCGGCCGCCCTACGCCGTCGCGCCTTGAGAGCGGACGCGGACGATCCGCACTATCTCGGGCATCGCGAACGGCTGCGCGCCCGGTTCGCCGAGGCCGGCAGCGACGGTATGCCGGATTACGAGCTCCTCGAGCTCGTGCTGTTCCGCTCGATCCCGCGCCGCGACGTCAAGCCGGTCGCGAAGGCGCTGATCCGGCAGTTCGGCAGCTTTGCGGAAGTCCTGGCGGCACCGCGCGGGCGGCTGCGCGAGATCGACGGGATCGGCGACAGCGTCGTCCTCGATCTCAAGATCGTCGAGGCCTGCGCGCACCGGCTTGCGCGCGGCGCGGTCGCGAAGCGGCCCGCCCTATCGTCCTGGAGCACAGTCATCGAATATTGCCGCACCACGATGGCGTTCGCCGAGACCGAGCAGTTCCGGCTCCTGTTCCTCGACAAGCGCAACACGCTCATCGCGGACGAGGTGCAGCAGACGGGAACCGTCGATCACACGCCGGTCTACCCGCGCGAGGTGGTCAAGCGCGCGCTCGAGCTCGGCGCGACGGCCGTGATCCTCGTCCACAATCACCCGTCCGGCGATCCGACGCCGTCGCAGGCGGACATCGCGATGACGCGCCAGATCGTGGAGGTCGCCAAGCCCCTGGGGATCGCGGTCCACGATCATATCATCGTGGGGCGGGACGGGCATGCGAGCCTGAAGGGCTTGCGCCTGATCTGATCGGGGCGCCGGCGCAACCGTCCTTTGGTTCGATTGCTGGAACGCGATTTGCCTCTACACTCCGCAAGTGCACCGGAGAACGCGCGCGTGAGACTGGCCTTCGACGAGATGCATGGTGGCGGGATGCATGGCGGTCAGATGCAAGGCGGGCCCGGCGAGGCCGCGTCTGTCCGCTCCGCCTACGAGACGCTGCGTCGCTGGCTGGACGAGACGCCGTCCGCCTTCTTCGACACGCGCCGGAGCCAGGCCGAGCTGTTCTTCCGCAAGATTGGCATCACCTTCGCGGTCTACGGCGACAACGAGTCCTCCGAGCGCCTGATCCCGTTCGACATCATCCCGCGCGTGCTGATGAAGTCCGAGTGGAGCGTGCTGGAGAGCGGGCTGAAGCAGCGCGTGACCGCCCTGAACGCGTTCCTCGCCGACATCTACGGCCCGCAGGAGTGCATCAGGGCGGGCATCGTGCCGGCCGACCTCATCCTGCGCAACCCGCATTACCGCCTGGAGATGAAGGACGTGAAGGTCCCGCACGGGATCTACGTGCACATCGCGGGCATCGACATGGTGCGCGTCGACGAGAACGAGTTCTTCGTGCTGGAGGACAACGCGCGCACGCCGTCGGGCGTCTCCTACATGCTCGAGAACCGCGAGGTGATGATGCGGCTCTTCCCCGAGCTGTTCACGAATCATCGCGTCGCGCCGGTGGAGAACTACCCGGAAGCGTTGCTCTCGACGCTGCAATCCGTCTCGCCCGAGACGAGCGAGCACGACCCGGTGGTCGCGCTGCTGACGCCGGGGCGGTACAACTCGGCCTTCTACGAGCACTCGTTCCTGGCCGACAAGCTCGGCGTCGAGCTCGTCGAGGCGTCCGACCTCTTCGTGCGCGACGACGTCGTCTACATGCGAACGACCCGCGGCGCGAAGCGCGTCGACGTCCTGTACCGCCGCATCGACGACGACTACCTCGACCCCCTCGTGTTCCGGCCGGATTCGGCGCTGGGCGTCCCCGGCCTGATGGCGGCCTACCGGGCCGGCAACGTCACGCTGGCGAACGCGGTCGGCACCGGCATCGCGGACGACAAGGCCGTCTACACATACATGCCCGAGATCGTTCGCTTCTTCACGGGCGAGGAGGCACTCCTCAAGAACGTGCCGACCTGGCGGTGCCGCGAGGCGGAGTCGCTCTCCTACGTGGTCGACAACCTGTCCACGCTCGTGGTCAAGGAGGTCAACGGCTCGGGCGGGTACGGGATGCTGGTCGGGCCGCACGCCACGAAGCGCGAGATCGACGATTTCGCCCGCAAGCTGAAGCACAATCCCGACAACTTCATCGCGCAGCCGACGCTCTCGCTCTCGACCTGCCCGACCTTCGTGGCGTCGGGCGTCGCGCCGCGGCACGTCGACCTGCGCCCCTTCGTGCTCACGGGCGCGGACGAGATGCGCATCGTGCCGGGCGGCCTCACCCGGGTCGCGCTCAAGGAAGGCTCGCTCGTCGTGAATTCGAGCCAGGGCGGGGGGACGAAGGATACCTGGGTGCTCGACGCGTGATATGAGGTCCGCGCTCGACTGACGAGCCCCGCGCTCAACGCCGACTTCGCGCCTACCCGGATCGCGGTCGGTCTCCCTCCCCCGTCAGGACGCTCCTGATCGTCATGCTCTCGCGCACCGCCGACAGCCTCTACTGGCTCTCCCGTTATATCGAGCGGGCGGATTTCGTCGCCCGCATCCTGGACGCCACGACACGGCTCGTCTCGCTGCCCCAGAGCTACACGGGGGAACGCAACGAGTGGGAATGCGCGGTCGCGACGGCGGGCGACCTCGACGTCTTCCGGCGTCACTATTCCGGGGCGAACGAGGAGACTGTGCGCGATTTCCTGGCCTTCAACCCGGCCAACCCCTCGTCGATCCGCAACTGCATCGAGGTCGCGCGCGACAATGCACGCGCCGTCCGCACGGCGTTCACGACGGAGATGTGGGAGGCGCTCAACGGCGCGTGGCTCGAGCTGAAGAGCTTCGACAACGCCATGTCGCGCGAGGAATTCGCGCGCTTCCTCGACTGGGTGAAGCGCGTCGTGCTCGCCTTCGACGGGGCCGCCTACCGCACCATGCTGCGCAACGACGCGTTCTGGTTCACGCGGCTCGGCAGCGCGATCGAGCGGGCCGACAACACGGCGCGCATCCTCGACGTCAAATATCATCTGCTGCTGCCCGAGACCGAGTGGGTCGGCGGCACGCTCGACTACTTCCAGTGGACCACGATCCTGCGCGAGGTCTCCGCGCTGACGGCATATCATTGGGTCTACCGGGACGGCGTGAAGCCCTGGCTCGTCGCCGACCTCCTGATCCTCAACCCGCAGATGCCGCGCTCCCTCGCGAACTGCTACGAGATCCTTGCCCGGCACCTCGCCCTCATCGCGTCCTCCTACGATCAGGACGGCGAGGGCCAGAAGATCGCGAGCGCGATGATGGAGCGGCTGTCCACGACGAAGATCGAACGGATCTTCGATGCCGGCCTGCACGAGTTCGTGACGGGGTTCATCGCCGACAACAACCGGCTCGGCAGCGTCATCGCCGAGCAATATCTGAGCTGACGGGCGACCCGGTCGGGCGATCGTCGGCGTGAGGGGAACACGATGACCTATTGCGCCGGGGTGCTCGTCCAGGGCGGCCTCGTGATGATCGCGGACACGCGCACGAACGCGGGCCTCGACAACATCTCGACATATCGCAAGCTGCACCGTTTCGTCACGCCGGGCGAGCGTGTCCTCGCCCTCACGACGGCCGGCAATCTCTCCGTGTCCCAGACCGTCATCAGCCTTCTGTCGGAGGGGACCGAGAACCCGGACACGGGCGAGCTGGAGACGATCCAGCAGGCCCCGACCATGTTCCGCGCCGCGCAGCTGATCGGGCGCGCGATCCGGCGCGTGCGCAGCGTGGACGGACCGGGACTGGCGGAGGCGGACCTGCGTTTCGACGTCTCGATCCTGTTCGGCGGACAGATCAAGGGCGGCCCGATGCGCCTCTACATGATCTACTCGGCGGGCAACTTCATCGAGTGCAGCCAGGACGCGCCGTTCCTGCAGGTCGGCGAGCACA
>CAXUHE010000229.1:355-6101 GCA_964250725.1 uncultured Enterovirga sp. | reverse complement strand
CGTCGACCACGCGGCCGAGCAGGCCCTTGCCGACCGGCACCTCGACGATGTTGCCCGTGCGCTTGACGGTCTGGCCTTCCGCGATCTCGCGGTCGGACCCGAAGATCACGACGCCGACATTGTCGGTCTCGAGGTTCAGCGCCATGCCCTGGACGCCCGACTCGAACTGCACCATCTCGCCGGCCTGGACGTTGTCGAGCCCGTAGCAGCGCGCGATCCCGTCCCCGACGGACAGGACCTGACCGACCTCCGTGACCTCGGCCTCCTGGCCGAAATTCTTGATCTGCTCCTTGAGGATCGCCGAAATCTCGGCGGCGCGGATGTCCATTACCGGGCCTCTTTCATCGCGATGCGTATGGAATTCAGTTTGGTCTTGAGGGACGCATCCACCATCCGGGAGCCGACCTTCACCACGACGCCCCCGATCAGCGACGGATCGATCCTGACCGAGACGTCGACCTCGGACCCCGCAAGGTCGCGCAGCGCCGACTTGATCTCGTCCATCACGGCCGCGGACGGTTGCTCGGCGAGCCGGATCTCGGCCGGTACGATGCCCTTCGACTGCGCCACCAACGCGCGGTAACCGCGCGCCATCTCGGGCAGCACGAAGAGCCGGCGCTTCGCCGCGAGAAGCCGGATCAGGTTGGCGGTGAGCCCCCCGATTCCCGCGCGCGACATGATCGTCTCGATGGCGGCAATCTGCTGTTCGGAGGTGAAGACGGGCGAGCGGATCAGGCGTGCGAGATCGTCGCTGTCCGCCACCATGCGGTCGAAGCTGTCGAGGTCGCCGGACACCCGATCGAGCACACCCTCGTCCCGCGCGAGTTCGAACAGAGCCAGGGCATATCGTCCGGCGACGCCGGACACGCCCGGTGCCTCGCCCCCCTTCGCACCACGTCTTGCTTCAGCCACCTGTTTCTCGTTCCATTCGACTAGGCGCGCCGCCATATCGCGACCGCCCGTCCGTGGCTCGGAATTGTCGGATCGTCCGCACCAGATCGGGCACAGGACGAGTGGGCGAGGCCCTAGCATGTCGGTCCGGGCGCGTGCAAGGCAAGGAGGAGTAGGCCGACGGCGACATCGACAGCCAGACCGCGAAGGGAGCGCTCAAAGGGGGGCTTCGGTGGACCCGTCCGGCTACGATGCGGGCAAGAAGGCCGCGTGCACCCGGCCGACGTTCAGAGCCCGCCTCGCGGAGGTGGGGGACCGGGATGGCGAGGCCCTGCTGCGGGAGGCGCGGCGGAGCTTCCCGTTCGTCGAACGGGTCATCGGTGATGCCGGATACCAAGGCCCGAAGATGGAAGCCGCCGTCGCCCGGACCGGAACGTGGACACTGGAAATCGTCCGCCGTTGCGACCGACACCGCTTCGTCGTGCTTCCAAAGCGCTGGATCGTGGAGCGGACGCTCGCCTGGATCAGCCGCTGCCGCCACCTCGCCCGAGACTACGAACGCCACACCCGGACCGCAGCAGCCTTCGTCCGACTCGCGATGATCCGCCTCATGCTTCGGCGCCTCGCAGCCCCTTGATCACGAACCAAAACTTCTCAGATAGATTCTCAGCGGTCCTCGAACGCCTCGCAAAGATCGGGTCTTGTCTCGTCTTCGTGATTGGCTTGTATTGGTAGAATAGTGTAATCGATCTAACGGTCGAGGCCGTGTAGGCTGGTGAACAGTAAAACTTACAGCTATGATCGGCTTCGATTTTCGTGTACCGTCGTGTTTTTAAAATTCTCGCCTGCGCTGCACGAAACCAACGCCCCATGAACGGAGGATCTAATGGAAAATAGCACGCAGCTACTCACAGCAGGCCAATACTTTCTTGTGTACAATGCGTTCTCGTTCACTTTGGCAGCGATGGCTGCAGCGACGCTCTTTTTTTGGTTCGGGCGCGCTCAAGTCGGACCGGCCTACAAGACGGCGTTGACGATTTCTGGCTTGGTTACCGCGATCGCAGCCTACCATTATTTCCGGATCTTCGAGAGTTGGGAAAGCGCATACCGGGTGGAGAACGGGGTCGTAACCGTGACCGGTCTCGCTTTCAACGACGCCTACAGGTACGTCGACTGGCTCCTCACCGTGCCTCTGCTGTTAATCGAGCTCGTCCTGGTGATGAGACTGTCGTCGAGCGAGACCGTCAGCAAAACCACCCGCCTCGGTTTAGCGGCTGCTCTTATGATCGTGCTTGGATATCCAGGCGAGATCGCGACGAGCAACGCAACTCGCGCGCTCTGGGGCACGCTGTCGAGTATCCCGTTCCTCTACATCGTTTGGGAGCTTTTCAAAGGCCTCGGCCAGTCGATCGAGCGACAGCCTGAAAGCGTGCGTGGACTTGTCAAGAACGCGCGGCTGCTGACCTTCGCGTCCTGGGGATTCTACCCAATCGTCTACATGATTCCCTACACGTCGTTGTCGGGTGCGACCGTTGAGACGTCGGTCCAGATCGGCTATACGATCGCGGATATCGTTGCGAAGGCAGGTGTAGGCATCCTGATCTATCTCATCGCCGTCCGGAAGTCGGCTGTGGAATATGGGGGCGAGTTCGCCGATCAACGGGCGGCCAGGGCCGCCTAGAACCGCCCGGGAAAGGTTAGTCTGGTTTCAATGGACCGGACACGAAGCCGGTCTGGTGACCAACCATGACGAGCCATCTTCCCGCGCCAGTCTCGCCGTCAACAAGCGGCGAGACACCGGTTAAGATTATACAGGGCGCTCAGCCGATTGAGACATTCGGGCTGAAGCTGGCTCGCCGAGGCCTTGGCGTAGGGTTGGTCGTCGCGCTGGTGCTCCAGACCGCTGGCGTGCCACTTGACCATCCGATCGCGACCGTCGGGGCGTCGCTCGCCATATTGGTCTTCGGCTTGCCACATGGCACGCTCGACATCGAGCTGATCCGCCGACAGTACGCGCTCTCGCGGGCGAACCTGATCGCTGTGCTGGCACTCTACCTGGCGCTCGCCGCATCGACCTTCCTCTTATGGCGGTACGCGCCCGTGGCGGCGCTCGTGGTTTTCCTATCGATCTCGGTCATCCATTTCGCGGAAGACTGGGTCGATGTCGGCCACCTCGCGCTGGCGCTCGGGCTCGGAACCGCGTTGCTGACGGCCCCGAGTCTTCTCCATTTCGACGACGTCGCAGCCTTGTTCGTCGGAATGACCGGGCAGCCGGAGGCGAGATCCGTCGCGAGCGCTATATTTCCTATCGCGCCGCTGAGCCTCGCTCTCGCGTCGATTGCGGTCGCGCGGTATTGGAAGACGGCGCGACGAGATGCGGCGTCATCGGCCCTCTTCGCGCTCGCCAGCATGCTGTTCCTGCCTCCAGCGATCGGCTTCGCGCTGTTCTTCTGCCTGCTTCACTCGCCGAAGCACTTCAGCGAGGCGCTCACGGAGCTGTCGTGGCCTCGCTTCCGTCAATGGAGACGGATCGTCGTGCCCCTGACGAGTTTTGCGGCAGGACTCGCTCTGGTCCTCTACGCGGTCGGTCCGCCTATGGACTTCACCGTGAGGATCGCATCGGCCAGTTTCATGACATTGTCAGTCCTCGTCGTCCCACACATTGCGGTTCCGATAATCTTGTCACTCCTCAAAGGCCGATGGCTCGCCGATAACGATAGAGCCAACTGAATCAACTTCGAGTTGTTGAATTCACGTACTAACCATTGAGGACCGCCAAGGCTAGCACGGGCCTCGATCAGCGTGCCGTCGATGGAAGAGTCGTCACTCGACAGGAGCTGCTTGACTTGCCGCAGCTCCAGCAGGCCCGAGAAAAAGGCGCGAGGGTCGGCCCGTCGCCGAGTACAGCGTCTCGAACCGCCCGTTCAGCCCGGCCAGCACCTCCTCCGCCAGGGCCCGGTCGGCAGCAGCGGATGGTCGGACGGCACACGCTCTTCCAGGCGGACGTGGCTGAACAGGCTCTTCGACCGATCCTATCGTCCGCGCATCGTCCGACCCTCAACCTGCATCGGGTACAGCAAATCATCTCAGGAACGAACCAGCCAGCGACTTCTTCAGCGGTGCCGTGGAGGAGGAGGCAAGGCGAGGAGGAAGCTTTGGAACTCGACGAACCCGGCCTCGCCGCGCGGCATGATGATGCCGACGCAGCTTGACGCCGGTGAGGTGATTGCGTAGAGCCCGAGCCTTCATGATACGTGCAGGCGGTCCTGACGCGGTGGGCGAACGCGCCCTCGACGTCGCGGCGATCGTCGGGCGACAGACCAGGAAGATGCCATGTCCCGCCGCTGCGAACTGACCGGTAAAGCCGTTCTCGTCGGCAACCTCGTCAGTCACTCGAACCACAAGACGAAGTGCCGCTTCCTGCCGAACCTCGTCAAGGTGACGCTGATCTCGGAAGGCCTAGGGCGTTCGGTGCGGCTGCGCATCACGGCCCACGCGCTCCGCTCGGTCGAGCATCGCGGCGGGCTCGACGCGTTCCTCGCCAAGGCGTCGGAGGGCGAGCTGTCGCTGCGCGTACGCCGGATGAAGCGCGAGATCGCCGAGAAGGTCGCGGCGTAAGCCGGACGATCGCGGGCGAGGCCAAGGCCCGCTCGCGCTCCAGGCGTCCGATCCGGTCGGGCGTGGCGTGGAGCTCGGCCTTCATGTCGCCTGTCGAGAGGTTGACGGGGTAGCCGATTGCCGTCAGCGCGGTGCGCGTCTCACGCATCTCGCCGCGCAGCTCCGCCATCTCGATCTCGATGCGATCGAAGCGGGCCGATGTCTCTCCCCGAAACTGCCGCAGCTCCTCGCGCAACTCGCGGAGGATCACGTGGGTCAGGTTCTCGTCGCTCATGACGTGAATAGGCCACCTTCGAGGTGAGTGAAGAGCCGCTCAGGTCTTCAGCCGATAGCCCGTCTTGAAGATCCAGGTCGCGGCCGCGAGGCAGGCGCCGAGGAACGCGAGCGTCATCGCGAGGCTGAGCCCGATCCCGACATCCGCCACGCCGTGGAAGCTCCAGCGAAAGCCCGAGACGAGGTACACGACCGGGTTGAACAGCGTCACGTTGCGCCAGAACGGCGGCAGCATGTCGATCGAGTAGAAGCTCCCGCCGAGGAAGGTCAGCGGGGTGATGATGAGAAGCGGGATCACCTGCAGCTTCTCGAACCCGTCCGCCCAGATTCCGATCAGGAAGCCGAACAGGCTGAAGCTGACCGCCGTCAGCACCAGGAAGAGCAGCATGACGACAGGGTGCTCGATCCTGAGCGGTACGAAGAACGCCGCCGTGATCAGGATGATGACGCCGAGAATGATCGATTTCGTGGCCGCCGCCCCGACATAGCCCAGCATGATCTCGATCGGCGAGACCGGGGCCGAGAGCACCTCGTAGATCGTGCCGGTGAAGCGCGGGAAATAGATCCCGAAGGACGCGTTCGCGATGCTCTGGGTCAGGAGCGAGAGCATGATCAGGCCCGGCACGATGAAGGCCCCGTAGCTGACGCCATCGACCTCCGTGATCCGCGAGCCGATCGCGGACCCGAACACCACGAAGTAGAGGCAGGTCGAGATGACCGGCGACACGATGCTCTGGAGCAATGTGCGCCGGGTCCGGCCCATCTCGAAGAGGTAGATCGCGCGCGCCGCGTGCGTGTTCATGATCATGTCCGGTGGCTCACGAGACCGACGAAGATGTCCTCGAGCGAGCTCTGCTCCGTATCGAGGTCCTTGAACCGGAGCCCGGCCTCGCCCAGCGCGGTGAGGTCGGGGCAGTCGATCGGCTCGGACCTGCCCGTACCCCGCGCGTCGACGAGCAGCAGG
>CAXUHE010000229.1:0-345 GCA_964250725.1 uncultured Enterovirga sp. | reverse complement strand
GTCCGGTGGCTCACGAGACCGACGAAGATGTCCTCGAGCGAGCTCTGCTCCGTGCGCAGGTCGCGGAACCGGATATCCGCCGTCCGCAGATCCGCGAGGAGCGAGGTGATGCCGGTGCGCTCGCCGCGCGTGTCGTAGGTGTAGACGAGTTCGGACCCATCCGCCGCCAATGCGAGGCCGTAGGAGCCGAGCGCGTCCGGCACGGCCTCGATCGGGCTCTGCAGCTCCAGCACGAGCCGCTTGCGGCCGAGCTTCTGCATCAGCGCGGCCTTGTCCTCCACCAGGATGATGCGCCCGCCGCTGATCACGCCCACGCGGTCGGCCATCTCCTCGGCCTCCTCGATG
>CAXUHE010000228.1:0-6109 GCA_964250725.1 uncultured Enterovirga sp. | reverse complement strand
TCGACATCGCGGCCCGCGAGGCCCTGCTCGACCTGTGTTTCGGCGCGGAGCGAACCCGCAAAACCTGCGAGCGTCTGCGCGAGGGCCGTGCGCCGGCGGACGGGCTGGCGCTCGTCGTCGAGCATGCGAGCCGCCTCGTCGCGACGATCCGCCTGTGGCACGTCTCGGCCGGCGGATGGCCGGCCCTGATGCTCGGGCCGGTCGCGGTCGATCCCGCCCTGCAAGGCCTCGGCATCGGCGGCAGGCTCGTCCGTGAGGCGCTGGAGCGCGCGAGCGCCGCCGGTCACGCGGCCGTGCTGCTCGTCGGCGACGCGCCCTATTACGCGCGGTTCGGCTTCTCGCGCGACGCCATCGCGGGTTTGAGCCTGCCCGGACCCTACGAGGCGGCACGCTTCCTCGGGCGCGACCTCGTGCCGGGCGCGCTCGACGGAGCGTCCGGGCTCGTGACCGGAACCGGCGCGCTCCTGCCGGCTGGGGGAGAGGTTCGACGACGATCCTCGCTAGAGGCCGGGACCGCACTCGCGGCCTGATCCGTCGGTCCGCAGCCGACGAAGCACGCTTCCCTCGCGGAAGAACTGTGCTATTCTCGCCACATGAGCGAGATCGAGCTGCTGGAACGCCGCGTGACGGCCCTCGAACAGGAGGTCGAGGGCGAGAAGGTCGTGACGCGCTACATCCTCGAGCAGGTGCGCCGCAACGGCGACGACCTCGCGGCGCTCCGCGGCCGGATGGACCGCGTCGAGGCCCGGCTCGACGCGATCGAGGCGAGGCTCAGCCGGATCGAAGGTCGGATGGACCGGCTTGAGAGCGAATTCCGGACCTTCCGCACCGAGCTGCCGCGCCTGATCGCCGACACGATGCGCGAGGTCCTGGCCGAGCGCCGCTCAGGTCCAGTATAGGACCCGCGCGGCCGGCAGACGGGCCGCGACCTCGTGCTCGAACCAGCCGCGCATCTCGCGCATCGTCTCCTTCGGGTAGACGTACTTGACCGAGCCGAACTTGGTGAGCTTCCGGCTCCGCGCCGCCTCGTCCATCTCCAGCGAGGAGCCCGGGTACCATCCGGTCAGCACCTCCTTCGAGCCCGGCGTGAAGCGGTGCGTGATGAGCTCCACCGTGAGGTCCGGCGTCCGGGCGCCTGAGAGCTCCGCGGCCGCGCCGTCGAGGAGCGACGCGTAGGCCTCGCGCCAGCCCTCGATCGCCATGATCGGCGCGATCGTGAGCCCGACCGGGTAGCCGGCGCGCGCCATCCGGCCCATCGCGGAGAGCCGGAAGCCGAGCGGGGCGGTGCCGCCCTCGAGCTTCCGCGCGACGGTCTCCGCGTTGACGGAGAAGCGCACCCGGGTCTTGCCGGCGTGGGGCAGGGCGAGCAGCGGCTCGACGCCGTCGTACTTCGTCGTCCAGCGCAGTTGGACGTCGGCGTCCCAGGCGCCGAAGTAGCGGATCGCCTGCCCGAGCGACCCCGTGATGTGCTCGATGCCGAGCGGGTCCGTGTAGCAGGAGGCCTCGAAGGTCGTGCCCTCGTGGGCACGCCCGGCCTGCCGCGACGTCACCGCGCCGCGCCCGACATACTCGGCGAGCCCGCCCAGGATCTCCTCGAGATTCGCGTAGGCTCGCGTGATCGGCGGCCCGCTGAGCGAGCCCGCGAGGTAGCAGTACTGGCAATGTGCGGGGCACCCCTCCGCGAGGTCGAAGCGCCAATCGGCCGAGGGCGGGATCGGCTGGAGCCGGCGCTTCGCCGGGCTCGCGACCGTGATCGCGAGCGTCGATTTGGCGCTCGCGTAGGCGCGGGGCTCGTCGGGGCGGGGCAGCCCCAAGATGCGGTTCGACTTGAGCCGCGTGACCTCGGCGCCGAGCGCGGCTGCCCGCTCCACCATGGCGCGCCCATGGGCGTGCTCCAGCGCGGCGGGCGTCACGAGCACGTGGCGCGGCACCCAGAGGCGCGGGGGTGAGGCGGGGAGGGTCGGCCGGGACGTCCCGGCCGTGGCGATCTGCATGGGACCGACATGGCGATGCGCGCTCGCCGCGTCAGCGCGCCGGAGGTCACGTTCTCTCGACCGCGACGCAGGCCTCGAAGATGCATGACGAGCCGGCCGACGCCGATGTCCGTCGCCATGGTCCTGCTTGCGCCCGATCCGGAACAAAACTAGAACATACGCGATGAGATGTGGGCTGCCCGTCATTGCGGCTTGTGGGCGTCGGCCCGGCGCGCGAACATGGGTCGACAGTTCAAGGAGCGTATCGTGGCCGGAAGCGTGAACAAAGTCATCCTGGTCGGGAATCTGGGACGCGATCCCGAGACCCGGCGGATGGGATCGGGCGACCCCGTGGTCAACCTGCGCATCGCGACGTCCGAGACCTGGAAGGACAAGGGCACGGGCGAGCGCAAGGAGAAGACCGAGTGGCACAGCGTGGTGATCTTCAACGAGAACCTCGCGCGCGTCGCCGAGCAGTACCTGCGCAAGGGCTCCAAGGTGTATATCGAGGGCCAGCTCCAGACCCGGAAATGGACCGATCCGTCGGGGGTCGAGAAGTACTCGACCGAGGTGGTGTTGCAGCGCTTCCGCGGTGAGTTGACGTTGCTGGACAGCAAGGGCGGCGGTGGCGCGTCCGATTACGGCGATGATCAGGGCGGTGGACAGGTCAGTCGCGGCGGCGATTCTTTCGGCCGCTCAGGACCGATGGAGAAGCGTCCCGCCATGGCGGGCGGCGGCGGGGGAGGCGGCTACGCGAGCGACCTCGACGACGACATCCCGTTCTAGATCCGGTCCTGGTAGCTGCCCATGGACGAGGACGTCGGCCGGCACGTCGCCGCTCTGTCGAACTGGACCAAGATCGAGAGCCCGACTCACGACGCGGCGGCCGTCAATCGCATGATGGACCTCGTGGGCGGCGAAGCCGCGTGTGCCGGTATCGCGGTCGAGCGGGTACCCGGCCGCGACGGGCTCGGCGACAACGTCGTGTTACGAGCCGGACGGGAATCGTCCGCGCCTGGCATCCTGGTCCTGTCGCATCTCGACACGGTGCACCCGGCCGGCACGCTGGCCGACCTGCCGGTCCGGGTCGAGAGCGACCGGCTCTACGGACCCGGTGTGTACGACATGAAGGGCGGCGCGTACCTGGCGTTCCAGGCCTTCAAGCAGGTCGCGGCGGCCGGGAACCCCGGCCTGCCGCTGACGATGCTGTTCACTCCGGACGAGGAGATCGGCTCGCCGACCTCCCGTGACCTGATCGAGGACCTGGGAGGCCGCTCGGCCTACGTTCTCGTGACCGAGCCCGCGCGCGACGGCGGGCGGGTCGTGACCTCGCGCAAGGGCGTCGGCCGGTTCGACGTCCATGTCGAGGGGCGCCCGTCGCATTCGGGCACGCGCCATCCGGACGGCCGCAGCGCCATCCGGGAGGCCGCCTCGCAGGTCACCGCGATCGAGAACCTCACGGATTACGCCCGCGGCGTCACGACGAATGTCGGCATGATCTCGGGCGGCTCCGCGCAAAACGTGGTGCCCCAGCATTGCCGGTTATCGGTCGACCTGCGGGTCGTCACGGTCGCGGACGGCGAGGATTACGCGGCGCGGATCCTCGGGCTGACGCCGGTCGGCCCCGACATGTCGGTCCGGGTCTCGGGCGGCATGAACCGGCCGCCCTTCGAGCGGACCGAGGCGGTCGGGCGGCTGTTCGAGCGGGCGCGCAACATCGCGGCCGAGCTTGGCTTCGAGCTCGGTGAGGTGCCGCGCACGGGAGGCGGGTCGGACGGGAACTTCACCGCGGCGCTCGGCGTACCGACGCTCGACGGGCTCGGCATCGACGGGGACGGCGCGCATACGCTGCAGGAATACGCGCTGATCTCCTCGCTCGTGCCGCGCATGCGGCTGATGGCGGGCCTCCTCGGTGGATTAAACTGATCAGTCCGTCGCGCATCGTGGCGCAAGTGGCTGAAATCCTTTAGAAGACGCAGGACGAATTCGAGGCGACAGGTAGGACGCGTTGGCTGATTCCGACGACAACGAGGGCGGCCCGGGCCGGAAGGACCCGGCCGCCGACATCAGGCCGGTCTCGATCACGGACGAGATGAGCCGCTCCTACCTCGATTACGCGATGAGCGTGATCGTGAGCCGGGCGCTGCCGGACGTGCGCGACGGGCTGAAGCCCGTGCATCGGCGCATCCTGTTCTCGATGTATGAGAACAATTATACGCCCGACCGTCCCTACAACAAATGCGCCCGCGTCATAGGCGACGTGATGGGCAAGTACCATCCGCACGGCAACCTCGCGATCTACGACGCGCTGGTGCGCATGACGCAGCCCTTCTCGATGCGGCTTCCCCTGATCGATGGGCAGGGCAATTTCGGCTCGGTGGACGGCGACCCGCCGGCCGCCGACCGATACACGGAGGCGAGGCTCGAGCGGGCCGCGATGCCGCTCCTCGACGACCTCGACAAGGATACGGTCGACTTCCAGTCGAATTACGACGGGCGCGAGCGCGAGCCGGTCGTGCTGCCGGCGAAATTCCCGAACCTGCTCGTCAACGGGGCCGGCGGCATCGCGGTCGGCATGGCGACGAACATCCCGCCGCACAATCTCGGCGAGGTGGTGACCGCGTGCCTCGCCTTCATCGACGATCCGGCGATGTCGGTCGAGCAACTGATGGAGATCGTGCCGGGGCCCGACTTCCCGACCGGCGGCGTGATCCTCGGGCGTGCCGGCATCCGCTCCGCCTACCAGACCGGCCGCGGCTCGGTGATCATGCGCTCGCGCTCCTCGGTCGAACTCGTGCGCAAGGAGCGCGACGCGATCATCATCCACGAGATCCCCTACCAGGTGAACAAGCAGACCCTGGTGGAGAAGATCGCGGAGCTCGTTCGCGAGAAGCGCATCGAGGGGATCGCGGAGCTGCGCGACGAATCGGACCGCGACGGCATGCGCATCGTCATCGAGATGAAGCGCGACGCGATGCCGGACGTCGTTCTGAACCAGCTCTACCGGTTCACGGCGCTCCAGACGAGCTTCGGGGCGAACATGGTGGCGCTGAACGGCGGCCGGCCGGAGACCATGACGCTGCGCGACATGATCCAAGCCTTCGTGGATTTCCGCGAGGTCGTGGTCAGCCGCCGGACCAAGTTCCTGCTGGGCAAGGCGCGCGACCGCGCCCACGTGTTGTGCGGCCTCGCGATCGCGGTCGCGAATATCGACGAAGTGATCCGCCTCATCCGCACGGCGCCGGACCCGAACACGGCGCGCGAGCAGCTGATGGGGCGCGACTGGCCGGCGGCCGACATCGCGCCGCTGATCGCGCTCATCGACGATCCGCGTCACCGGCTCGGCGCGGGCGACACCTACCGGCTGTCCGACGTCCAGGCGCGGGCCATCCTCGATCTCAGGTTGCAGCGCCTGACCGCGCTCGGGCGAGACGAGGTCGGCGACGAGCTGCAGAAGCTCGCGGGGGAGATCTCCGACTACCTCGACATCCTGCGCTCGCGCGAGCGCATCTTCGGCATCGTCAAGGACGAACTCGCGGCTGTGCGCGACCAGTTCGCCACCCCGCGCCGGACCGAGATCCTGGATTGGGTCTCCGACGTCGAGGACGAGGACCTGATCCAGCGCGAGGACATGGTCGTGACCGTGAGCCACGCGGGCTACATCAAGCGCGTGCCCCTCTCGACCTACCGGGCCCAGCGCCGCGGCGGCAAGGGCCGCTCCGGCATGCAGACGCGCGAGGAGGATTTCGTCACCCGTCTCTTCGTGGCGAACACCCACACGCCGATCCTGTTCTTCTCCTCCCGCGGTCAGGCCTACAAGGAGAAGGTGTGGCGGCTGCCGCTTGCGGCCCCGAACGCGCGCGGCAAGGCGCTGATCAACATGCTGCCGCTCCAGGGTGACGAGCGCATCACCACCATCATGCCGCTGCCCGAGGACGAGGCATCCTGGGACAAGCTCGACGTGATGTTCGCCACCGCCTCCGGGGGGGTCCGGCGCAACAAGCTGTCCGACTTCGTCCAGGTCAACCGCAACGGCAAGATCGCCATGAAGCTCGACGAGGGCGACCACATCGTCGGCGTCGCGACCTGCCGCGAGGGCGACGACGGGCATCTCGGCCATGACGTGCTGCTCACGA